>CANSQX010000062.1 GCA_947649225.1 uncultured Flavonifractor sp.
GACCTTGGATCCTAGTACCGCGCAGAGCGCAGACCGGGAGAGCCGTATGAACGGCGCCCTGAAGAGCCTGGACGAGGCGCTGGGGCGGCTGCAGACCCTCTACCCCAATGACAGCCAGGTGAAAGCATATGCCGCCGCCGTGAACGACTGGAAAACGGTTACTACACCGATTTTGAACGAGATCAAGGCCGGCAATAAAACCGAAGCGGCCACAATGATTGTAAATGATTGTTCGCCCCGCCTGAATACGGCGGCCGATCTCTCCGACGTGGTCCGCAACCAGCTGGAGACCCAGGAGGAGGAGGCCATTCGGGCGCAGGAGCGTAACAGCCTGATCACTATCCTGATTGTGGCTGTGGTGATGGTGGTGGCCGTGATCCTCATCATCGGTATGGCGATCCGAATCATCCGCAGCATCGCCGCCCCCGTGGAGGAGGCCCGGGCTGCGCTGGTGGGCTACAGCCAGGGCAAACTGGACGTGCCCGTCAACTACAGCAGCAAGAGCGAGCTGGGAGAGATGTGCGACGCCTTGCGCACCAGCCAGCGCGTGTTGGCCGGTGTGATTGAGGACGAATGCCGCCTTCTGGGCGAGATGAGCGCAGGCAACTTCGATGTGCGCACGAAGGATGAGAGCCTGTATGTGGGCGCCCTGAACGAGGTGCTCCAGTCCGTCCGCGGCATCAACCGCCGCCTGAGCGACGCCCTGATCCAGATCGACCAGAGCGCCGAGCAGGTCTCTGCCGGGGCCGATCAGGTCTCCACCGGCGCCCAGTCTCTGGCCCAGGGCGCCACCGAGCAGGCCAGCGCCGTCGAGGAGCTCTCCGCTACCATCAACGATATCTCCAACAACTCCCGCAGCAATGCCGAGCACAGCAAGATGGCCATGCAGTACTCCCAGGAGGCCGGCGGCCTGGTGGTCGAGAGCGCCGAGCACATGCAGGCCATGGTGGAGGCTATGGAGAAGATTTCCACCTCCTCCCAGGAGATCGGCAAGATCATCGCCACGATCGAGAATATCGCTTTCCAGACCAACATTCTGGCCCTGAACGCCGCCGTGGAGGCTGCCCGGGCGGGCTCTGCGGGTAAGGGCTTCGCCGTGGTGGCCGACGAGGTGCGCAACCTGGCCTCCCGCTCCGACGAGGCCGCCAAGGCCACGAAGGACCTGATCGAGAACTCCATCAGTTCCGTGAAGGAGGGCAGCACCATCGTCAAGGACGTCTCCGACTCCCTGAATAAGACGCTGGATCGCGCCAAGCTGGCCAACGACGCGATTGCAACCATCACGAAGGCTGTGGAGGAGGAGTCCGAGGCCATCAACCAGGTGACCGAGGGCATCGACCAGATCTCCTCTGTGGTGCAGACCAACTCCGCCACCAGCGAGGAGTCCGCCGCCGCCAGCGAAGAGCTGTCCAGCCAGGCCGCCCTGATGAAGGAACTGCTGGGCCGGTTCAAGGTCCGCAGCGACGGCAGCAGCAGCTATATGTCCAAGCCGCAGGCCTCCTCCTATCACGCTGCCCCCGCCTCCGACTATATGATGGAGGACATGGAGGAGGAAGCTGCGCCCGGCGGCGCCAGCGTGTTCAGTAAGTATTAAGCGCTGGGGCGCAATCCCATCGAAAAGCCCCCGGCACTGTACACAGCCTCTGTGGAGGCCGGGTCCGCAGGATCCGGTCTCCACCCATTGCCAGAGGGCGGCATGTCCCGTGCCGTCTTCTGGCAATTTTAGACGGCCCACCCCGCCGCCGGGCGGGGCAGCGGCGGGAAAGGAGCGGCCATATGGCGGAGTATAAAGCCCAGGAAAAGGATCTCATCTTCGCACTGGACATCGGGACGCGAAGCATCGTCGGCGTAGTGGGGCGGCCGGCGGGCGGCAAGCTCAAAATCCTGGATATTGAGTTGGCCGAGCACGGAAAACGGGCCATGATGGACGGCCAGATTGACGATATCAAGCAGGTGGCGGCTCTGGCCCGCACCGTCACTGGTCGGCTGGAGGAGCGGCTGGGCGTGAAGCTGGAGCGGGTCAGCGTGGCCGCCGCCGGCCGGGCCCTGCGCACCCAGAGCGGCAGCTTTTCCATCGAGCTGAGCGGCGACGCGCCCATCGACGCCGAGCAGATCAGCCGCCTGGAGGCCGGTGCGGTCTCTGCGGCGGAGGAGGTCCTCCAGAATGACGAGGAGCGCCGCCAGCTCTTTCTGGTGGGTTACACGGTGGCCCAGTACCGGCTGGACAACTACCCGCTGTCCAACCTCCAGTACCACAACGGAAAAATTGCGGAGGCCGATGTGGTGGCCACCTTCCTCCCCGGCGAGGTGGTGGAGAGCCTCTATGCCGCCATGCGGTCCGCCGGACTCCAGGTGGCCAGCCTGACTCTGGAGCCCATCGCCGCCATGAACGCGGCCATCCCGGCCGAGCTGCGGCTGCTCAATCTGGCTCTGGTGGACATTGGCGCGGGAACCACCGATATCGCCCTGTGCCGGGACGGCAGCGTGGTGGGCTACACCATGGCCACCGTGGCCGGAGACGAGATCACGGAGTCCATTATGCGGACCTATCTGGTGGACTTCCGGACTGCCGAGCGGATGAAACAGAGCCTGGGGGTGGAGGAGGACATCGTCTACCGGAATATTCTGGGGCTTGAGGAGCACATCTCCGCCGCAGAGCTGGGCGCGGCCATCCAGGAGCCCATGCACCGCCTGGCTGGAGCCATCGCCGAGCAGATCTCCTCCGTCAATGGCGGGCCGCCCTCGGCCCTCTTTCTGGCGGGAGGCGGCAGCCGCCTGAGCGGCCTGCGGGAAAAGGTGGCCAAGAGCCTGGAGATGGACGAGAAGCGGGTGGCCATTGCGGGCAATAACTACGCCCTGAGCGTCTTTGCCGACGGACTGGAGCTGGAGCGCCCCGAGTATGCTACCCCCTTGGGAATCGCGGTCTCCGCCGGGCTGGGACTGCTCAACGACAGCTATGTAGTGCTGTTGAACGGCCAGCCCGCCAAGCTGTTCCGCAGCGGCGTGCTCACCCTGCGGGATATTCTCCTAATGAACGGCTATAACTACGCAGACATGGTGGGCCGGAACGGCAAGAGTATGAGCCTCACCCTGGACGGAAAGCACCTGGTGCTCCGGGGGGAGCCCGCCGCCCCCGCTGTCCTCCAGATCAACGAGGCCGAGGCCGCCCTCTCCGCTGTGGTCCACGCCGGGGATCAGATCCACTTTGTGCCCGCCAGTCCGGGCGCACCGGCTGCCCGGACCCTGGGTGAGCTGCTGGGGCCCAATTTCTCGGGCCGGGCCGCCGTCAACAACCGGGAGGTCCCGCTGGACACCCCCCTTGCCCACGGCGATGTGATCCTCACGCTGGAGCGCAGCTCCGCGTCCCCGGCCCCTCCGGTTCGCCCGGCCGCCGCAGTCCAGACCGAACCGGTGCGTCACGTGGTGAACCCTGCTCCGGTCTCCAGAGCGCCGGCCCAGCCTGCGCCTCAGAGCCCGGTCCGCCCCGCGGCCCAGCCGGTTCAGCCCCAGCCGCAGGCGGTACAATCTGCGCCGCAGCCGGTTCAGCCCGCCGCCCCCCGGCCTGCGCCGCCCAAGCCCCGGGTGCTCGGCCTGACGCTGAACGGTGCACCCCTGTCCCTGCCTGTCAAGGCGGACGGGTCGCCTTACTATCTGATGGATCTGCTCCAGTATTCCGGCATCGATTTCGACCACCTGAACCGGCCCGTCCGGCTGGAGGTCAACGGCGCGGAGCAGGGGTTTCAATATGAGCTGAGAGCCAGGGACGACGTGACTATCTGCCTGGAATAAGCAGTTTTATCCAGGCGCTGGGAGGGAACCGATCTCAGCCGCAACAGAACGGAGTATGAAGGAATGAACCAGAAGCGAATCCGATGGACGGCCCTGCTGCTGGCCCTGCTGTGCCTGCTGGCGGGCTGTAAGGGAGACAAGGAGGAGGGCGCAGACGGGGATACCGCCCCGGAGGGGGGCGGCGATCTGCCTGCGGCTTACACCGTCGGCGAGGAGAATGTGGCCGCCCTGACCCCTGGCGAGGGGGCCCAGATGTCCATGAGCGGCACCATCTCCTATACTTACGACGGCCTGACGTCGGCCTCCGAAACGGTGGCGGGCTATGTGGCCCAGCTGAAGGGGGAGGAGTCCGGCTTTACCGTGGTGGACGAGGAGCTGGTAGAGGCCGAGGACCCCTCCTATACCGCCGGGAGCGGCACCGTCCGGCTGGCGAAGAACGCAGCTGAGGCGGGGAAGGCGGTCACGGTGCTCATCACCTGGGAGCAGGGGAGCTGCACCGTCACGGTGGACGAGGCCGAGGGCTCGGTCTCCGCGCCCCCCGAGATGATGAATCTGGCGGAGGCGCTGGACTATGTGTCCAGCCTGCCGCCCGAGTCCCTGGGCCTGAGCGGCGCCTCTATGGAGGACTACCGGGTACGGGCCCTGGACGGGGCGGTCCTGGTGGACAGCGAGCCCTGTATGCGGATCCATATCTACAGCTCCGATAACCCCGAGCAGACCAACGAGCTGATGGGCAGCTATCTCATGAGCGCCGACGGCCGCCACCTGTACCGCCTGAACGAGGCCGAGGGCACCGTGGAGAAGCTGGAGCCCTGACCGGCTAGGCGGGCAGCAGCTGCATGGCGTCCGGCGTCCCGGTCAGCCGGAGCGGCTCTTCCGTGCCGTCCCCCCCGGGATAGGACAGGAGCAGGGGAGTCAGCAGTCCCTCCAGCACCCCGGCGGTGGAGCGCAGGGAGAGCGCGTCCGGCGGCGTCAGCGCCTGCGCCAGGTCCGGGTCCACTTGGGTGATGCGCAGGCCGTACTCCCGCCCCAGGGCGGCGATCTGCCGGGCGGTAACGGCTGCCCGGGCCGCTCCGCTCAGGGGCTGGAAGCCGATCAGGCCGCTGAACCGCCCGGCGATCTCCCGTAGCACCCCGGTACGGACCAGGGCCTGGCGGGCCCGCTCATCCTCTTGCAGCAGCCGCTGCGCCAGACCGGCCGGACCGGGGGGCGGAGCGGCTGTTTCCCTGTCCGGCGCGGGCGGCTCCGGCTCTGGGGCAGAGAAGCCCAGCCGCCGCCCGCCCCCCGCCGACAGGTCGGCGTTGGTGGTGAACAGGAAGATGCACTGGCGGAAATCCAGCTCCCGCTCCCCCTGGCCGTCGGGCCGGCGGGCAGTACACCGGCCCTCGTCCAGGATGGACATGAAGACCTTGAGGACGGCGGGGTGGGCCTTGTCCAGCTCGTCGAACATGAAGATGGTGTAGGGGCTGCGGCGGACCTCCTCCAAAATGGGCTGGTCGTCGTAGCCCACGTAGCCGGGGGGCGCGCCAGTCAGGCGGTAGACTGAATGGGCCTCGGTAAAGGTGTTGAGCTCGGTCCAGACCAGCCGGTAGCGCTCCTCGCCCCAGAGCTGGTTGAGGACGGGGGCGATCTGTTTGCCCAGCTCTGACTTACCCACGCAGGTGGGGCCGTAGAAGATGAGCGAGAGAGGCCGGAGTGGGGCCCGCTTACAGATATGTCCGCAGAGCTTGAAGGCCGCGGCCTCCACAGCGGCCTCCTGGCCCACCACCTTGGCCTGGAGGGCCGCATTCAGGGGGACAAAGAGGGGCGGGGCGGCGCTGGCGGCCAGCTCCCCGCTCAGAAGCTGGAGCCGGAGGGACAGGGCCTGAAAGCTGTGGAAGCGCTGGTGGCTCCCGCACCGCCAGAACCCGGCCAGCCGGGGGCTGGGGCCCTGGTAGGAGACCGTCGGACGGAAGTAAATCAGATAGTCCTCCCCATCCCGCCAGAAGCCCAGATCGGCCCGGGCCGGACGGCACCCGGCGGGTAGGCCGCACTGGGCAAATTCGTAGCTGCGCCCCTGCTGGGCACAGCGGTCCACATGGCGCTTGAGCTGGGCGTGGCCCTCGGGCCCGCAGGCGCAGAGCTGTGAAAAATCCAAGTCAAAAACCTCCCATACGGCCGCAGCCGCTGGAGAAAGTATAACCACCGGGGCCGGGAAGCAGAAGGGGCAGGGGAATTTTTTCAGAAAAAACCGGAAAAAGCTCTTGCCAAACCGCTCAGGCTGTGCTAAACTAAACAAGCATCTGAATGCAGGGTTAGTACATCGGTAGTGCATCGGCTTCCCAAGCCGAGAAGGCGGGTTCGACTCCCGTACCCTGCTCCAAAAAAAGAAGACCGCCAAAGGCGGTCTTCTTTTTTTGGCTCCGGCGGCCATTGGCCGCCTCCACCTGTGTCTTTCAATCAAATCGCCCGGAGTGAATCCGGGCGATTTCAAGGTTTTCGGCCTGCGGCCAAAAACGCTTGCACGCCGCACTTGCAGCGGATGGGGGACGCTGGGAGTGTACTTCGGGGAACCGATTTCGGCTGCTTGCTTTTTGGGTTCCGGCGGGTCTCAGTTGTCTGAGACAGGCGCATCCTCCAGACTGGCGGCGTCTGCCTGCTCCACGGCGGCCCAGAAGGCCTCGCCCTTGACGGCGGGGAGGCGCCGGCGCCGGTCGCCGCCCTTGCCCTCCTCAAACTGGCAGGCAGCGGCGTAGTCGCACCACTGGCAGGCGTTGTGATCGGGTCCCCGCCAGAAGGGGTCGGCGGCGATGTTCCCGGCGGCCAGCTCCTGGCCGATCTCCCGCAGAATCCGGTCGGTATGGCGGCGGAGCCGCCCCAGACGCTCGGCAGTGACCAGGGCCTCGCCGGCCGCCGTCCCCGCCTTGTTTATCCGCAGGGGCAGAAACCGGATGCCCGTCTCGCCGGGGCGCTCCATAGCCGCCAGCACGGCGGGGTCGTCCAGTACCAGGCCCCTGCGCCGGAGGGCGGCGTCTACCTTCTTCTGGCGCTCGGCCTCGGTCATAGACCGGCTCCCGGCCACCACGGCGTCCCGGGCCGGGAGATAGAGCACCCCCGCCGGGACGATCTCCCGGCCGTAGAGGGACTTCCCCTCCCGCTCCAGAGTGAACAGGTACAGGAGCATTTGGAGCCCCAGGCCGTTCCAGATGTCGGTGAGATCGAAGGACTTGCGCCCCGTCTTGTAGTCCACCACCCGCAGATGGAGGCGGCCGTCGTGCTCCCAGGCGTCCACCCGGTCCACAAAGCCGGAGACGCTCACCGTCACCCCATGGGCGGTGAACTCCACCGGGGGCAGCGCGCCGTCCCGGCCGAAGCCAAGCTCAAAGGAGATGGGCTTAAATTCGGAGGAGGCCAGCTCCTGGGCTACGTTGTCCACCACCGCCCACACCGATTTCAGCAGCCGCTGGAACAGGTAGCGGAACCGGGGGGTCTCCTTCTCCAGCCCGCCCAGCTCCTCGGCCACGTAGCGGTCCACCACCCGCCGGACCAGGGCCCGGTCGGGGATCAGGGTCTCCTGAAAGACATGCTCCAGCACGTAATGGACGAAGGTGCCGTACTCGGGGGCTTGGAACCCGGCGCTCCGGCGGGGCTCGGCCTTTAACCCGTACTGCATGAAGTAGGAGAAGTGACAGGACTTGTATTTGTCCATCCGGGAGGCCGACATGGGCACCCGGCGGCCGTACAGGGCCTCCACCGTGGGCCGGGTCAGGCTGCCCCGCTCCAGCGCGGCGCACCGCTCCATCCGCTCCACCAGAGGGGCGTACTCCGGCAGGGCCCGCAGGGCCTGGCCCGCCGCCGGAAAGCGCCCGCACAGCTCCAGAGCGGGCCGGGGGGCCGCCAGGCGGAAGGAGCCGTCCGACGTCCCCTCCGACGCGCTTGGCAGGTGGGGGAACAGGGTGTGCAGGCGGCGGATCAGAAAGGCGGGACGGCGCTCCTCCCCTTGGGCCCCGGCCTGGGCCCAGCTCACCAGGAGCCGTTCCCGGGGCAGGGCGCAGGTCTCGTAGACGATGGTCATCTCCCGGTAGAGCTTGTCGGTGAGCCGGGGGGCGGTCTCCAGGCCGTAGGAGGCCAGCAGCGTCCGGTCGTCGTCGTTGAGCAGGCCGGGGGAGGGGGCCGCCTTGGGGATGCTCCCGTCGTTCGCCCCCAGCAGCAGGAGCACCGGACAGCTCCGGTGGGCCAGCCGCTGCATGTCCCCTGCGTTCACCCGGTCCAGAGAGACCGGGATGGAGCCCACGTCGTACTGAGAGAGCACCAGGGCGAAGAGAGACGAAAACTCCTCCAGCTCCATGGGGATCTCCCCCAGGATGGCGGCGCACTGCTCCAGCGCCCCGCAAAGGATGTCCCAGAGCTGGCGGTCCTCCTCGGCCAGGGCGGGCTCCCCCCGGCTGCGCAGAGCCTGGGCCCGGACCTCCAGCCGCTCCGGCAGGGCGATCTCCTCCAGAAGCCGGTACAGGGCCCGGGCCTGTCCCCGGCCCGTCCGGTCCGGATTGTGCCGCAGCCGCTCCAGAGGGGCCACCGCCCGCCGCCGGGCCGCGTCCAGCCGCCGGACCAGTTCCTCGTCCGCGGGGCTCCAGGTCCGGCCGTAGCCCAGGGGGTGCATGGACCAGGGGTCCGCCTGGGTCCAGCGGGAGCCCTTCAGATCCCACCGCAGGGCGTAGTTCTCCAGCAGATCCACCTCCTCCAGGGGCAGATCGGTGAGGCCGGTCTTCAGATAGCGGAACAGGTCCTCATAGCGGTAGCCTCCCGCCGCTGCGTCCAGGGCGGCGGTGATCAGGGCCAGCACCGGCTTTTGGAGCACATCGGCCATGCGGCTGTAGAAGACGGGAATGCCGTACCGGGGGAAGATGGTCTCGATCAGCCCGCCGTACCCCTCCGGATCGGCCAGGGCCACCGCGATGTCCCGGAAGCGGAAGCCCTCCTCCCGCACCAGGCGCAGGATTTCGGCGGCGGCGTATTCCACCTCGGAGTAGGGGGTGTGGGCGGTGAAGAGGGAAATGGCCTCCGCCGGGCCCTCCATGGGGGGCTGGGCGGGGGAGAAGAGGTGCTCCTCCAGCCAGGCCAGGGCCGGGGCCCGGGGGACGGCCTGCCCCGTCCGTACCTGGGTTTCCCGGGGAATCCCCCGATCCCGGGCCAGCCGCAGCAGCTGGGCCGCCGTCCGCCGGGCGGGGGAGAAGATGCTTGCGCCCTCCTCGTCCTCCTCCAGGTGGTCGCAGGTGAGGGCCGCCGTCACCGTGTGCCCCTGCTCCAGCAGCCGGGCGATCACCGCCCGCTCCTGGGGGGTGAAGTCGGTGAAGCCGTCCAGATAGAAGTCCCGCCCGGCGGCCCAGCTGGTCCCGGCCAGGGCGGCCTCCAGCCGGGTGAGCCGGTCCCGGGGGTCGGCCCCCAGCCGGGCGGTCATGGCCTCATAGGCTCCGTAGATGAGGGAGAGATCCCGCAGCTTGTCCCCCTCGGCGCTGCCGGTCTCCTCTCCCGCCGTCCACAGGTGATCGGGGGTGATGCGGCAGCTCTTGAGCTCGTCCACCGTGGCGATGAGTCCGGACAGAAAGGCCGGCTTTTTGGAGGGCCGGGCATAGAGCCGCAGCTGCTCCGCCACCGACTGGAGGGCGGCGCGCATCAGCAGGAGCCGCCCCCCAGCGTCCAGCACCGGGGCGGCCGGCCCGCCGGAGACCGCAAAGACCCGGCTGGCCAGCCGGGTGAAGGAGAGGACCTCCGCATAGAGGGAGACCCGGCTGCCTCCTGCGGCGCAGAGGGCGCGCTCCATGGCGTGGGAGTGCTGCTCCGGGACGATGAGGACCTGGGGCCGCGCCCGGCCGCATTCGGAGATGGTTTGCAGCAGCGCGGCGGTCTTGCCGGTTCCAGCCCGGCCCAGCAGCAGCTTCAGCATGAGATGTTCCTCCTTTTGTCATTCCGGCGCGGGGCCGTAGGGATTGACATAACCCGGACAGAGATGGACCTCGCTCCAGGCCAGCATCTGCTGCAGGACCGGGAGAAAGCTCTCCCCCAGCCCGGTCAACGTGTACTCCACCCGGGGCGGAACCTCCGGGTAGACCGTCCGGCGGAGAAAGCCGTCTGCCTCCAGCTCCCGGAGCTGCCGGGTCAGGGTGGACTGGGTGATCCCGTCCAGGCGGCGGAGGAGCGCCCCGAACCGCTGGACCTTGTAGAAGGCCACGTACCATAGAATCAGGATCTTCCACTTGCCGCTCAGCACCGCCTGGAGACGGCTCATGGGTACGCACCGGGCCTCGGCCTCCGGCCCGCTGAATTTGTTCTCCGCCAAACATCCCGACCCCCTTCGCGCATTTTCTCCAGTATACCCCCCGCCGGGCCGGATGGCAAGGCCCCGTTTTGCCGGAGGGAGTGCCAATGGTACGAAAAAGGGTACCAGCGCCCAAAAAAGACCGTACTTGTCTTGCAAAGCTGGGTGGAGTATGCTGGAGAAAATGAAAAACAGGAGGAATCCGCCATGCACTACACCGGAACCATCTGGCGGCCGCCCTACGAGGCAGGCTCGCTGCTCCTGCAGGTCACAGCCGGGTGTACCCACCACCGCTGCAAGTTCTGCACCCTCTATCACGAGCTCCCCTTCTCCTTCCGCATGTCCCCCCTGGAGGAGGTGGAGGCCGACCTTGTCGAGGCCCAGATGCTGTGGGCCTCCCCCACCGCCCGGCTGTCGGCCCGGCTCCAGGACCTGCCTGCGCCGGAGATTCGCCGGGTCTACCTCACGGGCGGAAACCCCTTCGCCCTCTCCGCAGACAAGCTGGCCGCCATCGCCCGGCTGATCCGCCGGTATCTCCCCGGCTGCCAATCCATCGGCTGCTTTGCCCGGGTCACCGACATCACCCCAAAGAGCGGCGGAGAGCTGGCAGAGCTCCGGGCCCTGGGGTACGACGGCCTCACCATTGGCGTGGAGAGCGGCGACGGGGAGGCCCTGGCCTTCATGGACAAGGGGTATGCGCCGGAGGATATCGTCCGCCAGTGCGCCCGGCTGGACGGGGCGGGTATTGGCTACCATTTCTTCTACCTCACCGGCCTGTCCGGGGCGGGGAACGGGGCCCGGGCCGCCCGGGAGAGCGCCCTGATCTTCAATCAGACCCGCCCGCAGATTCTGGGGGTCTCCATGCTTACCCTCTACCCGGAGTCCCGGCTGTATGAGGAGGTCCGGGCCGGCCGCTGGGCCGAGGCCGGGGAGCACGAGAAGCTGGAGGAGCTGGCCCGCCTGATCGCCGGGCTGGAGATCCCGGTCTGGTTTGCGGCCCTGGGGGCCTCCAACGCGGTCCCCCTCCAGGGAACGCTGCCGGAGGAGCGGGAGGCCGTGCTGGAGCAGGTGCAGGCCGCGCTCCGGCGGTACAGCGAGGCCGATCTGCGCCGCTACCGCACCCATCTGCCCCACCTGTAGTCCTTTTTCTTGAAGGGAAAAGGATCAAAAAGAACGTTCCTTTCGCCCTGCAAGACGATGCGCGTCCAGGCGCTCCGCACGGGAACGGGACGGCATATAGCCGAAGCGGCAAACGGAAGGCCCGCCCCGGATCTACCGTCCGGGGCGGGCCGTTTTTGATGGTTTACCGCGCCTTTTCCAGCTTCACCAGCTTGATGCACGCGCCGATGATGCCGAAGAGAAAGAAATAGACGAACATATTCCGGGGGTAGAACCAGGTATACTCGGCCACACCGATGACCAGGATCCCGCAGAAGCCAGCCAGGGCGGCGGCGAGCAGGATCCGCACCCGCCGGTCGGTCCCGGCGCGGAAAGCCTTGACCCCCTCCTTGAGCTGGGACAGAAGCAGGGCCAGATAGGCGATAAAACCCACGATACCGGTCTCCCCCCACATTTGCAGATAGTTGTTATGGGTGTGGATGGGGTAGTTGCCGTCGAACATGGTGGGGTAGTTCTGCTCAAAGACCTTTTTCATCACATCGCTGCCCAGGCCCACCCCCCGGTACCAGTAGTCCCGCATCAGGTTAGCGGTGGCGTCGTAGATGGCGAAGCGGTAGCTGGTGGAGGAATCGGCCATATTGCCGATGGTGAGGATACGGTTATAGATGGTCTGAGGCAGGAGGGGGATGGCCAGCAGACCCAGCACCAGGATGAGGGGAATCAGGCGCCAGTTGACAAAGGCCAGGAACACCAGCACCGCCAGGGCCGTCCCGATCCAGCTGGAGCGGGAATAGGTGAGGCCCAGGGCCGCCGCGCAGGGAACCAGGGCGATCACCGCCCACAGTTTCCCCCGCCAGCTCCTGGCGTTGAGGACGAGGGCCAGGTTCAGGGGGATCAGCATGGCCAGCAGCTCGGCAAAGTTGTTGGGGTTGTCGAAGAAGGCGTAGACCCGGCCGGGCATTCCGGCGTTCAGGTTCATGTCCTGCTGGGAGGCCACCACGTCCACCCCGATATACCCCTGATAGCAGCCGTACAGGGCGGCCAGGGCGACGCCGAACACCGCCATGGCGGTCACCAGCTGGAGCTGCTCGAACCGCCGCACCGCGCTCACGGTCAGCAGGACCAGCAGAAAGGCGGTCACATGGAACGCGAAGAACCGCAGCGACAGCTTCTCCGACAGGGAGACCACCAGCCCGTAGCAGATGAAGCCCATATAGAGGGTCATATAGGGCCCCAGCCTGTCCACCTCCAGCCGGTGCTTGGAGCGGGCCCCGGCGCCCAGGACGAAGATCACCGCCACAGCCAGGACACCGGCCAGGCCGTACAGGTTGTTCCATCTGTTGTGGGGGACCAGGAGCATCCCCATCATCAGCAGGCCCAGGAAGAAGAAGGAGGCTCCGCCCAGGGCCAGCACCAGGCGGCAGAAGAGGCTGCCCTCCCAGATGCGCTGGCCCAGCCGGTAGATCCAGCGCATCAGGGCGCAGGGGATGTTGAAAATCCCGGTGAGCAGGCGGCAGGCGATGCTCCGGGGCCAGGCCCGGGGGAGCTTCCCCTCCCGCCAGAGGAGGCGGCAGAGCCGGTTGTGCCGCACGGCGCGGCCCAAGGCCGCCGCGATGCTGTGGAAAAAGCGTCCCACCGCCCCGTAGCGCCCCTTGTCCCAAAGGAAGGACCAGATGGCGGCGAGGAAGCGCAGAACGGCGCTGTTTTGTGCAATCGTCATGGCGATACTCCTTTGATGCGGGGCAGATTCAGCGGGCCAGGGCCTGCTCGTACACCTGATAGGTGGCCGCGGCCATCTTGTGGACCTCGAATTTCTCCTCTACGGTCTTGCGGGCGTTCTCCCGGCATTGGGCCAGATAGGCCGGGTCCTCCAGGAAGCGCAGCATGGCCGCCGACATGGACGCCGGATCGTCATAGACCACCAGGGGGCCGCAGCCGGTCTCCTCGTTCACGATGTCGGAATTGCCCCCCATGTCGGTGGCGATGACGGGCAGTCCGGCGGCCATGGCCTCGATGATCAGAAATGACAGGGCCTCGTGCCGGGAGGAGTTGACGTACAGGTCGGCCCCCTTGTACAGATTCTTGATGTCCTTCCGGAAGCCCAGGAAGATCACCCTGTCCTCCAGACCCAGGGTGCGCACCTGCTCCTTTGCGGGCTCCAGCAGGGGGCCGTCCCCCGCCAGCACCAGGGTGAAGGGACGGTCCGTCAGGGTGGTGAGCCGGTTCACCGAGTCGATCAGGTACTTGTGCCCCTTGTCGCCGGCAAAGCGGGAGGCGCAGAGCATCACAAAGCGGTCCTCGGGCAGTCCCAGCTCCTGCCGCAGGGTGGACTCGCTCCGATCTCCCGCCCAGACCGCCGGGTCCACTGCGTTGAAGATCACCTGAATCCGATCTCCGCCCCAACCGTTGGCCATCAGCTGCTCCCGGCCCCGGCTGCACACGGCGATGATCTGGTCCTGCCGCCTGTCCATCCAGCGGTTGGACAGGCGGGTCACGGCGTCGTTGGCCATCACAAAGTGGTTGGTGTAGATTACCCGGATTTTGGGGTTATAGTCCTTGGCCAGCAGGGCGGTGTAGTGCTCCCGCAGGTAGTGGCAGTGGACGAGATCAATGTCCCACTCGCCGCACAGGGCCGCCAGCTCCCTGGCCGCCCGCCGGTCGAAGCGGCGGCGCATTTCAATCCGGCGGCAGGGCACGCCCATGGCCTCCAGCCGCTCCACCAGCAGCCCGCCCTCGTTGTAGGCAAAATAGGGCTGGATCCGCCCGTCCGCCGACAGGTACTTGACCAGAGTTTCCACATAGCGCTCTGTCCCCGCCTTTCCGGCGAAGTTCAGCAGATATAAAACCTTCCGCATGGAGGATAACTCCCTTTCTAAACATGGAAATCGGAGCGGGCCGCGCTGGGTCCGTCCCACAGGCTGCCGATCCAATCGCCAGCCTGTGGGCGGTTTCGGAATCCTGCCGAAACCGTCGCCTGCGGGCGGGTTCCTGAACGCGAAAGCGGGGGCTTCGCCCCCCTTTCACACTATCCCCCCGTCCTAAACTTGGAACTTTTTTGACATGCCATGAAAAATGGCACTTTTTCGACAGGCGGCTGGGCGGACCAAACAGCCCGTCCCTCTATTTTACCGGAAAGTTGCCCGCTTGTCTACTGCTTTCTCACCGGGAGGCCCGGATGCTCCGGCTCGCCCTCCGGGAGGGCGGGGTGCTCCAGCCAGAGCTTTTTGCGTACCCTGGGCAGGAAGCAGGAGATGCGGACGCACCAGTCGATGATCATGGCGATCCAGACGCCAAGGACGCCCAGGCCGAAATGGGCCCCCAGCAGGATGCCGAAGCCCAGGCGGAAGACCAGCATGGAGGTCATGGAGACCGCCATGGGCATCTTCACGTCTCCGCTGGCCCGCAGGGCGTTGGGCAGGGTGAAGGACAGGGGCCACAGAGCCATGGCGCAGCAGTTGTGGATGAGCACCAGCAGCCGGGCGTACCGCCAGGTCTCAGGCGTCAGATTGTAGGCGTTCAGAATGAGGGGCAGTGCGATCAAAAGCGGGATGTTCAGGCACCACAGGAACAGATAGGCGATCTTCAGCAGGCGCTTGGCGTACTGGCGCACCTGTGCCCAGTCCCCCGCCCCCACGCACTGGCCCACCACGGTGATCATGGCCAGTCCCAGAGCCTGGCCGGGGATGATGGCCAGGTTGTCCAGGTTGTTGGCTACGGCGTTGGCGGCGATCTGGGCGGTGCCGAAGGTGGAGATCAGGCTGACCAGCAGCACACGCCCCAGCTGAAAGACGCTGTTCTCCAGGCTGTTGGGGATGCCGATGCGCAGAATGGCCCGCATGATGGGAAAATCCAGATGAAAGGCGAAGAGGTGCTCCAGGTGGACCGGGTTGCGGGGGTTGCGCAGCAGCAAAAGCACCACCACCGCAGCCACCGACCGGGAGAAGAGGGAGGGCAGCGCCACGCCCGCCACTCCCATGCCCAGCCCGAAGACGCACAGGGCGTTGCCCGCCACATTGATGCCGTTCATCAGGGCCGAGACCGACATGGAGACCCGGGAATTCCCCATGGCCCGGAAGAGGGCCGCCCCGCCGTTGTAGACGGCGATGAAGGGGTAGGACAGGGCGGAGATAACAAAGTAGGTGATCGCGCCCTCCATCACGGCGCTCTCCACCTGGCCGAACAGCAGGCGCAGCAGCGGCCCCTTGAGGAGGACCACCAGGGCCGTCATCACCACGGCGATGGCGAAGACAATGTAGATCAGCTGGTTGGCGATGTGGGCGGCCCGCTCCTTGTTGCGGGCGCCGATGGCGTGGGCGGCCGTCACCGCGCCGCCGGTGGCCAGGGCCGAAAAGATGTTGAGGATCAGCAGATTGATGAGGTCCACCAGCGCCACGCTGGAGACCGCCGCCTCCCCCACCGAGGAGCCCATCATGATGTCGGCCATGCCCACCATTACGGCCAGAAACTGCTCGATTACCAGAGGCACAATGAGCCTGCGCAGAGCTTGCTTGCTGAACAAACGGGTCACACTCCAATCTCTCCCCCATAGCATACGGCGGTTTCCGGCCAAATGCAACCGTGAAAATGGGAAAAGATCGGGCTGTACTCTTGCCAGAAATCTGAAAACTGACTATAATAGGAGCGATCATGACAGCGGAAACGGGGGAAACAGCCGTCCGGTCCCGCCGCTCTGCGAGTTTTAGAAATGTCTGGAGGAATCCCTGCGATGGAAAAAATCAGGATGTCCACCCCGCTGGTGGAGATGGACGGGGACGAGATGACCCGCATCATCTGGCAGCAGATCAAGGACGAGCTTCTGCTCCCCTACATCGATCTGAAGACCGAGTACTACGATCTGGGCCTGCCCGAGCGGGAGCGCACCGGCGACCAGGTGACGGTGGATGCCGCCGGGGCCGCCAAGCGGCACGGTGTGGCGGTGAAATGCGCCACCATCACCCCCAATGCCCAGCGGGTGGAGGAGTACAAGCTCAGCCAGATGTGGAAGTCCCCCAACGGCACCATCCGGGCCATCCTGGACGGCACCGTCTTCCGCGCCCCCATCATGGTGGACGGCATCTCCCCCGTGGTGAAGAACTGGAAAGCGCCCATCACCATCGCCCGCCACGCCTACGGCGACGTGTACCGGGCGGTGGAGCACCGGGTCCCCGGCCCCGGCCGGGCCGAGCTTCTCTTCACCGGCGCGGACGGCCAGAGCTTCCGGCAGACCATCTATGACTTCGAGTGCGCCGGAGTGCTCCAGGGGCAGTACAACAAGGACAGCTCCATCGCCTCCTTCGCCCGCTCCTGCTTCCAGTACGCCGTGGATACGAGGCAGGACCTGTGGTTCTCCACCAAGGACACCATCTCCAAGCAGTACGACCACACCTTCAAGGAC
>CANSQX010000063.1 GCA_947649225.1 uncultured Flavonifractor sp.
GGCAAGGCCGCACTAGTCGGGGAGTTAGCGGTGCCCTGTACCTGCAACCCGCTACAGCAGGGATGAATCCCGGCCCCCGGACCTGCACTGTGTTGTCTGACTCCGGTAAGCAGCGATGATGGATCGGTCCCGCGCAACGAGGCCCCGTGAACCGTGTCAGGCGGGGAACCGAGCAGCACTAAGCGGACCGCCCCGTGTGCCGTGGGAGCGCCGCTCCTGAGCCGGCTGCCTGGGTAACGGATATAGTGTGGGCTCCAAAGGCCGGTGTGCGGTCTTGCCGTGCGCCGCGTACTTTTTCTCGATGGAATTTTGTTTCCGCGTGCCGCTTCCATCGGTTCAGGGGACAAAACCGTCCTATATGTTCAAAGATAAAGATAATGAGGTGATGCGGGGTGTATCAGGCCCTCTACCGCAAATACCGGCCCCGCACGTTTGACGATGTGGTGGGCCAGGCCCATATTACCGAGACCCTCAAGCGCCAGGCGGCGGCGGGGCGGCTGTCCCATGCCTACCTGTTCACTGGCACCCGGGGGACGGGGAAGACCTCCTGCGCCAAGATTCTGGCCCGGGCGGTCAACTGCGAGCACCCGGTGGACGGCAACCCCTGCAACCAGTGTCCCGCCTGCGTGGGGATCGAAAACGGCTCCATTCTGGACGTGCTGGAGCTGGACGCCGCCTCCAACAACGGCGTGGACCAGGTGCGGGCCCTGCGGGACGAGGCGGTCTACACCCCCGCCGCCGTCCGCAAACGCGTGTACATCGTGGACGAGGTCCACATGCTCTCTACGGCGGCCTTTAACGCATTGCTAAAGATTCTGGAGGAGCCTCCGGCCCATCTGATGTTCATTCTGGCCACCACGGAGCTCCACAAGGTGCCCGCCACCATCAAATCCCGCTGCCAGCAGTTTGCCTTCAAGCGCATTCTGCCCGGGGACATCGCCGCCCGGCTCTCCCTGGTGGCGGAGCGGGAGGGGATCCGGCTGACAGCCGAGGGCGCGGCTCTGCTGGCCCGGCTGGCCGACGGCGGGCTGCGGGACGCCCTCTCCCTGCTGGACCAGTGCATGACCCTGGAGGGGCCGGTGGGGGAGCAGGAGATTCTGGACGCGCTGGGCATGGCCGGGAGCCTGGAGACTGCGGCCCTGATGGAGCACATCGCAGCGGGCCGGACAGCTGGGGCCCTGGAGGCACTGGGCCGCCTCTATGGTGCAGGCAAGGACGTGGGGACCCTGCTGGGTGAGCTGGCCGCTTTGGCCCGGGATCTGCTGATCCGCAAGACCGCCCCCCAGGGGGGCGCGGCCCTGCTCACCGGCGTTTGCGACGAGGCCGCCATGCGCCGCCTCTCCGAGGGGCTGACGGCCCCCCGGCTGGTGCAGATGCTCAGCCTGCTCCAGCGCACGGCGGCGGAGCTCTCCCGCAGCGTCAACCGGCGGACCGACGCCGAGCTCTGTCTCATCCGCCTGTGCGACGAGCGCCTGGACGGCAGCCTGACCGCGATTAACGCCCGTCTGGCCCGGCTGGAGGAGCTGGCGGCAGGGGGGGGACTCTCTGTGTCTCCGCCCCGGACGGAGCGCGGGGCGGAGACGCCCGGTGCTCCGGCGCCCCAGCCAGATCGGCCCCCCTGGGAGGAGGAGCGTCCGCCCCTGCCCGAGGAGCCCGGCCCGGCGGTCCCGGAAGCCCCGGTTCCCCCTGCGTCTCAGGCCCCTGCGGCCGACATTTGGCCGGGGGTGGCGGCAGGCCTGCGGGGGAAATTCCCGGCGGTATACCCCTTTCTGAGCAACCCGGCCATGGTCCAGGGACGGCTGGGGGGGGGCGTCTTTACCCTCTGGGTGGACAGTGAATTCACCCGGGGTATGGTGAACAAGCCCGATCTGACCAGCGCGGTGGAGGCGGCGGTCTCCGCAGCGGCGGGAGGCCCGGTGCGCTGCGCGGTCAAGGTGGGGAAGGCCCCGGCGGCGCAGGCGGCCGCCTCTGAGCGGGACAACCTGGACGATCTGCTGGCCTTTGGGCAGCAATTTGACAATATCATCATCAAAGAATAGACGAACAGAGGAGTGTTTGCGACATGGCGAAGGGATACGGCGGCCGCGGCGGCATGGGCGGTATGGGCGGCGGCATCAACATGAACATGATCAAGCAGGCCCAGAAGATGCAGCAGGATATGCAGAAGATGCAGGCCGAGCTGGAGTCCAGGGAGTACACAGCCCAGGCGGGGGGCGGCATGGTGAGCGCCGTTGTGAATGGGAAGCGGGAGCTGCTCTCCCTGGCCATCGACCCCGAGGCGGTGGATCCGGAGGACGTGGAGCTGCTCCAGGACACCGTGGTGGCTGCGGTGAACGAGGCCCTGCGGGCCGCCGAGAGCGACGCGGCGTCCAACATGCAGCAGATCACCGGCGGTCTGGGCCTGCCCTTCTGAGGACGGAGCGAACAGGCGGGGCGGACGGGGTCCGTCCCGCTTAGGCTGTCGATAAAATCGCCGGCCGCCTGCGTGCGGATTCTGAAACGCAAATGGCCCAGGCCGCCTTCTCTGGCCCCTGCGGGGCCATTCCTCTTGAGCGGGGGCCTGGTCCCCCTTTTGCACGATCCCCCCACTCAAAAACCCCAAGTCTTTTGCTACTTAACAACGAAATGGTATTTTTTCGGCAAGCTGCCGCTTTTTCGCAGTAAGGGGCTGGACCGCACGCAGGTCACGGCGGAATGATATTGGAAAGGAGCGGGAATACTTTGGAACAGGCGAACGTATACTTTACCGATTTGCGCTGCCGGCCGGGCGTGAGCCTGCCCGAGAAGCTACAAAAGCTGGCCCGGGCGGCGGGCATGGGGGAGATCGACTTTACGCGGAAGCTGACCGCCATCAAGATGCACTTCGGGGAGCCGGGCAATCTGGCCTTTCTACGGCCCAACTACGCCAAGGCCCTGGCCGACCTGGTGAAGGAGCTGGGGGGCGTGCCCTTCCTCACCGACTGCAATACCCTGTACCCGGGCCGCCGGAAAAATGCCCTGGAGCACCTGGAGGCGGCCTATGAGAACGGCTTTTTCCCGCTGGCTACCGGCTGTCAGGTGCTGATTGGCGACGGCCTGCGGGGGGATGACGACGTGGAGGTCCCGGTGGAGGGGGCGGAGCACATCCGGACCGCCAAGATCGGCAAGGCCATCATGGAGGCCGACGTGGTGCTCACTCTGAACCATTTCAAGGGCCACGAGCAGACCGGCTTCGGCGGGGTGTTGAAGAACCTGGGCATGGGCTGCGGAAGCCGCCGGGGCAAGATGGAGCAGCACGCCCAGGGCAAACCCCTGGTGAAGCAGGACCGTTGCGTGGGCTGCGGCCGGTGTGCGCGTCAATGCGCCCACGGGGCCATCTCCTTCGGCGAAGACGGGCGGGCGTCCATTGACCATGAGAAATGCGTGGGGTGCGGCCGGTGCATCGCGGCGTGCTCCTCCGACGCCGTGGTGCCCGGGCAGGACAGCGCAGCGTCAGAGCTCTCCTGCCGTATGGCCGAGTACGCCAAGGCGGTGGTGGCCGGGCGGCCCCACTTCCACATCAGCTTGGTGATCGACGTCTCCCCCTACTGTGACTGCCACGGGGAGAACGACGTGCCCATCCTGCCCGATGTGGGGATGTTCGCCTCCTTTGACCCGGTGGCGCTGGATCAGGCCTGCGCCGACGCCTGTATGAGGCAGCAGCCCATGCCCGGCTCCCACCTGGACGATATGATGCACAAGCCCGGCTTCCACGACTGCCACGACCACTTTACCAACAGTATGCCCATCACCGACTGGCGGGTCTGTCTGGCCCACGCCGAAAAGCTGGGCGTCGGGACCCGAAGCTATCAGCTGATGACAGTCTGAGCCCTGTTTGACAATCGGAAGCGGGGCCAAACAGCGGGGCTTTTTCTGCCCGGGCCGCGCATGGTTTCTGAAAATCTGTCAGGATATCTGCGTTAAAACCGCCTGACGGACGAAAAATCCCACGCTGTTGGACACAGGCGTCATGGTTCGGGCAGGGCCAATCTGCGGAAAGAAGGACTTGTATGGACAGCAAGGAAATTTTAGCCCGCTGTGACCACACTCTTTTGAAGCCGGACGCCTCCTGGGCGCAGATCCGGCAGATCTGCGACGACGGCGTGGCCTATGGCTGCGCGTCGGTCTGCATTCCGCCGTCCTTTGTTCACCAGGCGGCGGGCTATCTGGACGGGCGGCTGAAGATCTGCACGGTGATTGGCTTCCCCAACGGCTACTCCGCCACAGAGGTCAAGGTGTTTGAGACTGAGGACGCCATTCGGGCTGGAGCGGGGGAGATCGACATGGTGATCAACCTGGGCTGGGTGAAGGACTGCCGCTGGGACGACCTGCTGGCCGAGATCCAGGCAGTCAAGGATGCCTGCCGGGGCCGGATTCTCAAGGTGATCGTCGAGGCCTGCCTGTTGACCCAGGAGGAGAAGCTCAAGCTGTGCGAGATTGTGACCGAGGGCCGGGCGGACTATTTGAAGACCTCCACCGGCTTCTCTACCGGCGGGGCCACCCGGGAGGACGTGGCCCTGTTCCGGGCCCACGTGGGCCCGGATGTGCGCATCAAGGCCGCCGGGGGGATCCGCACCCTGGAGGACGCGGCGGAGCTCCTGCGTCTGGGGGCCGACCGTCTGGGGGCCTCCGCCCTGGTGGAGCAGGTAAAGGCCGGAGAGCGGAACTAGCACGGCAAGTATGGAAAAGCAGTACGGCGAATGACAGCCGTACTGCTTTTTGTTAGGAACCTGCGTGCTCCTTCACCGCACGGACAAAGGCACGGAAGAGGGGGTGGGCCCGGTTGGGCCGGGACTTGAACTCCGGGTGGAACTGGACCCCCACAAACCAGGGGTGATCGGGCAGCTCCACCACCTCCACCAGGCGCCCATCAGGGGAGAGGCCTGCCAGCCGCAGCCCCAGGGCGGTGAGGGGCGCCCGGTAGTCGTTGTTGAACTCGTAGCGGTGCCGGTGCCGCTCGCTGATCGCCTGCGTCCCGTAGGCGGCGAAGGTCCGGGAGCCGGCGCCGTCCAGCCGGCAGGGATAGGCCCCCAGGCGCATGGTCCCGCCCTTGGCGGTGACGCCCCGCTGGCCGGGCATCAGGTCGATCACCGGGTGGGGGGTGTGGGGGTCCAGCTCGTTGGAGTGGGCCCCCTCCAGCCCAGCCGCATGGCGGGCGAACTCCACCACGGCCAGCTGCATCCCCAGACAGATGCCAAAGAAGGGGATCCGGCCCTCCCGGGCATACCGGATGGCGGTGATTTTGCCCTCAATACCCCGGCTGCCGAAGCCGCCGGGGACCAGAATACCGTCCGCGCCGTCCAGCAGCCCGGCGGCATGTTCGTCGGTGAGGGTCTCGGAGTCCACCCAGCGGATGTCCACCTGGACGCCGTTCTCAATACCGCCGTGGGTGAGGGCCTCGGCCACACTGAGGTAGGCGTCATGAAGGCCCACATATTTCCCCACCAGGGCGACGGTTACAGTCCCCTGGGGGTGCTTGGCCCGGTGGACCATGGTGGCCCACTCGGTCAGGTCGGGGGTGTGGCAGATGAGCCCCAGCCGCCGGACCACCGCGTCGGCCAGCCCCTCCCGCTCCAGCATCAGGGGCACGTCATAGAGCAGCCCGGCGGTCAGGTTGGGGATGGCGCAGGACCGGGGGATGTTGCAGAAGAGGGAGATTTTCTCCAGAATTTCATCGGAAACCGGGGCGTCGCACCGGCAGAGGATTACGTCGGGCTGGATGCCCAGACTCAGCAGCTCCTTGGCGGAGTGCTGGGTGGGCTTGGACTTCAGCTCCCCGCTGCCCGGGATGGACACGATGAGGGAGACGTGGAGGAACATGACGTTCCGGCGGTCCCGCTCGGCGGCCACCTGGCGGATGGACTCCAGAAAGGGCTGGCTCTCGATGTCGCCCACCGTGCCGCCGATCTCCACAATAGCCACGTCGGTGTCCGGGGTGTCCAGGGCGTAGATGTTCCGCTTGATCTCGTCGGTGATGTGGGGGATGATCTGGACGGTGCCCCCCAGAAAATCCCCGGCCCGCTCCCGGTTGAGGACGTTCCAGTAGACCCGGCCTGCGGACACCGAGGAGTGGAGCGTGAGGTTCTCGTCGATAAAGCGCTCGTAGTGGCCTAGGTCCAGATCGGTCTCGGCCCCGTCGTCGGTGACGAAGACCTCGCCGTGCTGATAGGGGCTCATGGTGCCGGGGTCCACGTTGAGATAGGGGTCCAGCTTCTGGACCTTCACCCGCAGGCCCCGCTGCTTCAGCAGCCGCCCCAGGGACGCCGCCGCGATCCCCTTGCCCAGGCCGGAGACCACGCCGCCGGTGACAAAGATATATTTGACTGCCATGCCGTTTCCTCCCATATACATGGGACGCCTTTGTCCGCGGGCCCCCTTGCCCTCATGCCAGATGTTTGACCCCTTCATTTTACGCCCGGCGGTCTCTGCCGTCAAGAGAAAGATGGACCGGCCCGAGACAGAAAGACCGGCGCACAGCTGACGGGCAGCCGTGCGCCGGATCGGGCGTTTCCATGTACAAGGCGGGGGAGCGGCCTCTACTTCCGTCCGCCCCGGCGGGAGCCTCTGCGCTCCGCCTGGCGCAGCTCGGACAGCTTGCTGTCGGAGGAGGCCATAAACTGCTTGAGACGGTCTTCAAAGGTAGCGGGCTCTGCGGGGGCCGCCTTGCGGGGGCCGCCGAAGCCGCCGGAGCGTCCGCCGCCAGGCCGGCCTGAACCTGCGGGCCGCGGGGGCGGAGGGGCCGCCTTTTTGATGGAGAGATTGATGCGTCCGCTCTCGTCAATACCGATGACCTTGACCTTGACCTCCTGCCCTTCCTTCAAATGCTCCTTCACATCGTTCACGTAGGTATAGGCAATCTCCGAGATGTGTACCAGACCTGATTTGCCCCCGGGCAGAGAGACAAACGCGCCGAACTTTGTGATACCTGTTACTTTCCCTTCCAGAACAGAACCAACACCAAACTCCATACCGACCGATATTTCCTCCTTGCAAATTTGGGGACACGCTGGATTACTCGGTGAAATAGATGATCTGCTCGCCCGGCATGACCAGCCCGAATTTATCGCGGGCGATGTCGGCCTGCCGGCCGGGATCGCCGCTGTTCTCTACGGCGTCGGACAGGTCCGCGTTGATCTGGGTCTGGGCGGACACCTGACTGGCCAGCTCGTCCCGGTCTGCCCGGGCCTGCTGAATCTGACCCCGCAGCCGGAGCAGCGCCACGGCTGTGGCGATGAGGAGCGCCAGCACCACGGCTTTCGTCAAAAACCCCGCTTTTTGGGTGTGCATGGGCCGAACCTCCCCCCGTGGTATTTCCGGTGCGCCGGATGGCGTCATCCATCTCGCCGGTAATCCACCCTATTTTATACCACTTGCGCCGATAATGGAAGGATTTTTTTGCGCTTTTCCCGATTTTTTTGCAGAGTGCAAGGAGGCCCCGCACAGGAAAGGTTACAATATATCATAAAACATCAAAAAGGTCCGCCGCCAGGTATCCGGCCTTCAAAACCCAGTGGCTGCACAGGAGAAAATAGGCCGCCGCCCCGGTTGAGACAGACAGAATCATATAGATGCGGACCTCACCGCCCTGGGCGGCGATAGCATGACAGAAGAGGAGCACAGTGACTGCCGTCCAGAACAGGATATCCAGAAGTCCGCCCAGCAGCCGCAGATGGATCCGTACCCGCAGCACGCGGAAGCAGTCGTAGAGCAAACCCACCGCCCCCCCCAGCAGTACGGCCTGGAGGAGCGCATGGGCCTGCTCCGCCACGGAGATGCCCATCTCAGCGGAACAGCCTGGACAGGAAGCCGCCCCCCCGCTCCCGGCCTCCATCCTCGTAGGTCAGGGAGTCGATGTCTCCCTCAACCTTCAGATCCCCCCCATCCAGACTGAGCTTTTCGATGTGCAGCCCCTCCCCGCGGACAATGAGGGTGCCCCGGGAGGTGTACATGACGATGGTGTTCTCATCAAAGCTCTCCACCTCCTCCACTCCGGAGACCGCCAGCTGCTCCCGCTCCTCCAAAATAATGTGGTGGGCCGCCTCCGGGCGGACCATTTTTTCCTCGTATGGCATGATTTCCCGCCTTTCCCATAGTTTGTACCAGTATATGGGGGGGAGGGACGGGATATTACAGCCCGGACAGCTTCAGACTCCGGGTCAGCGGCCGGGCGAGAATGGTGACAGCCGCCACCTTCAGGGCGTCTCCCGGCAGATAGACCAGCATCCCGGACCAGATCAGCCCGGGTACCGTGGTCTCTCGCCCCAGGTAGGCGGTGATAATCAGGTACATGTAGGGCAGTCCCACTAGATAGAGCACCCCAATCCCGGCGATACAGGCCAGAATGACCCGCAGGGGCTTGTCACCCCTGCCCTGAGCGATGAGCCCAATGACCAGAGCCATGGGGATCAGCCCCAACAGAAATCCGAAGGAGGGCTGAAAGAGATAGCCCGGTCCGCCTCCCATGGTAAAGACGGGAAAGCCCACCAGTCCTGCGGCCACATAGACGGCCTGGGAGACAGCCCCCCACTTGGGACCCAGCAGCACCCCGGCCAGGGCCGTGAAAAAGATCTGTAGGGTCACGGACATGGCGCCCAGGGGGAACTTCAGGAATGCCCCTACGGCAGTGAGGGCGGCGAAGAGAGCGGTCAAGACCAGTATCCGAACCTGGCTGCGGGGCCCGGCGGCGGCCGGTTGGCGCTTTGCGTGTGTCTGCATGATCTGTCCTCCTGAATGTAAACTTTATAACATAGAAAGTTTACAATAGATGTGGCGAAATGTAAACCCTAAAATAAAAAAGTTGACATAGGAGGGAAAGACCCGTACAATAGAGAAAAAGGAGGAGAGACCCATGCTCAAGGACGAGGTGCTGGCGCTGCTGGCCGGCGCGGGGGAGGAGCCCCAGTCCGGGGAGGCCATGAGCGCCCGGCTGGGGGTGAGCCGTGCGGCGGTGTGGAAGGCGGTGGAGGCCCTCCGGCGGGAGGGCTACGCTATCTTTTCCGCGCCTAACCGGGGCTACCGGCTGGATGGGAGTCCCGACCGGCTGTCCGCAGGAGTGCTGTCCGCCGCCCTGTCCGGCCGGACAGTGGGACAGACAGTGATCTGCCTGGATACGGTGGACTCTACCAACGAGGAAGTCAAGCGCCGGGCTATGGCGGGGGCCCCGGCGGGTCTGGCCGTTCTGGCCGATACCCAGACCGGGGGCAAGGGCCGCCGGGGGCGCTCCTTCCAGTCTCCGGCGGGGCAGGGGCTCTATCTCAGCGTCCTGCTCCGCCCGGTCTGCTCGCTGGAGGAGACCCTGGCCCTCCCCGCCTGGACGGCGGTGGCGGTCTGCCGGGGGATCGAGGCGGCCTGCGGCCTGCGGCCCGGCATCAAGTGGACCAACGACCTGGTGGCCGGGGGCAAAAAGCTCTGCGGCATCCTCACCGAGCTGGGCCTGGAGAGCGAGAGCGGCGCGGTGGACTATGTGGCAGTGGGCGCGGGCATCAACATCACCCAGACCCCGGAGGATTTTACCCCTGAGGTACGGGAGGTGGCCACCTCCCTGGCCCAGGTGCTGGAGGGCCCGCCCCCCCGCCGGGACGCCCTGGCCGCCGCCGTTCTGGCCGCCCTGGACGACATGTACGCCGCCTTTCCGGCGGATCGGGAGACCTATTTGGACCGCTACCGCGCCGGCTGTGTGACCTTGGGCCGCCCCTGCCGGATTCTGAACCCGGACGGCTCTTCCTGGGAGGCCTGGGCGGAGGCGGTCAACGACGCCTTTCACCTGGTGGTCCGCCGCCCTGACGGTTCTCGGGAGACCATCCAGGCCGGGGAGGTCTCGGTCCGGGGGCTCTTCGGGTACACGTAGCGGCCGCAGGCCGCTCCCGCCGTTTGAGCGGTGAGGCGGCCTGCAAAAAGTCGCGTAAACCTCTTGCCAGACGGGATTGCCTGTGGTATAATCAGGCTGATAGTATGGGAAGTATGGTTGAGAGTGGGGCCCGCCCCGCTCTTTTTGATTGAAAAAATCGGGCGAGTAAAATTGTGGATCCGCCCGCCGGTGGAGGCAGAAGCATGGCAAAGGTAACAGAGGTGGCGGCGGCTCTGGCCGCCCCCATCGCGGCGGAAAACGGGTGCAGCCTCTGGGACGTGGAGTATGTCCGGGAGGCCGGGACCTGGTTTTTGCGGGTCTATATTGATAAGGAGGGGGGCGTCTCCATCAACGATTGCGAGGCGGTCAGCCGCCCCCTCTCCGACAAGCTGGACGAGGCCGACCCCATCGAGGGCTCCTATACCTTGGAGGTCTCCTCCGCCGGGGCGGACCGGGCCCTGAAAAAGCCCGGGCACTTTGCCGCCTTTCTGGGCGCCGAGGTGGAGGTCCGGCTCTACCGGGCCGTGGATGGGCGCAAGGACCATGTGGGCATCCTCCGGGGCTGTCAGAATGGGGACGTCACGGTGGAGATCGCCGGGGAGGCGCGGACCTTTGCCAAAAAGGACGTGGCTGTGGTCCGGCTGTACGTCCGTGTCTGAGCCCTTGAGACAGGCAGCGCGCATTTCAGAACGAAGAGAGGCCCGGCCACTGCGGGCCAAAGAGGAGTAAGAGGCATGGCAGCAAGAAGAAATCAGAAGGCCCAGAAGACCAACGAGCTGGACGGGGCGGAGTTTTTCGCCGCAGTCGCGCTGATCGAAAAGGAAAAGGGCATCCCCAAGAGCTATATGCTGGAGAAGATTACCCAGGCCCTGGTGTCCGCATATAAGCGGGACCATGAGAACGTGGGGGACAACGTGGTGGTGGATGCCAACGAGGAGCTGGGCACCGTCCGCATGTTCATCAAAAAGGACGTGGTGGAGACGGTGGACAATCCCGGCACTGAGATGAGCCTGGAGGAGGCCCGGGAGAAGCTCCCCCACGCTGAGCTGGGGGATATCATCCGCATTGAGGTCAAGCCCCGGGATTTCGGCCGCATCGCCGCCCAGACCGCCCGCCAGGTGATCATCCAGGGAATGCGCGAGGCCGAGCGGGGTATGATTTACGACGAATTCAGCTCCAAGGAGCACGAGCTCCTGACCGGCGTCATCACCCGGGTGGACCCCCGGTCCGGGGCCGTCAGCCTGCGCATCGGATCGGGCGGCGAGGCCACCGACGCTTTCCTGGCCCCCGGGGAGCAGGTCCGCGGGGAGATCTATACCGAGGGCATGCGCCTCAAGGTCTATGTGGTGGAGGTCCGCAGGTCCACCAAGGGCCCCCAGATTCTCATCTCCCGGACTCACCCGGGCCTGGTCAAGCGCCTCTTCGAGCTGGAGGTCCCCGAGATCTACGACGGCACGGTGGAGGTCAAATCCATCGCCCGGGAGGCGGGGAGCCGCACCAAGCTGGCGGTCTGGTCGGCAGAGCCCAATGTGGACCCCATCGGCGCCTGCGTGGGCCCTCGGGGCGGCCGCGTCAACAGCATCGTGGAGGAGTTAAAGGGCGAAAAGGTGGATATCATCAAGTGGTCGGAGGATCCGGCCGCCTATATCGCCGCCGCCTTGGCCCCTGCCGACGTGATCAGCGTGTGCGTCTCGGAGGCTACGAAGAGCTGCCGCGTGGTGGTGCCCGACGATCAGCTCTCTCTGGCCATCGGCAAGGAGGGGCAGAACGCCCGTCTGGCGGCCAAGCTGACAGGCTGGAAGATCGATATCAAGCCCGCCTCCGACCCCGGCGAGGACCTGGAGGAGCCGGAGGACGAGGATTTGATTCTGGAGGACGAGGAGCTCCCGGAGGATGGGGAGAGCGCGGAGGCGGATGCCCAGGAGGACCTGGAAACGCCCTCCGAGCCGGAAGAGGAGCCCGGGGAGGCAGCCTCTGAGGAGGCGGAACCCGCGGCATCCGAAGCCGAATAAGGATATAGGCCCGCCCGGGGCATGCAGCGGGCCCAAGGAGCCTGCGTGCTTACACGTTGGATTTTAGGCCTGCACCGCTGGCCACGCGGTCACTGACAAAAGGGCGTAACCTGTCAGCGCGGGTGGCTTCGCCGCAGCAGCACCGCGCCGCCCGGGCCTGCGCAGGTCCAGGCACGCGGGGGACGGGTCTAAGGCGGAGCCCTGGCGCCTCTTTGCACCTTTCTCTGTGCAGAGAAAGGCGGCCCCTCCGGGCAGGAAAGGAAGATCAATCCCATGCCGAAAAAGGTACCCCTGCGGCAGTGTCTGGGCTGCCGGGAGATGAAGCCCAAGCGGGAGCTCATCCGGGTGGTGAAATCTCCGGAGGGCGAGGTCTCTCTGGATTTCAAAGGAAAGAAGCCGGGGCGGGGGGCCTATGTGTGCCCCAGTCCCGAGTGCCTCAAGCGGGCCCGGAAGGCCCGGGCGCTGGAGCGGGCGTTCTCAGCCCCCATGCCCGAGGAGGTCTACGCCGCGCTGGAGGCCCAAATGGAGGAGGGGAGCGGCAGTGAATAGCGCCCTGCATCTGCTGGGCATCGCCCGCAAGGCGGGCCGGGTGGAGATTGGCGAGGAGCCGGTGGCCGCCGCCGTCCGCGCAGGCCACGGCCGGTTGGTCCTGGTGGCGTCCGACGCCGCCGGAAACAGCGTCCGCCGGGCGGCCCGCTTCGCAGAGAGCAGCGGGGCCCCCTGGGTTCAGACGCCCTTTTCAAAGGCTGAGCTGGGCCAGGCCGTGGGCCGGGCCTCCTGCGCCATGCTGGCGATTACCGATTTTGGCCTGGCCTCCGCCGTGGCCGGCCGTCTGGCCGCGCTGGACCAGGAGAAATACGGGGCGGTGGCCGCCGCCCTGGAGAAGCGGGCCGCCAAGGCCCTCCAACGCCAGAAGGAGCGGCAGGCCCATGAGAAAAACCTGCGGCAGGGGAAGCGAAAGCCCTGGGCGGCCCCGCCGCCGGACCGGAAGAGCGCCCCATCCCGCAGGCCGGAGACGGCCCCCGGCAGGCGCCCGCCCGCCAAAGCGGAGAGCGCCGGACGCCGGGCCTCCTCCGCCGGGGAGAAGGCCAAGACGGTGCGGAGCGTGCCCAAGGGCGTCGTGACGGTAAAGGCGGTTCACAAGAGGAGAAACGCGCCATGACAGGAGGGCGCATCACTCGCGCAGGAAAGCGCGCGGGCTTGTTCCAATAAGAAAGGGCGGGATTCCGGCGCCCGGCTTTTCTTATTGGTGCAAGCCCCACAGTTGGAGGTGGCTGATTTGCTGAACAAGTATCGAGTCCATGAGGTGGCCAAGGATTTTAAGCGGAACTCCAAGGAGATCGCCGACATCCTGACCCAATACGCAACAACCCCGAAGAACCATATGCAGGTGCTGGAGGACAGGGAGCTCTCTCTCATCTTCGAGTACCTCACCCAGCGCAACCAGGTAGCCAGCATCGAGAGCATCTTTGCCGACGTCTATCGGGAGCCCAAGCCCGCTCCGGCGGCGGAAAAGCCCGCAGCGGCGGAGAGACCCGCCCAGGGCGGCGGCCAAAACCGGCAGTCGAACGGAAGGGGCGATCAGGGCCGCCGGGGCGGACAGAACCAGGGAAACCGCTCCAACGGCGGCCAGCCCCAGAACAGCGGCCACGGCGGCAATGGCGGGAATGGGGGCGGCGGTAATAGGCCCCAGAACCAGCAAAAGCAGCCCGCCCAGGCCGCTGCGCCCAACCGTCCCGCCACCAAGGTCCCTGAAAAGAAGGTGGTGGACACCCGCAAGGGCGGCAACGTCAACCTGGATAAGTATGACGAGCGGCTGGAGAACCTGGCCGCAGGCCGGACCAACCAGATGCAGGGCGGCAAGCAGAAGTTCCAGGGACGGAACAACAACCGCCGGGGCGGCTTCCAGGGCAGCAAGCGCCGGGCGGAGGAGCAGGAGAAGATGCGCCGCCTCCAGGCCGAGATCGCCAAAAAGCACCCCCTGGTGGTCAAGATCCCCGACGAGATCGGGGTGGGCGAGCTGGCCCAGCGTATGAAAAAGACCGGAGCGGAGGTGGTCAAGACCCTGATGAAGAACGGGGTTATGGCCTCCCTCAGCGATATCATCGACTTCGACACCGCCGCTATCATCGCCGAGGAGCTGGGCTGCAAGGTGGAGAAGGAAGTCATTGTCACCATTGAGGAGCGCCTCATCGACACTGCTGAGGACCGGGAAGAGGATCTGATCCCCCGCGCCCCCGTGGTGGTGGTCATGGGCCACGTGGACCACGGCAAGACCTCTCTGCTGGACTATATCCGCAGCGCCAATGTGGTCTCCGGCGAGGCGGGCGGAATCACCCAGCACATCGGCGCCTATCAGGTGGAGGTGGGCGGTAAGCTGATCACCTTCCTGGACACCCCCGGCCACGAGGCCTTTACCGCTATGCGGGCCCGGGGCGCCATGGTCACCGACGTGGCCATCCTGGTGGTGGCCGCCGACGACGGCATTATGCCCCAGACCGTGGAGTCCATCAACCATGCCAAGGCGGCCCAGATCCCGGTGATCGTGGCCATCAACAAGATGGATAAGCCGGAGGCCAACCCGGAGCGTATCAAGCAGCAGCTCACGGAGTACGAGCTGGTGCCCGAGGAGTGGGGCGGCGAGACCATCATCTGCCCCATCTCCGCCAAGACCGGCGAGGGTATCGACAATCTGCTGGAGATGGTTACCCTCACCGCCGAAATGCGGGAGCTGAAGGCCAACCCCAACCGCACCGCCCACGGCGCGGTCATCGAGGCCAAGCTGGACAAGGGCCGCGGCCCTGTGGCCACCCTTCTGGTCCAGAACGGCACGCTGCGCCAGGGCGACGTGATCATCGCGGGCACCGCTGTGGGCCGCGTCCGCGCCATGACCAACGCCAAGGGGGAGAAGGTGGAGGCCGCCGGCCCCTCTGTGCCCGTGGAGATCATCGGCATGGGCGAGGTGCCCGGTGCGGGCGACGATTTCCACGCCGTGGCCGACGAGCGCATGGCCCGGGAGCTGGTGGAGCAGCGCAAACATGAGCAGAAGGTCCGGGCCGCCGGTCCTCAGAACCAGAAGGTCAGCCTGGAGGACCTGTTCAGCCAGATTAAGCAGGGCGAGATGAAGGATCTGAACATCATCGTCAAGGCCGACGTCCAGGGCTCTGCCGAGGCAGTCAAAGCCAGCTTGGAGAAGATCTCCAACGAGGAGGTCCGGGTCCGGGTCATCCACTGCGCCGTAGGCGCCATCAGCGAGAGCGACGTGATGCTGGCGGCCACCTCGGGGGCTATCATTGTGGGCTTCAACGTCCGCCCTGATAACAACGCCAAGGAGACCGCCGCCCGCAGCCATGTGGATATGCGCATGTACCGGGTCATCTATGACGCCATCAATGAGATCGAGTCCGCCATGAAGGGAATGCTGGCTCCCAAGTTCAAGGAGGTGGACCTGGGCCGGGCCGAGGTGCGCAACGTGTTCCGCATCACCGGCGTAGGCATGGTGGCCGGGTGCTACGTGCTGGACGGCAAGGTCCAGCGAGGGGCCCAAATGCGCCTGCTGCGGGACAATATCGTCATCTACGATGGGGCGATTGCCTCCCTCCAGCGCTTCAAGGACAGCGTGAAGGAGGTGGCCGCAGGCTACGAATGCGGCATTACCTTTGAGAAATTCCAGGATATCAAGGAGGGCGATGTGATCGAGGCCTTCTTGATGGAGCAGATTGAGGTGTAATGCCGCGTGAGACCCCGCGCAGCGGGGCGCGCCTTTTGGCGCGTGAAATCGGAGCCGCAGGCGGAGATTTACCCGGGCGAATTCACTTCGCCCGGGTATACAAAGGGATAAGGGCTCCCGCGGGATGAACCATCCCGTGGGACATGCGGCATTACCTTTGAGAAATTCCAGGATATCAAGGAGGGCGATGTGATCGAG
>CANSQX010000064.1 GCA_947649225.1 uncultured Flavonifractor sp.
GTCATCTCGGCCAGGTTGGCGCCCTTGCCGCCCAGCAGCTCCCGCATGGAGCCGTCGCCCTCGGAGAACAGATAGACGTACTTGTGAGCGTTGGACATTGGTTCATTCCTCCTAATCAGCATTGCTTGTCCATTATATCATCGAAGACAGAAAAAGCAACCGTTTTTTGGGGCATAATCAGGGGTTTTTCGGAATTATACCCGTGAGTTTGCATGTTTGAGGCGTTTTCCGCGGCGGCGGGGCGTCAGCTGCGGGCCGGGGCCAGGGGCAGGGTGATGTCAAATTCCCCGGCCGCCCCCTCGGCGATCTCGTATTTGTCGAAGTGGATGTGGATCTGTGCGTCCATCACGTAGAAATCGTAGTCCTCCATAGGGATGGCCCGGGCGTTGTTCAGGATATCGGTTCGATCCTCCATACCGGGATATTCCTGAAGCAGGGCGGTCTCAACCATGTCCTTGAGCCCCTCCTCCCCGGTCCCGGCGAGATCGGCCAAGGTCAGCCGCGCCCCGGTCCGGGGATCGAAGACGAAGCTCTCCATGCCGTAGTCCAGCACCCCGCCCATATACCAGTCGTAGGACAGGGTGACGCCCACCAGCTGCTCGGTCTGGGTGACGACGGAGGCGTACCAGCAGTCGTTATAGGGGGTGGTGTTGGCGTAGGGGGGCGTGCTCATGTCCCAGACCTCCTGGGCCTCGCCGTCCGGGGCGAAGAAGGCGTCCCGCAGGGCGGCAAAGTGGGCGTTGATCTTGGCGTATCCCTCGCCGGTCTCCTCAAAGACCGGGATCTCGTAGAAGCAGACCAGCTCGTGGCCCTGAGGGTCCAGGGTGGTGCGCTCGATGCGGGTATCGGGGTCAAAGACCCGGGTGGTGCGGCCCTTGAAGGGCTCCTCCGCCCCGCCGTCCGGGACGGAGGCCGCCTCTCCGGCATAGGCGCGCAGGGCGGCGATCAGGGCCGCCGGGGAGCCGCCGCCCGACGCGCTGCCGCCGGCGCCGCCCGTCCAGCGGAAGCCGGCCACCGCCGGCTCGCCGTTCTCCATGAGCGCGCTCCAGCGGGCGTTGTACTGATCTGCGGACGCGGGGGCGCCGTCCACCAGGTAAGCGCTCGTTTCGCTGCCTCCGTTCTCCCAGTCGATGGAAACCTCACGGCTCAGCGCGGGAGAGGCCGCAATATGGCCGTTTTCGTAGGGATAGACGCTGTTGGCGCTGTGGGAGCCGTCGTCGCTGTCAAACGAGACCACCATACATCCGGTGAAGAGATTCACGGTTCCCCCGTTGCTGGACGGGTGGCGCACCGCCGCCCCGTTCTCCCAGCACCAGACGCCGTAGTGGTTCCACGGACCCGCGTTCCAATCAAAGGAGGTCTCGGTGCTCCGGGTGTCGAAGCGGGCCTCCTGGCCGGCGCCGGCGTAAAACAGGCCGGGCACCCCGCCCCCCAGGTCCACCAGGGCGGCGATGGAGTGGTGGTTGACGTCCGGGGTGCCGTCTGCCTGGAGAATGGCCTCGTTCTCCTCCAGGACCTGTACAAAGGCCAGGGCCTGCTCAGGGGTCATGGCGCAGGCGGACAGGTCCCCGTAGTAGTGGATGCCGCGCAGGGCATCCAGGTTGACCGCCGGGCTGTCCGCCTGGGACAGCCCCGCAAGGTCCAGGCCGGAGGCCTCCTCCACCCGGGCGGCGAGGTCCTTGTCCGCCTCCAGCTCCTCCCGCACGAAGGGGGCGATCTGGGGCGGAGTCAGGTCCTGGAGCACAATGGCGGGCTCGTCCGTCTCCGAGAGGGACAGGGCGGCCATCTCGCCCCCTGAGACCCGGGCGGCGGCGTATTTGCCCGAGGCGGCCGTCACCGAGCACTCCACCGTGCCCTCCAGGATGTACACATTCATATGCTGCTCGTCGGAGACCTCCACCCAGCCGCAGGTGCCCCGGATTCCCACCGCCATGGAGGAGGTGCGGATGGTCATGGTCTCGTCCTCCGGCAGGGGCTCGTTCACGCGGAAGAACAGGCTGCCTGAGCGGACAAAGAGCTCCAGCTCCTTCTCTACGCTGCGGATCTCCACGGCGCTCTCGGCGTCCAGCTTGGCGAGCTTCACGCTGTCCAGGTCAATCCAGGCATAGCTCGCCGGCTCCGTGCCCACCTGGTAGCCGCTGTAGAGGTTCAGGTTCTCCCGGAGCTTCACATCCTTGCCCGCCTCGTCGGTGACAAAGGCGGAGCCCAGGGTGCGCAGCAGGTGCATGGTGGTGGCCCGGGCGGTGCCCTTGCAGCCTGCGGGCAGCAGGCTCAGGGCCAGCAGCAGGGCCAGCACCCGGACGGCTCCTCTTGTTCGGTTCTGCCTCATTGCAGGGTATCCCCCCTGCTCTGCTCCGCGCCGAATTGGATCACCAGGCGGATCAGGAAGGCCGTGATTTTCTCCATGTCCTGAACGGAGCAGTATTCAAAGGGACCGTGGGCGTTGTGGCAGCCGCAGCACAGATTGGGACAGGGCAGACCCATATAGGAGAGCCGCGCCCCGTCTGTCCCGCCCCGGATGGGGACAATCCGGGGCGGAATCCCCTCCGCCAGCATGGCGCTTTTGGCCAGCTCAATGAGCTCCATATGGGGCAGAATCTGCTCTTTCATGTTGTAGTAGGTGTCCTGGATGGTTACGGAAACCGTGCCGGGGCCGTATTGGAGGTTGAGCGCCCCGGCCAGGGACTCCAGCACGCCCTTGCGGTGCTCGAAGCGGGCCCGGTCGTGGTCCCGGATCAGGTAGTCCAGAGAGGCGCGGCTTACGGTCCCCGCCATCTCGCTCAGGTGGAAAAAGCCCTCGTAGCCCTCCGTATAGGCGGGGGACTCGCCGCCGGGCAGCATGGCCTGGAACCGGGCGGCCACCAGAGCGGCGTTGATCATCTTCCCCTTGGCCTCGCCGGGGTGGACCACCCGGCCGGTCACCGCCACATGGGCGGAGGCGGCGTTGAAGTTCTCGTACACCAGCTCCCCCAGGCCGCCGCCGTCCACCGTGTAGGCCAGATCAGCCCCGAAGGCGGCCAGGTCGAAGGCGTCCGCTCCCCGGCCCACCTCCTCGTCCGGAGTGAAGCCGATGCACAGCCTGCCGTGGGGGATCTCCGGGTGGGCCTGGAGGTGCTCCACCACCGCCATGATCTCGGCCACCCCGGCCTTGTTGTCCGCCCCCAGCAGGGTGGTCCCGTCGGTGACGATCAGATCCTCGCCCACGTGGGCGCGCAGGCTCTCGAAGAGGGCCGGGTCCAGCACCAGGCCCAGAGCCTCGTTCAGGACGATGGGGCCGCCGTCATATTGGCGGACGATCCGGGGGCTCACATTGGCCCCGCTGCTCTCCCACGCGGTGTCCATGTGGGCGATGAGCCCCAGGGCGGGCGGCTGGGGGTCCGGCAGGTTGGAGGGCAGGTGGCCCATCACATAGCAGTGCCCGTCCACCCGGGCGTCGGCGACGCCCAGGTCCAGCAGCTCCTGAACCAGCAGCCGGGCCAGATCCCACTGCTTGTCCGTGCTGGGGATCCGGTCCGGCACCTCGGCCGACTGGGTGTCGATTTTCACATAGCGCAGGAAACGCTCTTCCACTCTCATTGATGCTCTCTCCTTTTATCGTTCCTCAAGTTCCGGGCCGTCCGCCCAGCCACGGGACAGCTGGGATCGCGCCTCCTCCCGGTCCAGCACGGCGGCGCAGCCCTCCCAGTCCGCGGCCGGGAAGGACTGCGGACGGGCGCTCCGCGCAAAGGGGCGGTCCAGCTCCCGGGGCAGGGCGTCCAGACGGGCCCGGGCCTGCTCCAGCCGCCCCAGAGCGGCGTCGATCCACACGTCCTCCAGGGTATCGGGGATCTGGCCGAAGATCTGGTAGATGTCGTTCAGGCGGTCTGAGAGCGCCCGGTGGACCTGGTCCTCCACCGAGCCCCGGTAGCGCAGGTTATAGAGAAAAATCGTGTCGCTGGTCTGGCCGATGCGCTGGATGCGGCCCTTGCGCTGCTCCAGCACGGTGGGATTCCAGGGCAGGTCCAGGTTGATCAGCGCGGAGAGGAGCTGAAGGTTCAGCCCCTCCCCGGCGGCATTGGTGCCCACCAGGAGGCGCAGGCGCCGCTCCTGCACCATGGCCTTGAGAGCCTCACGGTCCCGCCGCTGGAAGAGGCCGCCCACCAGACACCCGGATCGGTCTCCCCCCGCATAGAGCCCCACGGTCTCCCCGGGCAGGTCCCGGGAGAGCCGCCCGGCCAGCCACCGGGCGCTGTCGTAATACTGGGTGAAGAGGATGCAGCCCCGCTCCCGCCAGGGCGTGTCCCCCGGCTCCGCCCCCCGGGTGAGGATGCGCAGCACCCGGGCGTACTTGGGGTCCTCCTCCTGCCCCTGGGCCAGCAGAGCGAGGAGCTCCCGCAGGAGCGCGGCCTCCTCGCCGGTCAGCCGCCGGGGGAGGCGGACGCTGTCCTCGACCCCGTCTTCCCAGTAGGGGTCCAGATCCCCGGCCCCGATCGCCCGGCCCTCCGCCTCAGCGGCCAGCAGCACTTGGGCGGTGCGGGCCCCGGCCGCCAAGGTGCTCCCCATCCGCCGGAGAAGCAGGGTGGACAGAAAGCCGCCGCCCCGGACCCGCCGGGCCAGCAGGGCGCAGAAAGCCCGGGCCTTCTCATAGGCCTCCCCCAGGGGTCCCTCCAGGGGGAGGGCGTCCGCCGCCTGCTCCCCCCAGAGCCTGACCGCAGCGGGCCGCAGGCCGGGTGCGCACTCCAAATCCTCTCGGGTGCGCCGGACGATGTGCCGGAGATAGGGGCTGTGATCCCGGACAAACCGGCCGTCGCCGTACAGGTCCCGGACCCGGTCCTGGACGGCCGCCCGGGAGGCGCGGAACAGCTCCGGAGGCAGGACGGCCTGCTCCGCCGGGACGGCCCAGTATTCCCGCAGCCGGACGATCCGGGGGTCCTCCGCCGTGGGGGCGGGGAAGGGGTTGCGCATGATATCCCACATGGCCAGCGCCTCCTGAGGCGGGCTCCGGCGGCCGAAGGCCATATCCAGCAGCTCCAGGGGGCGGCGGTTCCACTCGCTGAGCGGGTCCCCCATCACCTGGGGCGCGGGGAGGCCCAGAGCGCGGAGCAGGTCGAAGACCTCGATGGGGTGGATCTGCACCGGAGTGGCCGTAGCCAGCAGCAGGCTGTGGGTCTGATAGGTGATCCGGTTGAGAAAGGCCAGCAGCCGGTTATACCGGGGCTTGGCGTGGACCTGGCCGGGGCTGTGCCGCCTGGCCCGGTGGGCCTCGTCCACAATGACACAGGCATAGCGCCGCTCCAGCAGCTGTCCGGCGGCCGCCTCGCTGCGGATCACCAGCCCCTGGGAGACCAGCGCGAACCGGCGGGGACAGCGGGCCAGGCCCTCCGGATGGAGGCGGCCGGTCTCATCCTGCCAGCCCCGGCCGGTCCACACCGCGCTGGGGAGGTCCAGCAGGTCCATCAGCTCGGCCTGCCACTGCAGGACCAGGGCCTTGGGCGCCAGGATCAGCACCGGCTGATCGTCCCGGAGGGCCATCAGCTTGGCGGCCAGGGCCAGCTGGACGGTCTTGCCCAGCCCCACCTGGTCGGCCAGCAGAAACCGGGCGCCCCCCGGGGTCAAGTGGGCCCGGAAGGCCAGCTCCACAAAATACTTCTGGTGGTCCCAGAGGCCCAGCTCCTCCCGAAAGAGGGGGGTCTCCACAGCCGCAGAGGGGAGGGCCTGATCGGGCCGCCTCCGCCACTCCCGGAGAGAGAGCACCGTCCGGCGGGCCAGGCGTCCGATGTCCTGCACCACAAAATCACACAGCGCCACCGCGTGGGGGCTGTTCCAGAGAAAGTCGAATTCCCGCTGTACCCAGTCCGCCCCCTCAGGGGAGTCGTCCGACCAGATCAGCTCGTAATTGCGCCGGAAGGCACCGGCAGTCTCGTTGGCGCTGCCCAGAAAGGCGGTGCGCCGCCCGTCCGGGCCGGCGACCACCCCCGCCTTGCCGTGGATCAGGCCGTAGACCTCGTCGGGGAGCACCCGGACCTGGAGCTTACCCGACTGGAGGAGCCGGAACAGCCGGGCCAGGCGGACGGGCCCCTCCGGCGCAGCGCAGAGGGTCTCCGGGCGGCTGGCGCACCAGGCCTGCCGCAGCCGCTGGGCTGCGGCGGCGGTCTCCACGTCCTCCCGGGTCAGGTGGGCGTTGCAGACCACCCGCACCGTGCCGGTGATCCCCGCGATCTCCTCCCCCGCCACCTCTAGGATGGAGGAGCAGAAGTAGCCCGCAATCCGGTCGTACCCGGCCGCCCCCCGGAGCAGTCCCTTCAAAAAGGACCCGTCCAGCGGCCCGAACCGGGAGGAATACCGTTCTATCATCCGTCAGACTCCCTTCCCGGCGGCGCGGAGCGCCTGGCTTCACAGCCGGGGCCCGCTGGAGCTGTGTGGCCCTTATACGCTGTCGTTCTGCACCAGGGACAGAAGCAGCCCGGCCATGCGGGCGGCCTGGGCCCAATGGGGCCGCATGTTGCTGATGTCCCCGGTGTCGGCGTGGTAGCGGAGAATATGGCCGATCATCTCCCGCCTGTCCCAGTAGTCGGGCAGCTGGTTTTTCAGGTAGGCCAGAGCCCGGTGGGGGTTCTCGTCCTCCCGGACCCCAATATAGATGGCGGCGAAGAGGATGCGCATCAGGGACTGCTCAAAGCCGGGCACGTCCCGGATGGTCCGGGCGGCCATCTCCATGGGGGTCTTCAGACGGGCGGCGTTGGCCCGCTCGCTGGCCATCAGCTGGCCGTAGCCCCCCACCGAGAAGCCCCGGGCGAACTCCTGATAGGCGCTGATCTGGTAGCAGCCGTGCTTTTCGGTCTCCAGGCCCTTGATGTAGAACTTCTCCGCGCTGCTCAGGCTGCGCCAGAGAAAGCGGTCGAAGCCCCGGGGGATCACGCAGTCGTAGGCCAGGCGCTTGGCGTTCTCGATGATGGCCACGATCCGGCTGCCCGAGGGGGCGGAGATGGCCCGGTTCAGCTCGGCGTCCAGGTCCAGGTCCTCGATCCCGGCGTAGGAGGTGAGCACCTTCAGCGAGGCGGCGTAGGCGGCCAGCACATAGTCCGGGTCGGAGAAGTTGGGCTCCTCCTTGTCGTCCAGCTGCTGCATCCGCTCGATCTGGCCCTTGACCTCGCTGCGGATACCGGCGTTGATCTCGTCCAGGAAGGCGGTCTCGTCCCCCGTCTGCCTGCGCAGAACCAGCAGGACGGTGCCCTTGACATAGTTGCCGCTCTTCAGGCCGGAGGCGTCGGTTTCGGTGGCGATGTTCCAGGCGGCGGTCACCCGCAGCCCGGCCTTCCACATGATGACGGCCAGCTGGGCCCACACCGCCGGGTCGGAGTGGGTGAACATGACCACCTGCATCCCGTTTTCCGGCATGTGCCGGGTGAGATTGGCATAGATCTCGATCATGGTCCCGCTGAAATGGCTGTCCCCCCGGACGGCCAGCACCCGCTTGCTGTCGGTGTACCAGTCCGGGAAGGCCTTGGGGAGCAGGGCCTTGTCCCAGGCCAGGAAGAACTCCGACAGCTCGTGGTAGCTCACCGCGTCGGCATAGGGCGGGTCGGTGATCCACAGGTCGGCGTTGGCCGTCACCGAGCGGGCGTCCAGCAGACGGACCTCGGCGCTGCCGCACAGAGGTTCGGACTCGGACACCCGGAGCCACAGAGTGCGGAGCATATCCAAGCTCCGCACCCCCCAGTTGTACAGGGGATTCAGGGCCTGATTGTAGAAGGTCTGCTCGGTCTTGTCGCAGTTCGGGTTCCAGCGGCAGAGCCGGGAGCCGAAGTCCGCGCACTTGTTCAGCCCCAGGATACCCGCCGCCCGCTCCAGCGGGGAGGCGGCCGTCTGGATCTGTTGGGCCAGCAGGCTCAGGGCCAGGAGCTGGCGGGGGTGGAAGAGCTGGTGCCAGTACCGCCAGCCCCGGCCCCGCACCAGCTCGCCGGTCTTGTCCCCGGCCTCGATGGGGGAGGAGGGGACAAGGCCCTCTGCCTGCCACCGGGCCAGATTTTGGGTCACGATCGCCCGCACACGGGCCTCGTTCTCCCAATCCCGGGGCTCCGGGGCCCGGTAATACCGGGTGGAGATCACCCGGCCCGAGGGCAGAAACTCCAGATGTTCGTAGCGGATCGCATAGAGACGCTCCTGGAACAGATCGTCCGCCCGGGGCTCGCACTCCTCCATCTCCCAGGGGCGCAGGCCGCTGATGGGGCTGCCGTCCGGGCCGGTCCGGTCCCGCCGGACCGCGGAGAGGGGGGTGGATTTCCCGCAGTGGGGGCAGACCAGGGCGTTCCGGCGGACGGTGCCGCTGCTTTGGGCCTGCCGCAGCTCCTCCGGACTGGCGCCGTCGTGAATGGTGATGCGAACCGTGTGGCCCAGGTCGTGAATCCGGGCCACCACCCGTCCGGCCCGGATCCCCACCGCCAGCGAGGGCAGCAGGGGCACCCGGCAGCCGCACTCCGGGCAGGGGGCCTCCACACAGTAGAGGTAGGACAGGGCCCTGTCCCCCCGCTCGTTGTACTCCACGCCCAGGGCGCGCATCTCCCTGTCCGCCGCGTCATAGGCCCGCCGGAGGAAATCCTCCGCCTGCCGGGCGCTCTTCCCGCCGCCGCACAGGTGCAGATCGGCCCAGGTGAGGAGTCCGGCCACCGGGTTCAGGTCGCTGGCGGCGGCATCGCAGCCGATCCGGGCGGCCTCGAAGGGGATGGAGCCGCCGCCGCAGAAGCAGTCCCCCACCCGGACCCGGTGGCCGAAGCGCCGCAGGGAGAGCTGCTCCACCAGCTGGGGCAAGCTGCCGGCCGAGGTGCCAAGATGCCGGTTGATCTCGGTCCAGTCCCGGGCGCTGGGGGGGGGCAGCTGCTCGGGACGGCTGCACATGGCGATCTTTTCGTCATAGCCCAGGGTCTGAAAGGCGGCGGTCTCCATCTCCTCCCGGGGGGCGTCGCTGTGGAGGCGCACCGGACCGCCGCCGTCCCGGAGAAGCCACTGTCCGTATTTGGCCCGGAGCCGGCCGTTGTTCTGGATGATTTCACACAGCCGCGCCAGGGAGAAGCGCTTGATTTTCCGCTGCAGCAGGCTGTCCGGGTCCATGCCCAGCAGCTTGAGGAAGATGGCCCCGTCCTGCTCCGGGCTGTCCCCGGCGGGCATGAGGCAGCCCAGGATGGCCGCCCGGACCAGAATCAGGGGCTTGCGGCCCCACCACTTGCCCAGCCCCGTGATAGTCTGCCCCTGGGAGGATTTCCGCTCCTTATAGCTCTCCTTGCTCAGCTTGGAGACCGGGAGCTGGCATTCAATCAGGGCGCGCTCCTCGCTCACGGCTTCTCACCCCCGGACAGGTCGAGGGAGAGCTGTTCGGTCTCGTCCACCGGGTTTTCGCACAAGGCGTATTGCAGGGCGGTGCGCCAGCCCCGCCGGTCGAGGATCCCCCCGGTGGAGGCGTTGGTCATGGTGTAGAGCCACCAGCGCTCCTCCGGCTGGAGGCCCAGCCAGTTGCGCAGGGCGGTGGGGAAGCCCTCGGGGGCGTTGTGCTCGGTGCCCCAGAGCAGCACCATCAGCTCCTTTCCCATCAGCTTCTCCACCGGGTTGTGGCCCGTGGTAAAGCGCCCTGCGGGCTTCTTCCCGGCCCGCAGGCGGCGGTTGAACTCCGCAGACACATCCGGCTCCAGCCGGGCCCACCGCTCCTTGGTGAGCTCCAGCTTGAGAATGTCCTCCGGCCGGATCTCCAGGCTGAGGGAGGCCTCGGAGGTAAAGCACTCGTAGACGCTGACCGTCCCATGGGGGCCCGCGCCGATTACAACGTCAAAATAGCTTCTGGATTCCTGCGGATTATATCCGAATCCGGTATAATCCTTTCTCATTGCACGATTTCCCCTTCTCTGCACAGCTGCTCCAGGTCCAGCCTCTGGCGGTCGATCCACTGGGCGAAGCCCTCGCCCGTCTGGAACTGGAGCTCGTTATAGTCCAGAGCCACGACCGGGCCGGGCTCCTGAAAGCAGGTGGTGCGGATAAACTCGATCGCCGCCAGCAGGGTCTCCGGCGTCTGCGGGAGCCCGGCGGTGAGCTCCACATAGTGGGTCTCCCGGGCTTTCTCATAGAGGTAGAGGCCGCCGCGCAGCCGGACGCCGCCGATCTGGGCCAGGGCCTGGAGGGCCTCATAGCTGGCGGAGGTTCCGGGGTACTGGGCCCGCTGGGCGGGGCGGTAGATCAGGGGGAGGGTCCGGTCAAAGGAGGTCCGGCCCTCCGCCCCGTCCGCGTCAATGGAGATATCCCGCTGGTCCATGACCTGGCCGCCATAGAGGGCGGCGGCCCGGACGAACCGGCACGCCGGGGGCAGGAGCACCTCGCCGCCGTGGTAGGGGCGGCCGTTCTCCTTGGGCTCGCTGCCGTCGGTGGTATAGAGGATCTGGTACTGGGGGTGGGCGTCCAGCCTGAGCAGGACGCCGCTGGGGGAGAGGCGCCGGCCCCAGCGCAGGGGGACCCGGCCCGTAAAGGCGCAGGGGGGCCCGGGCCGCCGCAGGCCGGAGAGGTCAAAGCAGGCGAAGCGGAGGGAGAGCTCCCGGGTCCGGAAGACGCCGTCCGCCAGCTCCATGGAGGCCGGAGTGGGGTCGGCGCCGATGTCGTAATAGACCGTCCCGCCCACGCCCCTGACCTGGAGGGTAAAGGTCTGGGTCTCGGGGTCGTAGCCGGTCTGGGTCACATGGACGCTGGTGGGGTCCTGATCGAAGGGGCCCTTGACCAGGTAGCCGTCCTCCTCCCGCCAGCGGTCCTTTTTCAGGCAGTCGGCCCGCAGCCTGTCCAGATGCTCGGGGGGATACCACTGCCAGGTGGTCTCGGTGGCCGCCCGCTCGCAGATCAGGGAGTAGGGCATCTCCCGGGTGGTGAAGAGGCGCTTCTCGCACTTCTTGCGCAGGGTCTCCCAAAAGGCGTCCTCCGGGGAGAGGTCCGCGTATTTCTCCAGGGACCGGAGGAGGGTCAGGATCTGCTCCTCGCCGTCGAAGCGGTTGTCCCGGAACTCCAGCTTGAAGTCGGCGGAGTCCAGTCCCGCTCCGGTGGGAAAGTAGAGGGTGATAAAGGTCTCACGGATGGTGGAGAACAGGGCCTGCGTGGCCTTATGCAGCTGGATCTCAGCCTCCTGGTACTGCTGATCCACGGCGGGGACCCCTGCCTGCCGCATTCCGCCGGCGATGGTCTGAATGGCCTTGTGGCGCTTGCTGTTGAGGTAGAGCTTCTCCATGACGCTCCGGGCGCCTGAGAGGAACATCACCCGGTTTTTCAGGGAGACGCCGTCATAAAAGCGTTGGAGGTCCGGGTGGAGCCGGTTGCCGGGATAGGGCTCGAAGATCACCAGGGCGGTCTCCCGGCTGTCCAGGGCGATCTCGTCCACTGCGGGCAGGACATACAGCCGCTGGTAGCAGCTGCGCTGCCGGGGGGAGAAATTGTCGGTCAGGATGCGCTTGAGCTCCCGGCGGGCCTCGTCGTTGGTGTAGGAGTCCACCAGGCTGTTGACCTCGGCCACCATATTCTTGGTGTTCTGAAAGTAGATACGCCCCCGGTTGTCCGTCTTGAGATACCAGCACTGGGCCTTCAGCTCCTCCAGGCAGGCCTTGACGGCGGTTCCGTCCACGCCGGGGGCGCTGAGATAGCCGAAGATCTCCGGCTCGGTCAGCCCCAGCACGGCCTGGTTCACCGTGGAGAGGGAGGCCATCAGCAGCAGCCGGGCCGTCCGCTGGGCGTAGCCGTCCTCCCCGGGGCGCTCCCGGTCGATGATCTCAGCGATGGCCTGGCCCTCCTGGGCCACGTCGTGGCTGATGGCCTCCTCCAGCGAGGGCTTGATCCGGCGGATCTGGGCCATCAGGTTGGGGACGTTCAGGTCCACGTCAAAGACGTCGATGAGGCAGGCGCGCTCCGCCTGCCCGCTCTCCCAGATCCGGCGGACGATCTGCCGCATGAGCCGGATGAGCCCCCGGGTCTGCTGAAAGTTCTGGTTCTCCTTGAACCGGGCATACAGGTCCTTGATGGCGGGATGGAAGGGGTAGCCGTCCGAAACCCCCCGGTAGACCGTCTCGCCGGTGTAGGCGGTGAAGCCCAGCTTCCGGGCGGTGGCCACGGCTTCCTTATAGGCCACTGCGATCTCGTTTTTGGCCTGGATATAGCCGGGTGTGGCCTTCTGGTCCTCAAACAGGCGCTTGCGGAGGATGGAATAGACCTCGTCGCTGTTGAGGGCCACCGGGGCCAGCTCGAAGACGGTCCGGCCGGCCTCCGCGTCCAGCTCCTTGAAGCTGGACTGGAGCAGCTCGCTGCCCGACTCATAGGCGGCGTTGAGGTCGGAGAAGACCAGGCACACGTTGGCCAGCTGGGCCTTGCCCAGGGCGCTGAACAGGTTGGCCAGGGCGGTCACGGTGACCTGACTCAGGTCGGAGTTGCCCACAGTGATCGAGCGGGCGTTGACCAGATAGGGCGGGAGCTCGTCCAGCAGGATGAGGGTCCGCTCCCCCTCCAGCAGGCGGATCCAGGCGCTCTCGCCCGGGGCGCGCAGGGGGGCGTAATAGGAGGAGAAGAGCTCCTTTTTCCCCAGCTGCTCGGCCAGGCTGCCCCAGATGCCGAAGTCGGCGTTCTCCCGGCCGGAGAAGGTGATCACCCGGATGGGCCCAAGACCGGCGTAAGCGTCCCCCAGAATCCGGCTGCGGAGCGCCGGATCCCGGGCGGCCAGGCCCAGAGCCAGCATACTGTGGGTCTTGCCTCCGCCCATGGCGTCGGTCAGCTTGATTACCCCAGTATCCGACTCACCCAGAAAACGCCTGAACGCGATGTCGAACAGCATGGTCATGCCCTGGGTCTGGAAATTTTCTGCAAAAAAATGCGTCCCGTCGATCCGGTGCTCGGCAAAGTCGGTGAGGTTCAGCACGTCGTCCCGGGTCGTGTCCGCGAAGACGGAGGGCCGGGGCGTCAGCATTTCAGCCAGTGTTTTCATGGTGGTGTCCTTTCTGCCGCAGTAAACCAAATGCCCGCCCGCCGCGCCGGGCCTGGACATATCAATACCAGTTTAGTATACGCCCGAAAGCCCGGCGGCGTCAAGAGGGCCCGGCGACTTCCGGACGGGACAGCAACAGGAGCCGGGGCAACGCGTGCCCCGGCTCCTGCGGTTGTCTGGAAATGGATTACTTCAGCTCCACCTTGGCGCCGACTTCCTCCAGCTTCTTCTTCAGCTCCTCGGCCTCGTCCTTGGAGACGCCCTCCTTGACGGCCTTGGGGGCGGCCTCGACGACAGCCTTGGCCTCGGCCAGGCCCAGGCCGGTGATCTCGCGGACGGCCTTGATGACCTTGATCTTCTCGGAGCCGACCTCGGCCAGCACCACGTCGAACTCGGTCTTCTCCTCGGCAGCGGGAGCGGCGGCGCCGCCGGCGGCGGGAGCGGCCATCGCAGCGGCGGAGACGCCGAACTCCTCCTCCAGGGCGTGAACGAGCTCGCTGAGCTCCAGAACGGTCAGGCCCTTAACCTCTTCGATGAGGGCAGTAATCTTCTCAGAAGCCATGGTATGTTACCTCCTAAATAAATATAATGTCTTTGGTATGTGCCGGGCGCACGGGCCCGGACTGGTTCCTTCTTACTCGGCGGCGGGAGCGGGCTCCGCCTCCACAAAGCCGCCCTTCTCCTCGGCGATAGCCTTGAGGACGATGGCCAGGCTGGTGATGGGGGCCAGCATGGTGCCGAGGACCTGGGCCTGGAGGACCTCCTTGGAGGGCAACTCGGCCAGAGCCATGATTTCGCTCATCTCCAGGACCTTGCCGTCCATGAAGCCGGCCTTGATGGTGAACTTGTCGCCGTTGAACTGCTTGGCGAACTTGTTGATGACCCGCATGGGGGCAATGGGGTCGCCCTGGGACAGGGCCAGGGACGTGGTGCCGTTGAGCACGCCGTCCAAATCCTTCATGCCGGCGTTCTCCACGGCGAAGCGGAGCAGGGTGTTCTTCACCACGGCGTAGTCCAGCTCGTTCTTGCGGCACTCCGCACGCAGAGCGGTGTCCTCGGCCACGGTGATGCCCTTGTAGTCCACAAGCACGCCGCTGCTGGCGCCCTGGATCTTCTCGGTCAGCGCGGCCACGATGGCCTGCTTCTCGCTGAGAACCTTTGCGTTGGGCATTCTGTTTCACCTCCACGAAAAATTGGAACCTGGGTTCATAACCGGGGGACGCCGGGTTGCCGGGGGCCCCGGTTGTGAATGCAGGTTCTTAGGCGCGTCCAAAAGAAAACGGTCCCCGCACGCCAAAGGGCGCAGGGACCGCGCAAATCAGAAGTAAATGCTGATCGGCAATCCTCGGCAGGATTTAAGGCCCGGAGGCCGCCTGCTGTCTTTGGAACGCGATTTATATTATACTGGCTCCGGGTGGGCTTGTCAAGCTGAAATTTGCCAAAATGGGAGGGATTTCACGGGGAAACGGCGGCGCAGGGAGGCGGGATCTACATGCCCTGGGCCAGGAGAGGGGGCTCTTCGGCCGTGTTCTCGCCCTGCGCGAGGTAAACCTCCTCGGCGGCCTCGAGGGCGCTTTGCAGCATATAGGCCACGCGCTCCATATTTTCCAGATCATAGATCCCCTTGGTCACGTACATGACCAGCTTGTCGGCAGCGAGCGTCACTCTATCCGCCAGGGTGAGATACATTCTTTTGTACAGGTCGTCCATCAATAGCACCCCCTATAAGTCGTTAATTCGATTATAACTACGAATTAGTAGGCTGTCAAGTCTTAACAAGATTTTAAAGCCGTTTATTTTTGCGTCAGTTTCCATATCCTTAACTTAGAACCTGTATTCACAACCGTTGAACACTGTCTTGCCGGGTCTTTGCCGCCCTGCGGCGTTAAAAAATCTTGAAATACACCAAGTATTCCTACGATTTTTTGCCTTGCAGGACGGCATCGGATAGCCGTTGGCGGCTTTGCCGCCTTACGGACCTCACATACCCTTGGGGTAAAATCCCTCGGCAATCCGGTGTTCCCCGGTTATGAATACAGGTTCTTAATAAGGAAGTGGGGCGATGGAGCTGGACTACAAGCTGATTGGCAGGCGGATTGCGAGACGCCGGAAACAGCTGGGCCTGAAGCAGGGACAAGTAGAGGAGCGAGCAGGCATCGGGGACAAATACCTCTCCCGCATCGAGCGCGCCGTCTCCATCCCCTCCACGGAAGTGATCATGCGCCTGGCCCTCGCCCTGGAGACCACGCCGGACGAATTTCTGGTGGGCGCCGTCCGGCACGAGGAGCCAGACGCCTGGCGGGATGTGGCCGAGCGCCTGCGGGTGCTGACGCCGGGACAGCTGGCGCTGACGGCCCGGTTCATCGAGTGGGCGGCGGAGCAGGACCTGTAGGCGCGGCTCCGCCGGGAACGATTTGAGGTTGGGCTCCGCCCAAACCCGCCGGGGCCTTGCCCCGGACCCCACCGCCCTTTGAAAAGGGCGGCCCTAAATTTTACAGCAAAACCCCCGCTCCGGACTTGTCCGGAGCGGGGGTTTTTGTTGGAAGCAAAGCCTTAAATCAATTTTGCGGCGTTGACCTTCACGCCGGGGCCCATGGTGGAGGCACACACGCAGCTGCGGATGTACTGGCCCTTGGCGGCGGCGGGCTTGGCCTTGATGATGGCGCCCATCAGAGCGGTAAAGTTCTCGGCCAGCTTCTCCGGGCCGAAGGACACCTTGCCGATGGGGCAGTGGATGATGTTGGTCTTGTCCAGGC
>CANSQX010000065.1 GCA_947649225.1 uncultured Flavonifractor sp.
AGACCGGCAAATACGGCTACATGGCCTACAACGACGACCAGATGGGCTACTGGAGTTTTGTGTACCAGGCCGGCGGCTACATCCTCAACGAGGACAACACCCGGGCGGGCTTCGACCAGCCGGGGACCAAAAAGGGCATGGACTTCTATGTGGGCCTCCAGAGCTACGACTGGTGCCCCGACCAGGCCTATTTTGCCGAGACCGCGCCGGGCACCGCCTTCTTCTCCGAGATCGGTGCCATGTACATCGAGGGCAACTGGGAGCTGATGAACAAGCTGGTCAACTTCCCCAACATGGCGGGCAAGTGGGACATCGCCGTCATGCCCCGGTGCCCCGACCCCGTCAGCGGCGACGGCCGGGCCACCATCTCCAACGGCCTGTGCTACTCCACCGCCGCCCACGGCAAGACCCGGGACATCGCCCTGGACGTCATCAAGTTCTTCGGCACCGAGGAGGCCCAGCTGCTGGCCAGCTCCTACGGCGCGGCCATCTCCGCCTACAACGGCACCGAGCAGCCCTACTTCGACGCCTTTGACAAGGCTGGCTATGACATCAACGTGGAGATCGTGATGGACCAGTTCGAGTATGGCGTGCAGAACGTGAACAACGCCGCCAAGCCCAAGTGGAAGAGCCCGGTGCTGGATGAGCTGAACAAGGTCTACAACGGCCAGCAGAGCCTGGACGAGGCCCTGGCCAATATGCAGCGCATCGTGGACACCGAAACCGCCAAGAAATTGGCGGGAGACTGAGAGGAGGGAGCTCTGTGAAGCAAGGAATGCGGCTCTCTGCCGCCGCCAAACGGGAGCAGAACTGGGCCTATATCATGGTGGCCCCCACCATCATCGGCCTGATCGTACTGAACCTGTGGCCCTTTATTCAGACGCTGTACACCAGCTTCTGCGAGCATCTGGGCTTCGGCCACTACAAATTTTCCGGCCTGGACAACTACATTGCCATGTTCCAGAGTCCCGAGTTCTGGAAGGCCACCTGGAACACCATCTATTTCTGTATCCTCACCGTGCCCCTGGGGCTGATCCTGGCCCTGCTGGTGGCCATGCTCCTCAACGCCAAGCTCAAGGGTAAGGGCGTCTTCCGCACCATCTTCTTCCTGCCCATGGTCTGCGCCCCCGCCGCCGTCACCATGGTGTGGCGCTGGATCTTCAACGCGGACTACGGCATCCTCAACCAGGTCTTCGGGGCCCATGTCAACTGGATCACCGACCCCAAGGTGGTCATGATCTCCTGTGCCATCGTGGCTATCTGGAGCAACATCGGCTATGACGCAGTGCTGCTGCTGGCCGGTCTCCAGAACATCTCCAAGTCCTACTACGAGGCCGCCAACATCGACGGCGCCAGCAAGGTGACTCAGTTCTTCCAGATCACCCTGCCCATGGTCTCCCCCACACTGTTTGTGGTGATGATCATGCGTCTGATGGCCTCCGTCAAGGTGTACGACCTCATCTACATGATGGTGGAGGAGACCAACCCCGCCATTACCAGCGTGCAGAGCCTGATGTACCTGTTCTACCGCTCGTCCTTCATCGCCGGCGACCGGGGCTATGGCTCCGCCATCGTCATCTGGACCGTGCTTCTCATTGGCCTTGTGACCATCATCCAGTTTGTGGGCCAGAAGAAGTGGGTCAACTACGACGTGTAAGGAGGGATACGGATGAAAAGCAGCGCTTCGCTGGAGCGGTCGCGCCAGACCACCAAGGTTGTCACCTACATCGTCCTGATCCTGGGCGCCATCGTCATGATCTTCCCCTTCGTGTGGATGATCCTCACCAGCTCCAAGACGGTGCCCGAGAGTATGCAGATTCCCCCCACCTTCTTCCCCGCCCAGCTTATTCTGGACAACTTCCGGGACGCCGTCGCCAGCCTCCCCTTCCTGAACCTGTACGTAAACACCGCCCTGATGGTCTTCTTCCGGGTCATCTGCGCCGTGGTGTTCAGCTCCATGGCGGGCTACGCCTTCGCCAAGCTGAATTTTAAGGGCAAGAATATCCTGTTCGGCATCATCCTGGTGCAGATGGCCCTGCCCAGCCAGATCTTCATTATCCCCCAGTACCAGATGGTAGCCAAGATGGGGCTGGCCAACACGATATTCGCCCTGGTCTTCCCAGGCATCGTCAGCGCCTTCGGCACCTTCTTCCTGCGGCAGACCTACATGGGCATCCCCACGGAGATCGGCGAGGCGGCCTATCTGGACGGCTGCAACCAGTGGCAGACCTTCTATAAGGTGATGTTCCCCCTGACGGGGACCTCGGTGGCGGCTCTTACCATCTTCACCGCCGTGTTCGCCTACGGCGACCTGATGTGGCCCTTGGTGGTCAACTCCGACTTGAAGATGATGACCCTGTCCTCCGGCCTTGCCACCCTGCGGGGCCAGTTCACCACCAACTTCCCGGTTCTCATGGCGGGCAGCCTGCTGGCCATGCTCCCCATGGTGGTCCTGTACATGATCTTCCAGCGCCAGTTTATCGAGGGCATCGCCTCCACCGGCGGAAAATAAGACACTGTCCGCCTGGCCGGGCGGGTTCCACGGCTGTGCATACAGCCGCCCTCCGCGCATCCACAGCCCCGGCGGCTCTGTTCCGCCGGGGCTCTCCTTCTGTTGACTTGAACAACCCGCATCCCTTCCCTTTCGGCCTCTTTGTGCATGTCCCACTCTTGCATTGCCCATGAAAATCCATTACAATTTCCCCTGATCTTGCAGCGCTCCCCCGGGGAGCGACGCTGAGAACCTGTGACTGAGAGGGAGCCCTTATGATTGCTTGTGACGCCCAAACCAACCTGTTCACCATTTCGACCCGCCGCACCACCTATCAGATGAAGGCCGACCGGCACCGGGTGCTGCTGCACACCTACTACGGCCCCAGGGTGGATGGAGCCGACCTGTCCTACCTCATCCGGTATGCCGACCGGGGCTTCTCCCCCAACCCCAACGAGGTGGGGGACGAGCGGGACTACTCCCTGGACACCCTGCCCCAGGAGTACTCCACCTGCGGCGTAGGGGATTTCCGTCTGCCCTGCGTGGAGTTCGAGCCCCCTGACGGCAGCCGCCTGGCCGATCTGCGCTACACCGGCTATGAGCGGCGGCCGGGCAAGTACGCCCTGCCCGGTCTGCCCGCTTTCTTTGGCGGCGCGGAGGAGTGGGAGACCCTGGTGATCTTCCTGGAGGACGCCGCCGCCGGGATGCTGGTGGAGCTCTACTACGGCGTCCAGGAGGACTGCGACCTCATCACCCGGGCGGTGCGGGTGGTCAACCGGGGACGGGAGACTGTCCGCCTGCGCCGGTGCGCCTCCCTGTGCCTGGACTTCCAGCGGGGGGATCTGGACTTTATCACCTTTGACGGCTGCCACGTGATGGAGCGCTGTCTCAACCGCACGCCCCTGCGCCCGGGGATCCAGAGCGTGGAGAGCGTCCGGGGGACCTCCAGCCATCACCACAACCCCTTCGTGATCCTCTGTGAGCCGGAGGCGGGGGAGGAGTGGGGCCTGTGCTACGGCGCCATGCTGGTATACAGCGGCAATTTCCAGGCCGCCGCCGAGCGGACCCAGCTGGAGAACAACCGCCTGCTTTTGGGGATCAACCCCTACCACTTCTGCTGGACCCTGGAGCCGGGGGAGTCCTTTACCGCGCCGGAGGCCGCTCTAATTTGCTCCCCCGACGGCTTTGCCCGGATGAGCTGCCAGTTTCACCGGGCCCTCCGCCGGCACCTCATCCGGGACCCCTACCAGGGCGAGCGGCGCCCGGTGCTCATCAACAACTGGGAGGCCACCGAGTTCGACTTTGATGCGGAAAAGCTGGTGGACATCGCCAGGGGGGCCACCGGGCTGGGCATTGAGATGTTTGTGATGGACGACGGCTGGTTCGGCGCCCGGGATACCGACCGGAGCGGGCTGGGGGACTGGTCGGTAAACCAGAAAAAGCTCCCTGGCGGGCTGGAGGCCCTGGTCCCCCGCATCCAGGCTTTGGGGCTCCAGTTCGGCCTCTGGGTGGAGCCCGAGATGGTCAGCGAGCGGAGCCAGCTCTATCAGGACCACCCGGACTGGACCCTGGGCGCGCCCCACCGGCCCCAGACCCGGGGCCGCAGCCAGCTGGTGCTGGATTTCTCCCGCCCGGAGGTCCGGGCGCACATCTACCAGGCTCTCCGCCGGATTCTGGACAGCGCCGACATCGCCTATCTGAAGTGGGACATGAACCGCAGCCTGTCCGACGTCTGGTCCGCCGCGGCCCCCGCCGGCCGCCAGGGCGAGATTTTTCACCGCTATGTGCTGGGGGTATACGAGGTGCTGGATCGCCTGCGCCAGGACTATCCCAGACTGCTGATCGAGGGGTGCAGCGGCGGCGGCGGCCGGTTCGACGCCGGGATGCTCTACTACACCCCCCAGATCTGGTGCAGCGACAACACCGACGCCGTGGACCGCCTGCGGATCCAGTACGGCACCTCCTTCTGCTATCCGGTCTCCACTGTGGGGGCCCATGTCTCGGCGGTCCCCAACGCCCAGACCGGGCGTACCACGGACATGGCCACCCGGGGGGTGGCGGCCATGCCGGGCACCTTCGGCTACGAGATGGATCTGCGCTGGTGTACCCCGGAGGAGCGGGAGACCATCCGGCGGCAGGTCGCCTTCTTCAAGGAGCACTACGCCCTGATCCAGACCGGGGACTACTACCGCCTCAGCGACCCCTTCCGGAACGGCACCTACACGGCCTGGGCCCACGTGTCCCAGGACCGGCGTGAGGTTCTGGTCTGTCTGGTGACGGGCAGCACCCACGCGGCCCAGCCCTTCCAGACCCTGCGTCTCAGAGGCCTGGAGGGCTCCGCCCGCTACCGGGCGGACAGCGGGCAGATCTTCACCGGCGACGCGCTGATGCACGCCGGCTGCCCCATCCCCCTCCTGCCGGGGGACTACCAGGCCGTCCAGATCTATTTCCGCGCAGAGTAAGCGGGCGCGAAAAAAGGGCTGACCTTCCGGTCAGCCCTTGCCGCGGCCGCTGTTCTGGAGCCGCCACTCCCGGGGCGAGACGCCGTAGCGCTTTTTGAAGGCCCGGGAGAAGTGGAGCTGATTGGGGTAGCCGCAGGAGAGCGAGATGTCCCCAATGGGCGTCCGGGTGCCCTTCATCAGCTCGGCGGCCTTGGAGAGCCGCAGGTGGATCAGAAACTCCTGGGGCGGACAGCCCATGTTCTCCTTGAACAGCTTGCTGAAATAGCTCCGGTTGAGCTTGCAGACATCGGCCACCTCCTCAATGGTAAGCTCCCGGTGGTAGTTGTGCTCCATATAGGTGACGGCCTCCTGGATATAGAAGTCCTTGAGCTGGCCGCCCCGGGGCGTCCGCCGGGTGGCGGAGGACTGAATCAGGGCGTCCAGAAACAGGCACAGGTGGCCGATCAGGTGAAGGGTAGAGGCGTCCGAGTGCTCGGCAATATAGATCATGGTGTCCCGCATGGATCGGGCCTGGGCCGTGTTCGGCGACTGGTAGATGGGCTGCGAGATATCCAGCCCCGCGCTGTTCAGGCACTCCGCCACCCGCAGGCCGTCGAACTCCAGCCAGACGTATTTCCACGGGTCGCTCTTGTGGGCGCAGTAGGTGTTGACCTGGCCGGGGCAGATCAGAAAGCCCTGGTCCGCCCCCAGGACATACCGGTGGGTGACGCCGTTCCGGTCGGTGGAGTCCAGATACCCCCGGCCAGAGATCACATAGTGAAACAGAAAGTGGTTGCGGATAAAGGGGCCGAAGGAGTGCAGCGGACTGCACTGCTCCCAGCCGTACTGATACAGGCGCATATCCAGAAAATTTTCATTGGGAAAGACCGAGAACGAGAAATTATCCATGTCAGAACCCTGCTTTCTATGCAGACCGGCCGATGCCGCGCCCGCTGCCTGCGCCAGAGGGAGCCCCCGGGCCCGTTCGCCTCACTGTCCGGCTTCTTGACAGAACTATAATAGCACACTTTTCCGGAAAAACCAACCAGGAAGGGGAATTTGATTCATGTTTGATGTGATCGCGCTGGGCGAGCTGCTCATCGACTTTACCTCCGGTCCGGCCGGGACGGGCGAGGTCCCTGTCTTTGCGGCCAACCCCGGCGGCGCGCCCTGCAACGTGCTGGCCATGCTGGCCCGGCTGGGCCGCTCCACCGCTTTCGTGGGCAAGGTGGGGGACGACCTGTTCGGCCGCCTGCTGCGCCAGACTCTGGCGCAGGTGGGGATCGGGGACGCCGGGCTGGTGCTGGACCCCGCCGCCCACACCACCCTGGCCTTCGTCCACAACGCCCCCGACGGGGACAGGAGCTTCACCTTCTACCGGGACCCGGGCGCCGACGAGCTCCTCCGCCCTGAGGAGCTGCCCGCCCAGGCCCTGGGCCAGACCCGCATTCTCCACTTCGGCTCCCTCTCCCTGACCCGGGAGCCCGCCCGGTCCGCCACCCGGACCGCCGTGGAGCTGGCCCGGGCCGGCGGGGCCCTGGTCAGCTTCGACCCCAACCTGCGCCCCGCCCTCTGGCCGGACCTGGAGGCCGCCCGGGACCAGATGCGCTGGGGCTGCTCGGTCTGCGACATCCTCAAGGTGGCGGAGGAGGAGCTGGAGCTCCTCACCGGCTGCCGGGATACGGAACAGGGGGCGGCCCGGCTGCGGACGGACTTCCCCAACCTCCAGCTGCTGCTGGTCACCAGCGGCGGCGGCGGGAGCCGGGCCTTCCGGGGGGACTGCGCCGTGTTTCAGCCCGCCTACCGGCAGGTGGAGGCCATCGACACCACCGGCGCGGGGGACACCTTCTGCGGCTGCTGCCTCCACGCCGTGCTGGATCACGGCCTGGACGGCCTGGACGGGGAGAAGCTGAACGAAATGCTCCGCTTTGCCAATGCGGCGGCGGGGCTGGTCACCACAAAAAAGGGCGCCATCCGCAGTATGCCGGACCCCAAGGACATCCGGCGGCTGATGGACGAGGGCCCCGGGGGAGGCGCGGTGCAATGACGGCCTTTGAACGCCGCCTGGCAGACAGGCGGGACGAGCTGGAGTGGCTCTATATGGAGCTCTACGGGGACCGCGGGGCGCTGGAGGCCCTGGAGGCCATGATGGCGGAGTCCGCCGCCCGGCGGGGCCAGGCCCTGAAGCGGCTGGACGGCCGCCGGGAACGGGATCCGGACTGGTTCCGTGCGGGCTCCATGCTGGGTATGACCATGTATACCGATCTCTTTGCCGGCGACCTGAAGGGGCTGGCGGGAAGGCTGGACTATCTCCGGGCGCAGGGGATCACCTACCTGCATTTGATGCCCCTGCTGAAGATGCCCCACCCCAATAACGACGGGGGCTACGCCGTGGAGGACTTCAACCAGGTGGACCCGGCCCTGGGCTCCAACGAGGACCTGAGCCGCCTCACCGCCGCCATGCGCAAGCGGGGTATGAGCCTGTGTCTGGACTTTGTGATCAACCACACGGCGGATACCCACCCGTGGGCTCTGCGCGCCAGGGCGGGAGAGCGGGCCTATCAGGACCGCTATCTCTGCTTTGACACGCCGGACATCCCCCGGGAGATGGAGAAGACCATCCCCGACGTGTTCCCCGAGACCGCCCCCGGCAGCTTCCTCTATGTGGCGGAGATGGGCAGGTACGTATGCTCCTCCTTCCACCCCTATCAGTGGGATCTGAACTACCGGAATCCGGCGGTCTTCCACGACATGACCGCCAGTATGCTCCACCTGGCCAACCTGGGGGTGGAGATCCTCCGCGTCGACGCGGTGCCCTACCTTTGGAAGGAGCTGGGGACCACCTGCCGCAACCTGCCCCAGGTCCACACCATCATGCGCCTGATCCGCCTCATCACCGAGTGCGTCTGCCCCGGGGTGATCCTCAAGGGGGAGGTGGTCATGGCCCCCCGGGAGCTGGCCCCCTACTTCGGCACGGCGGAGAAGCCCGAGTGCCACCTGCTCTACAACGCCTCCACCATGGCCACCCAGTGGAGCGCCCTGGCCTCCGCCGACGTGCGGCAGCTCAAGCGCCAGCTGGACGACCTCCACGCCCTGCCCGCCCACTGCTGCTTCGTCAACTACCTGCGCTGCCACGACGACATCGGATGGGGGCTCAACGAGGCCTACGGCAAAACCCTCGGCATCGACCCGGCGGCCCACAAGCGGTATCTCTACGAGTTCTTCGACGGCAGCTTCCCCGGCAGCTACGCCCGGGGAGAGCGGTACAACTACGACCCCAAGACCCAGGACGCCCGCACCTGCGGCACCACCGCCAGCCTCTGCGGCATTGAGAAGGGCCTCTATGAGGGGGACGGGGCCCAGGTGGAGCTGGGCATCCGGCGGGATCTGATGATGCATGCCGCCATGATGTGCATGGGGGGCTTCCCCATGCTCTCCAGCGGGGACGAGATCGGCCAGCTCAACGGCTACGGCTACCACGACGACCCCGTCCTCCGGGAGGACAGCCGCAACCTGCACCGGACCCCCTTCTCCTGGGAGAAGGCCGCCCGGCGGCGGGAGTCCGGCAGCGTGGAGCAGCGGATCTGGGACGGCCTGGCCCAGCTGGAGCAGCTGCGGCGGACCGGGCCCTGCTTCGGCCCTGATGCACGGATCTCCACCTGGGACACCCACAACCTCCATGTGCTGGCCCTGGTCCGCCGGGCGGCGGGGGAGACTCTGGTCTGCCTGTTCAACTTCTCCGGCGAGGCCCAGACCGTCGCCCTGGACGCCATGGAGGGGACCTTTACCGACCAGATCACCGGTGAAGCGCTCACGTGCAGCCAGCGGACGCTGGAGCCGTATCAATACAGCCTCTGCCTGCGGGCGGCCCCCGTCCGGCAGGACGCATAGAAGGTGGGAGGATGCCATGCACACATGTACCCAACTGATCCAGGGCCTGCGGGCGGGGGCATACGACGGCCCCCTGGCCGCGCTCTACGCCCTGGACGGAGCGGCGGCCAGTCTGGAGGGGGCCCGGGTCCGGGCGATCCGGACGGCCCAGGGCCTTCTGGACACCTTTGACCCCGGCGGGGCCCCCGCCGCCCTGTTCAGCGGCCCCGGCCGCACCGAGCTGGGGGGCAACCACACCGACCACCAGCGCGGCCATGTGCTCTGCGGCAGCGTGGACCTGGATATGCTCTGCGCCGCCGCCCCCAACGGCCGGAACGCCATCCGGATCTGCTCGGAGGGCTACCCCGGCCTGGAGGTGGAGCTGGACGATCTGGCGCCCCGGGCGGAAGAGCAGGGCACCTCGGCCGCCCTGGTGCGGGGGGTGGCCGCCCGGGTCCGGGAGCTGGGCTATCCCCTCTCCGGCTTTGATGCCTGGGCCACCTCCACCGTGCTGTCCGGCTCCGGTCTGAGCTCCTCCGCCGCCTATGAGGTGCTGCTGGGCAATCTTCTCAACCGCTTCTGCTGCGGCGGGGCGCTGGACCCCGTGGCCATCGCCCAGATCGGCCGGTACGCCGAAAATGTCTACTTTGGAAAGCCCTGCGGACTCATGGACCAGATGGGCTCCTCCATCGGCGGGGCCGTGGCTATCGACTTCGCCGACCCCGCCGCCCCGGCGGCCCTGCGGGTGGACTACGATTTCTCCGCCTCAGGCCATGCGCTGTGCATTGTGGATACCTGCTCCAGCCACGGCGACCTGACCGGCGACTATGCCGCCATCACCCGGGAGATGGGAGAGGTCGCCGCCCACTTCGGCCGGAGCGTCCTGCGGGAGGTCCCTGAGGCCGAGTTCCGGGCCGCCCTGCCCTCCCTGCGGGTGCGGTGCGGAGACCGGGCGGTCCTCCGGGCCCTGCATTTCTACGAGGACGACCGCCGGGCCGTCCAGGAGGCCGAGGCCCTGCGGGAGGGGGCGTTCGGCCGCTTCCTGTCGCTGGTCAACGCCTCGGGCCTGTCCTCCTCCCTCGCCCTGCAAAATACCTGGTCCACCGCCGACCCCAGGCAGCAGGCCGTCCCCCTGGTCCTGGCCCTGGGCCGGGAGCTGCTGGAGGGCGGCGGCGCCATCCGGGTCCACGGCGGCGGCTTCGCAGGCACCGTCCAGGCCTTCGTCCCCGTGGAGCGGCTGCCGGCGTTCCGGACCGGCATGGAGGCTCTGCTGGGGCCTGGGACCTGTCACATCCTCCACATCCGCCCCCAGGGCGGCTGTGTGGTGGCAGAATAGGAGGGATCACGATGGATCGAAACGAGGCCGTCTCCAGGCTGGCCGCCTACGCCCTGCACACCGGGCTCATTGAGCCGGAGGAGCGCACCTGGGCGATCAACGAAATACTAAACGGATTAAAGCTCGATAGTTATACGGATCCCGGGGGAAATTGGGGGGAAATTGAGCTGGCCCCGGTGCTGGAGGCTCTGCTGGACGACGCCCATGCCCGGGGGGTCCTGGCGGAAAACTCCGTGGTCTACCGGGATCTGCTGGACACGGAGCTTATGGGCCGCCTGACCCCGCGCCCGGCCCAGGTGATCGCCCGGTTCCAGGCGCTGTATGCCCAGGACCCCAGGCGGGCCACCGATTGGTACTACCGGTTCAGCCAGGACACCAACTATATCCGCCGGGACCGCATCGCCAGAGACATGCAGTGGAAGGCCCCCACCGAATACGGGGATCTGGACATCACCATCAACCTGTCCAAGCCGGAGAAGGACCCCAAGGCCATCGCGGCGGCGAAAAACCTGCCCGCCTCCGCCTACCCCCGGTGCCAGCTGTGCGCCGAGAACGAGGGCTATGCCGGACGGGTCAACCACCCCGCCCGGCAGAACCACCGGGTGATCCCCATCACCATCCACGGCTCCCCCTGGTTCTTTCAGTACTCCCCCTATGTGTATTACAACGAGCACTGCATCTGTCTGAACAGCGCCCACGTGCCCATGAAGATCGACCGGGACTGCTTCGCCAAGCTGCTGGACTTCGTGGGACAGTTCCCCCACTACTTTGTGGGCTCCAACGCCGATCTGCCCATTGTGGGCGGCTCTATCCTGGCCCACGACCACTTCCAGGGGGGGCGGTACTCCTTCGCCATGGAGCGGGCCCCCATCGAGACCCCCATCGCCTTCCCCGGCTTCGGGGACGTGGCGGCGGGCATTGTGAAATGGCCCATGCCGGTGGTGCGGCTCCGGGCGGCGGACCCGGAGCGGCTTATCGGCCTGGCGGACAAGATCCTCACCGCCTGGCGGGGCTACACCGACGAGGCGGCGGTGATTTTTGCCGAGACCGGCGGCGAGCCCCACAACACCATCACCCCCATCGCCCGCCGCCGGGGGACGGACTATGAGCTGGACCTGGTGCTGCGGAACAACCTGACCACCGAGGCGCACCCCCTGGGCCTGTATCACCCCCACGCGGAGCTCCACCACATCAAAAAGGAGAACATCGGCCTCATTGAGGTGATGGGCCTGGCGGTGCTGCCCGCCCGGCTCAAGGAGGAGCTGGCGGCGGTGGCGGACGCCCTGGTCTCCGGGGCCGATCTGCGCGCCGATCCCCGCACCGCCAAGCACGCGGACTGGGCCGAAGAGATGCAGGCGCGGCACAGCCTGACGGAGGAGAACGCCCTGCAAGTGGTCCAGGCGGAGACCGGTCTGGTCTTCGCCCGGGTACTGGAGGATGCAGGGGTCTATAAGCGGACCCCGGAGGGACGGGCGGCGTTCCTCCGCTTCCTGGGAAGCCCGGCGCTGGCCTGACAGGCGAACGCCCGGCCAAGCAAACCTGGACGCCTGCGGACGGGTATCTGATCGCAGACGGCCTCCCCCCTGGCCCAGTGGGCCAGGGGGGAGGCCGTCTATTGGTTGATCGCGCTTTTCCGGCCGTCCGGCCCGCCGCCGTTGCGGACAAGTCTCATATCCTGCCCTGCCGCCGCATATGCTCTGTCAGAAACAACAGAAGGGTGATGACCATGAGACGACACAAGACAGGATCCTGGGGACGGGCCCTCCGCTGGGGCGGAGCGCTGACAATGGGAGCGGCGGCGGCCTGGCTGGCCCTGCTGGGGGCCGGGGCCGGGACGGCCGGAACCGCCGTAAAGGCCATGGGGTCCAGCCCCTCTTTCCTCACGGCGGTGCTCCGGCTGGAGCTGGGGGAGGCGGCTGGGGCGGACGCCCCGCTGGGCGGGCTGGACAGCTGGGGCCGCCTGGTGGTGGGGGAGTCCCCCCTCCTGTGGAGCACGGCCGGACGGCCCGCCGGAACAGACGGTCCGGCGGCGGACAGCCCGCCGGTCCCCCTCCCCGCCGGGCAGCCTGCCCCCGACCGGGACGACATCGCAGAGCCCCCGGCCTCCACCGCCGCCCCCGGCGACATCGTGGCCCGGAACCTGGCCCCCACCAGCGCCCAGGGCTATGACTACGCCGCCGGGCTCTACCTCTACAACCGCACCGATCTGGACGTGGATCTGGCCGCCCTGGCCGCCGCGCCGGTCACCATCCATCTGGCGTCCGGCGCACCTCAGATCCTCATCATGCACACCCACGGCTCGGAGGCCTACACCCCGGACGGCAGCGATCTCTACACCCCCAGCGGCGACGCCCGCACCCTGGACGAGGCCTGCAACGTGGTGCGGATCGGGGACGAGATGGAGCGGGTCTTCACCGAGCTGGGCCTCTCCGTGGTCCACGACCGCACCCTCTACGACTACCCCCAGTACAACGGGGCCTATACCCGTTCCGGCGAGGGCGTCCAGCAGTATCTGGACCAGTATCCCTCCATCCAGATCGTACTGGATGTCCACCGGGACGCCCTCATCGGCGAGGACGGCACTGTGTACAAGGCAGTCACCGAGATCGACGGGACCCCCACGGCCCAGGTGATGCTGGTGCTGGGGAGCAGCGAGGGGGGCGAGCACCCCAACTGGCGGGAAAACCTGACCCTGGCCGCCAAGCTCCAGCAGAGCATGAACACCCTCTACCCCACCCTGGCCCGGCCCATGACCCTGCGGGCCTCCCGCTACAACCAGCAGCTCACCACCGGCTCCCTGCTGGTGGAGGTGGGCTGCCACGGCAACACCCTCCAGGAGGGGCTGAACGGGGCGCGGCTCTTCGCCCGGGCGGCGGGCCAGGTGCTGCTGGGTCTGGCTGCGGAAGGGTAGGCCGGAGCAGACGAACGCCGCAGGCCTGACCGGTCTGCGGCGTTCGTCCCCTCTCATCCTGGAGGCCCCGGCCGTCCGTCTTGCCCGGGAAAAGCCCTGCTCCAAGGGCAATTTGCAATCCCTAACCCGGCAGGCGGCTAGATGTCCTCTCTTTGCAGCAGGGCCACCGTCTCCACATGGGCGGTGCGCGGGAACATATCCACAGCGGCGGCGGCCCGGGCGCGGTAGCCCAGGGCGGCGAAGCGGGCCACGTCCCGGGCCAGGGTGCCCGGATCACAGGAGACATAGACCACCCGCCGGGGCCCCATCCCGGCCACGGTCTCCACCACCTGGGGGGCCAGTCCCTTCCGGGGCGGATCCAGGCAGATCACCTCGGGGCGGACCCCCTGGGCGGCCAGGGCCGCGGCGGCCTCTCCGGCGTCGCCGCAGAGGAAGGACGCATTTTGAATCCCGTTGCGGGCGGCGTTCTCTGCCGCGTCCTCCACCGCCTGGGGGATCACCTCCGCACCGTAGACCCGCCCCGCCGCCCGGGCCATCGCCAGGCTGATGGTACCCACGCCGCAATAGAGGTCCAGCACAGTCTCCCGCCCGGTGAGGGCGGCGTATTCCAGAGCCTGTCCATAGAGGACCTCGGCCTGGTCCGGGTTCACCTGAAAGAAGGAGGGCACTGAGAGCCGGAACGACAGCCCGCACAGGGTGTCCATGAGGAAATCCGCCCCCCAGAGGGTGCGGTAGGACTCCCCCAGGATAACGTTATTCCGCTTCTCATTGACCCCCAGCACCACCCCGGCCAGCCCGGGCCCGGCGGCCCGCAGGGCCTCCACCAGCTCCCCCTCCCGGGGGACGGAGGTCCCGTTCACCAGCAGGCAGAACTGGGACTGGCCCGCCCGGCTGGTCCGGATGTAGAAATGCCGTACCAGCCCCCGGCCGGTCCGCTCGTCGTAGGCCGGGATCTGATATTGAACCATCCACGCCCGGGCCGCCTTCCGCAGGCGGGCGGCCGCCTCCTGCTGGAGCAGGCAGTCCTCCACCTCCACCACCTGGTGGCTGCGGGGCCGGTAAAAGCCCGCCCGGGGGCCGGGACTGACCGGGAACTGGACCTTGTTCCGGTAGCGGTCCGGGCGCTCCGCCCCCAGAATCCTGGAGACGGACAGATCGGCCCCGCCGATACGGCGCAGGGCCTCCTCCACCCGGACCCGCTTGGCCTCCAGCTCCTCGGCGTAGGTCATGTGCCGGAGCTGGCAGCCGCCGCAGATCCCGTAGTAGGGGCAGCCGGGGCCGGTCCGGGCGGGCGAGGGCTCCAGGATCTGCTCTGCGTGCCCCCAGACGGCGCTGCGGCCCACCTTGTCGATGCGCACCGCACACCGCTCTCCCCGGATGCCCCCCTTCACAAAGACCACCATGCCGTCCAGCCGGGCCACGCCGGCGCCGTCGCTGGCGTACCCCTCCACGGTCAGGGGCACCCGCTGCCGCTCCCTCACCACAGCGCCGCCAGATCGGCCACCGCCTCATAGGGGACGGTGCATTCCAGGGGGCTGTTCTGGGCGCCGAAGGTCCCGGCGGGATACCAGAAGGTAAAGCCCTCATCGGTCACATAAAAGCGGTCGGTGGAGAAGGCCGCCTGGGCCTCTGCGGCCAGCCCGCTGTCCGCCAGCACCGGATCGGCCGCAATGGCGGACAGGATCCGCCCGGCGGCCGCCTCCTGGTCGGGGAAGAAATCGGCGAAGCCCAGGGCGCGGCCGTCCGCCAGGGAGAACTGCTCGGCAAAGAGGAAGACCCCGGGGTGGGGCCCGCCGTAATTGGTATACAGCTCCCGGCGGACACTCACATAGTCCGCCGTCTGCCGGGCGATGGAGAAGCTGTGGTCCTCCAGAAAGGGCATGAAGTCATAGCCCACCTGCATGGCGGTCTCGTAGTCCCCCACGCCGAACGTGGACGTGCCGGAGGCAGCGGCCAGCAGGGCCTCCGCCTCCGCCTCATACCGCCGGTTGATGGCCGCAGCGGCGGGGTGGTCCTCCGCCAGCCGGGGAAAGGTATAGGTGACTGTCATCACCAGCGCGCCATCCGGGGCCGTGTAGGTCTCCCGGTAGGGGACCTCCTCCCACACAGGGGCGGCGGGCTCCGCCGGGGCGGGCTGGGGCTCTGCGGTGGGGGTGGGATCCGGGGGAGCCGGCGCGGGGGGATCGGGCTCCCCCCGGCAGCCGGCCAGGGCCAGCAGGGCCGCAGCGGCGATGCACAGGCATCCCATAATTGCTCTGTTCCGTCTCATTGCATACTCCTTCTCTGGGACTCGGAGGCCGCGCCTCCAGGCCCCAGCTTGTCGAAAAAGCGCCGTTCCTTCCTCGTGTGTCAAAAGACGCCCAAGGCTTCCTTTTAGGGCGGCGGGACCGTGCAAAGGGGGGCAAGTCCGATACTAAGAGGGAAATGCCGTCAAAGACAGGCGCCGCCGCGCAAGGCACACGGCCCCACGGGGGCCTATCACAGGCGGCATGGGCCGTTTACGTCCAAGACCCCACCCGCAGGCGGGGGGGGGGCGCACAAACCCGGACCGCCCCCCGGGGCGGGGACAAAGGCCCCCCCCGCGAAATCGAGCCGCCCCGCCGGGGCCGGCCCCCCCGGCCCCCGCCCCCGCCACCCCGATGGGGGGGG
>CANSQX010000066.1 GCA_947649225.1 uncultured Flavonifractor sp.
GTGATGTACCTCACGGGCATCTCCAACATCCGAGACGTGCTCCCCCACCCCCGCACCGTGGGCAGCGCGGATTTTTAGACGGGCACGAAAGGGGCGGCTGAGTCATTCAGCCGCCCCTTTTACCATAGCGAGGAGGAACCATCATGACACTTCTGAAGCGGCTGGGCGGCCGGGCGGCCGTGACGGCGGGAATTACGGAGGAGTTTCTCCGCCTGAGCGCCGTACCCCACCCCTCCCGCCACGAGGAGGCGGTGAGCAGCCTGATGCTGGACCGCCTGCGGGAGATGGGGCTGGCCCCGGTCCGGGACCCCTGGTACAACGTCCGGGCGGAGGTCCCCGCCTCCCCCGGGCTGGAGGACCGCCCGCTGCTGGCCCTCCAGGGGCACCTGGACATGGTGTGCGCCGCCGCGCCCGGCTTCGACCCTCTGAGGGACTCTGTCCGGGCCCGGGTATCCGGCGGAGCGCTCCGCAGCGACGGCCGCTCCTCCCTGGGGGCGGACAATATGCTGGGCAATGCGGCGGTGATCTGGCTGCTGGGCCGTCCTTTGCAGCACGGCCCCCTGCGGCTCCTCTTCACGGCGGCCGAGGAGGTGGGGCTGGAGGGGGCGGCCCGGATGGATCCGGCCTGGCTGGACGGGGCGGCCGCCCTGCTGAACACCGACGGCTTCTACCTGGGCCGGGCGGTGGTGGGTGCGGCCGGAGGCCGCCGGGAGACCTACCGCCGCCCCCTGCGCACCCGCCCCGCCCCGGCGGGAGAGCCGGTGCAGCTCACCCTCTCCGGCGGGATCGGGGGCCACTCCGGGGACGACATCCACAGGGGCCGGGCCAACGCCGCCGTCCTGATGGGCCGTCTCCTGGAGGCGCTCCGGACCGCCCTCCCGGCCTTCTCCCTGGCGGCTCTGGAGGCCGGACAGACCCACAACGCCATCCCGGGCGCGGCCGCCGCACAAGTCCTTTTGCCCCCTGGCGGCGGGGCGAGCCTGGACGCCCTGGCCGCCCGGTTTCGGGCGGAGCTGACGGAGGAATTTTCCCGCACCGATCCCGGCCTCGTTCTCCGCTGGAGCCCCGCCCCCGCCCCGGAGCAGGTGTGGGACACCCCCTGCCGGGATGGGACCATCGACCTGCTCCGGGACCTCTTCTGCGGGGTGTACGCCATGCGCACCGACTTTCCCGGAGTGGTGGGGGCCTCGGCCAACCTGGGCCGGGTGTCCGCCGCAGAGGGTACGGTCCAGGTCTGCGCCTTTCTCCGCTGCGCCCGGGCCGGGGACGAGGCCGTCCTGGCCGCCCGGCACGACGGTGCGGCCGCCGCCGCCGGGTTTACGCTGGCCGGGTGTACCGGCTACCCCGGCTGGCCCGGGCCGGCGGACAACCCCCTGGTCCGGTGTATGGACCGGGTCTTTCGCCGGGAGACCGGCCGGGCGCTGGACATCACGGCGGTCCATGTGGGGCTGGAGCCCTCGATCTTCGCCGCACAGCGCCCCGCGCTGCCCATGGTGGTGTCCGGACCCGATATCCTGGACGCCCACGCCCTGTCGGAGCGGGCCCCGCTGGCCGGACTGCCCGATTACGCCCTCCTCCTGGCGGGGACGATGGAGGCCTATGCAAGCGGGACGTGAACAGCGTCCAGAGGAGCCGGTTTCTGGCCCTCCTGCGCCGGTTTTCCCCCACGCTGCCCCCTTTCCAGCTCCGCTCTTGCTGATTTTCCGCTTCGCGCCCCCCTTTTTCCGCTTCGCTCTTGCCAATCCCGGCGCAGAGGTGGTACAATGGGGCCAACCTATTTTGTGGAGGGATCCCCATGGAGAGCTTATACAGCGTCAAACTGGGCAAACTCATTGAGGAATTCAATCTGGAGGTCCTCCGGGGGGCTGCGGGCTATGAGAACCGGGCCATTCACACTGAGGATGTCAACCGCCCCGGCCTCCAGCTGACCGGCTTTTTCGACTACTTTGACCCCAAGCGGCTCCAGGTCATCGGCCGGGTCGAGACCACCTACCTGGCCGGGCTGAGCGCCGGGGAGCGGCGGCAGCGCTTTGAGGATCTGCTCCGCCACGACATCACCGCCCTGATCCTCTCCCGGGGCATGGACCCCTTTCCAGAGTGCATGGAGATGGCCGGGCAGTACGACCGGACCATTCTGCGCAGCCAGGATACCACCTCGGTGCTGATCAGCACCATCATCGCCTCGCTCCGGGGCTACCTGTCCCCCCGCATCACCCGCCACGGGGTTCTGGTGGACGTGTACGGCGAGGGGGTACTCCTCCTAGGCGAGTCTGGGGTGGGCAAGAGCGAAACCGCCATTGAGCTGGTCAAGCGGGGCCACCGCCTCATCGCTGACGACGCGGTGGAGATCAAGCGCACCTCCGCCAAACGGCTGATGGGCTCCGCCCCCGAGCTGATCCGCCACTACATTGAGCTGCGGGGCATCGGCGTGGTGGACGTGCGGCGGCTGTTCGGCATGAGCGCCGTCAAGGACGAGTCCGGGATCGACATGGTGGTCAACCTGGAGCAGTGGAAGGACGGGGCCATGTACGACCGTCTGGGGCTGGAAAATCTGTACACCACCATTCTGGACGTGCAGGTCCCCGCCCTCACGGTGCCCGTCAAGCCGGGCCGGAATCTGGCTGTCATCATAGAGGTGGCCGCCATGAACAACCGCCACAAAAAGATGGGGTATAATGCCGCTCTGGAGTTCACCAAGCAGATCAATGAGCACTTCGACCAGGCCATGAGCGCCCAGGCCCAGAACGGCGGCTGAGGGCGGCTTGTGGTGTCAACGGGGGCCGGACGGCCTGCGGCGGACGCCCCCGATTTTGTGAGAAACGAGGGATGCGTATGCCTGATTGGTACGAGCTGGAGTCGGCCTGCCTGGACTGCCGTGGCTGCGCCCTGGCGGAGACCCGGACCAACGTGGTCTTCGGCGTGGGCCCCCGGGACGCGGAGGTCCTTCTGGTGGGCGAGGGCCCCGGGGAGCAGGAGGACCTGACTGGTGAGCCCTTTGTGGGCCGGGCGGGCAAGCTGCTGGACGATATGCTGGCCATCATCGGCCTGGACCGGCGGAGCAATGTCTACATCACCAACATCGTCAAATGCCGCCCGCCTCAGAACAGGGATCCCCTGAACGTGGAGCAGGACGCCTGCATTGGCTATCTGCGCAACCAGACCGCTCTACTGCGGCCGAAGCTGATTGTCTGCCTGGGGCGGATCGCCGCCACGCGGCTGATCCGGGAGGACTACAAAATCACCCGGGAGCACGGTCAATGGGTGGAGAAAAAGGGGATCTGGATGACCGCCATCTATCACCCCTCCGCCCTCCTCCGGGACCCCCGGAAGCGGCCCGAGACCTTCGAAGACCTCAAGGCCATCCAAGCCAAAATCCGGGAGACCTGCACCCACACCTATTCGGAGCTCCCGGCGCTCTAGAAAGATAACAGGCCCCCGCACGTCTGTGTGCGGGGGCCTGTTATGTGCGTCCCTCTTTTTACGGCTCGGCCCAACAGTCCAGGCCCTTGGCGATGTTGACGACGAAATCCTGTACATTGGTCACAATACTCTTGGCGGACATGCTCCCCCGGTCCCCCAGCTTATTGACCGCAAACTCCGACACATCCACAGTGTAAAAATAGGTCTGGCGCACCGTCCCGCCGGGCAGCACCCGGAAGGAGGGCGTCATATTCCCCGTGGCGATGGTGTGCAGGGTAGTGGCCATGCAGATGACGGTGGTGGCCTTCCGGATACAGGCCCGCATGGCGTTCTGACCCTCGTAGACGTTGGCATAGACCTCGGGCAGGGGGCCGTCGTCCCGGATGGAGCCCACCAGCACAAAGGGGACCTGCTTCTCCACACAGGCGGCCATGATGCCGTCGTGAAGGCCATGCTTGTCCAGGAAGGCGGGGATAGAGCCGCAGAGGCGGACCTCGTTCAGCGTGTCGATGTGGTTGTAGTGGCCGTTCCTCTGACCCCGCTGGGTATAGATGTCCTGACCCAGGGCGGTCTGGAGATAGGCGCCCTCCAGGTCGTGGGTGGCCAGGGCGTTGCCCGCCAGCAGGGCGTGGACATAGCTGCCCCGCACCAGGTTGGAGAAGGCCCGGCGGGAGTCCGCGTCGAAGGCGCAGGCCGGCCCCAGCACCCAGACCACCTGCCCGTGGGCACGCTCGTGGCGCAGCAGGTCATAGATCTCGTTGTAATCCCGGGAAAAGGCGGTCTCACGGGAACGGCCCTGGCGAAAGGCAAAGGTCTCTGCCTCCGCCTCGCCGGAGGGAAAGCCCGCTGTGTGGACATAGATGCCCTCGCTGCCGTCCTCCGTCCGGCCCACCGCCACCCGATCCCCGGCGTGCAGGTTCCGGAACTCCCGGACGGCGATCCGGCCCTCCTCCAGCACCGCCACACAGTCCATCCGGCTCTCGCCGGCCAGCACCCACCGGCCGTCTACTTTGAAGTACTCCGGGAAAATGGCGGTGGCGTGGTAGTGCTCCGGCGCGACGCCGTCCCGGGGCGCGGGGAGAAACCGGGCGTCCGGGGCCTGGGCCAGGGCGGGCCGGGTGAAATCCGGCGCCTGGTAGGGGGTGAGCTGAAATGCCATAATAGCTCCTCCTGACTATGACGAAATGGATGGGCGCTGGGTCTATGCCGGGGCCGGCCGCGCCCAAAGCCGGGCGGCCCGCCAGGGCTAAAAGGCCACCTTCAGCAGCAGCGCCACACAGCACAGGATGATGGCGCAGGGGACGTAGACGTACCGGCCGATGCCGTACCAGAGCCGCCCCGGGGCCTTTTTCGCGCCCCGGCCCACCTCCTCCATCAGGTCCTCCCGGCGCATGATCCAGAACCAGGAGACGGCGCCCAGGGTCGCGCCGATGGGGATGATATAGATGGACACGATGTCCATCCAGGGGCCCCACTTGAAGATGGGCTCCATATGCAGCCCGATTCCCAGGCAGACGGCGCACAGGATCAGCAGCACAATCCGCCGGTTCAGGCGGGGGAAGCGGTGCAGCAGGGACTCCCCCACCGCCTCGAACATGTTTTGCAGGGAGCTGACCCCGGCGAAGACCATGGCGGTATAGAGGATGATGGCGAACAGGCGGCCCAGGGGGATGTCCTGCAAGATCCGGGGCAGGGTGACAAACAGCAGCGAGGGGCCCGCCCCCACGTCCAGCCCATAGGCGAAGCAGGCCGGGATGATCACCAGGGCGGCCACCATGGCCGCGATGGTGTCAAACAGGGCGGTCTGCTTGGCCAGGGCCACCACGTTCTCCGCCGGATCCAGATAGGCCCCGTAGACGATCATGCCGCTGCCCGTGATGGACAGGGAGAAGAAGGCCTGTCCCATGGCCCAGATCCACACCATAGGGTCGAGCAGGTCGGCCCATCTGGGGGTAAACATATACCGGTAGCCCTCGGCGGCCCCCGGGAGGAAGGCGACCCGGACGGCCAGCACGATAAAGATGATAAAGAACAGGGGCATCATCACCTTGTTGCTCTTCTCGATGCTCTTGGCGCCCAGCAGCAGGGTGAGCAGGGTGCCCACCACCACGGCGATGTGGAAGGGGGTGACGGAATAGTCCGTGGTGGAGAAGGTCTCAAACCAGCCGCCCGGGTCCAGGGTCATCAGCGAGCCGCCGGCCGAGGCGAAGAAGGCCTTGAGCACATAGGCGATGATAACCGCGTACCCCAGGGCGATACACATGGAGCCCGCCAAAGGCAGCCACCCCAGCAGTCCGCCCGCCCTGTCCAGCTTTCTGCTGCGGCTGGCCCAGGCCATCCGGTAGGAGCCCAGCGTGCCTGTGCGGGCCCGGCGGCCCACGGCGTACTCGGCGGAGAGGCCCACAATGCCGAACAGCAGGATAAAGGCCAGGTAGGCGATCAAAAACGCGCCGCCGCCGTTGCTCCCCATCTTGGCGGGAAAGCCCCAGACGTTGGCCATGCCCACCGCCGACCCCACAGCCGAGAGCACAAAGCCCCAGCTGCTGGCAAATTTCTTTTGATTGTTACTCATACAGCACTCCTAAAGCAGGGCGTGGACGATCGCGGCACAGGCCCGGAATTCTCCCTCGTCGGTCCGCCAGATCTCGTACTCAGACAGAGAGGGCAGGCCCATGGAGACCGTGCTCTTGCGGTAGATCATCCCGCTGTCGATCGGGCCGCTCCGCCCGGTGGTGTGGAAGACACGAATGCCCGTGTGTTCATAGATCTCCCGGATGTTGTGCCGCTTCACGCCGCCGCCCGCCATAATGTCAATCCGGCCCGCAGCCTGGCGAAAGAGCTGTCCCAGCAGCGCCTTGCCCTCTGCGGCACTCCGCGCCTGCCCGGAGGTCAGTACCGTGCGGCAGCCCAGCCCGATGGCGTCCTCCAGCGCGGCGGCGGGGTCCCGGGTCATGTCAAAGGCCCGGTGGAGCGCAATCTCCATGTCCCCGGCACAGTCGATCATCCGCCGCATCTGGTCCAGGTCCAGGCTGCCCTCCGGCGTCAGCGCGCCAATCACCACGCCGTTGGCCCCCATGGCCCGGAACTGGCGGATCTCCTCGCACATCACCTCCAGCTCGTCCTCCGTGTAGAGGAAGTCCCCGAAGCGCGGGCGGATTAGCACGTTAATTTTGACGCCGCAGTCCCGCTGCACCTGCCGGAAGACCGCAGGGGAGGGCGTAGCGCCCCCGATCACCAGATGTGCGCACAGCTCAAAGCGGTCGGCCCCCCCTGCGGCGGCGGCCATGCAGGAGGCGTAGGAATCCACACAGCCCTCAATCAGTGGTTGGTTCATCATCAATCGCCCCTTTATCACTCACGTTCGGCCCGCCGCCCCATGTTGCAACGGCCAGGCGCTCTGTCCCAGTATAACATGTCCCCGCCGCCGCGTCGAGAGGGAGTTCCGCCGGGGCGGGCTCCGGCCTCAGACCCCGGCCAGGCGGCGCACCACCTCCCCGGCCAGCATGAGCCCGGCGCAGGAGGGCACCCAGGCCACGCTGCCGGGGATGCTGCGCCGCCCGGGGGGCGGGTCCTCCCGCTGTGCCGGAGCCAGCGGGGGCTCCGGGGACCAGAGCACCCGGTGGTGCAGGATCCCACGGCGGCGCAGCTCCCTGCGCACCACCCGGGCCAGCGGGCAGCCCTCGGTGGCGCTCAGATCGGTGATCCGGAAGAGGGTGGGGTCCAGCTTGTTGCCCGTTCCCAGGGCCGAGATGACGGGGATTTCCCGGGTTATGGCGGTCTCGATGAGATCCAGCTTGCAGGACACCAGGTCGATGGCGTCCACGATATAGTCGTACCGGGCGGAAAAGAAAGCCTCCCGGGTGGACGCCTCGTAGCGGGCGGCCAGGGCCCGCACTACGCAGCCCGGGTGGATGTCTTGGATCCGCTCCGCCATGGCGGCGGCCTTATCCCGGCCCAGGGTGGAGTGGAGCGCCTGGGCCTGCCGGTTCAGATTGGTGACGCCCACCGTGTCCTGGTCCACCAGCGTGAGGGCCCCCACGCCGGATCGGGCCAGAGCCTCGGCGCACCAGCTCCCCACGCCCCCCAGGCCGAAGACCGCCACATGGGACGCGGCCAGCCGCTCCATAGCCGCCCCGCCCAGCAGCATCTCCGTGCGCATAAACTGCTCCTCCAACGCCGTCCACCTCCGCATTTTCTCAAAAAAGACCGCAGAGGCGGGGGCCTCTGCGGTCTTTGCTCTCAAAAAGCATCTTTCTTTCCCTGCATAGCAAAAGAGCTCTGAGTACCGGCGGGGGGATAGTGTGAAAGGGGGGCGGAGCCCCCGCTTTCGCGTTGAAGAACCCGCCCGCAGGCGACTGGTTTCGGCATTCTGCCGAAACCAGCGGCAAGGCCCCCAATTAAGTGCCCGCCAGAACGCAATCCGGGGGGGCTCAGCGGGGGGTGCGCCCCCGCTTGCGCGTTGACGACCCCGCCCGCCGGCGCCGGGTTGCGGCATTCGGCCGAAACCAGCGCCCGGCCGGCAATTTCATTGCCGGCCTGACCGCAGAGGCGGGGGCCTCTGCGGTCTTGGTCTTTGTGGTTATTCTCTGTCCTCAGCCCACGCTGGACATGCCGGAGGCTGCCACAGCCTCGTAGCCGGACTCCAGCTCCTCACGCCAGGCGGTCTGATCGGCGCTGCGCAGGGCGCTGTCGGCCACGCTCTGCCAGTAGGGGCCGCCGTCGCCCTCAAAGTAGACGATGTGCCAGCCCTGCTGCCCGCTCTGGGGGTTCTCAATCAGGGTGACGTCGCCAGGCTGACGGGCGGAGTCGAAGATCCAGTCGTTGAAGGCGCCGAACATGGTCCCCTCCCGGACGGAGGTATAGGCGCCGCCGTTGGCAGAGGAACCGGGGTCGGCGGAGTTGGCCGCCGCCAGGGCCCCAAAGGACTCAGCTGTGCGCGGGCCGCTCTCCCACTCGGCCAGCAGGCGCTCGCACTCGGCCTTGGCGGCGTCCAGAGCCTCCTGGGTGGGCACGGCGGACTCGTCCACGTCGGCGGTGAGGGGGTCGTCCGTCTGGGTGAGCTCGGCCTTGATCAGGATGTGGCGGATGTCCACTGTGGCCTCATCAGGGCGCTCGCGGTCCAGGAAGAGCACCACATACACGCCGGAGGAGGTCTCCACGGAGGTCACGTCGCCGCTGCGGCGGCCGGACTCCATGAGCCAGCCGGCATAGGAGGCGCTGCTGAGGGTGGAGCCCTGCACGTCCTCAGACAGGGAGTAATCGGGGTCGCTCTCGTAGCTGGCCCGGGAGCTCTCGGCCACATAGCTGGGGGCCACGGCAATGAAGGCGGTCTCGCGGCTGCGGCTGGCGCTGCCTGCGGCCTCGATCTCGGCCACAGCCTCACCGGCCTGCGTGCGGGCCTGATCCATGGCAGCCTGGGTCTCGGCCTCGGTGGCCTCAATGGTGTTGCCGTCCGCGTCCTGCTTGTATTCGGGCACACCGCTGATATAGAAGGTACGGAAGCGGTAGAAGTCCACCTCATCGGCATGCTCGTCGTAATAGGCCTGGAGGGCCGCGCCGTCATAGGTGTAGCCGGCCTGGTGGGCGGCGGCGTAGTCGTCGGCCAGCACGGCGCGCTCCAGCAGGCGGTTGAAGGTCCCCTCGCTCATATACTTGCCGTAGCTCTGGGTGAGGAAGGACTTGCGGTTGATGCCGTTGAGGGAACAGATGGTGTCGATGGTCTCATAGGTGCTGTCCAGCTGGGCCTGTCCTGCGGCGGAGAGGGTATACCCCTCGGCCTTCGCGGCATCCACCAGGGCGGTGACGCTGACCAGGGAATCCAGGGCCTGCTCCTTGAAATAGTCGCCGTAGGTCCGGCCGGTCTCCTCCTCCATGATGTCGGAGGGGCGAATGCCGAACTGGGACCAGGTGCTGGCAGCCTGCTGGTAGTAGTAGCTCACCTCGGCCACCGTATACTTCTGTCCGTTCACCGTGGCGGCCGCAACGGACCCGCGGGTGTTGTTCCAGATCAGCAGTGCAGCCGCCAGAACCACCACAACCACGCCGGTGATCCAGTAGCCCACCACCCGGCGCTTGCGGGCGGCCTCTTCCTGCCGCTCTTTGGTCTGCTTCTGGGTGAGTGCCTCGTCCAGGCCGCCCTGGCGCTGCTTTTTTTCTCTCGATGCGCTCATGTTCGATTGCTCAGTCCTCTCGTCATTGGTTCGGGGCCGGAACGCCGTCCCCGCTATGCCATAGTCTTTTGGGGCGTCTGCCTTGAGAACGCGGGTCTCTTTCAAACAGACTTTTATATTATACAGGAAATGACGCCGTCTTGCAAGTGCCTGTTTGCGGATTTGTGCGCGAAGGGCGCACCGCAGATCTGTCCCCGTCCCAGCCCCGGCCGGGATGTATCAAACGGCGCTTCCCTGGACATAGTATCCAGGGTGAATGCTGAATGAAATATTTCCACGGTGCGGGGCGGAACGGCCCCTATTTCGAGGGCTGGTATTTTAAGCACCAGAGCCCGGAGGGCGCGGCCCTGGCGCTGATTCCCGCCCTCCATATCGACCGGTCCGGGCGGCGCAGCGCGTCGCTCCAGGTCCTCACGGACAGCGGCTCGTGGTGGCTGGAGTACCCGGACGCAGGACTCCGGGCCTGCGAGCAGGATCTCCAGATCCAACTGGACCGCTCCTCCTTCGGCCGCCGGGGCGTCCAGGTCCAAGTGGAGCGGGAGGGGCTCTCCCTCCACGGCGCGCTACGCTACGGGCCCTTCACCCCCATCCGGTCGGATATTATGGGGCCGTTCCGGTTTTTCGCCGGGATGGAGTGCGCCCACGGCGTGGTCAGTATGGGCCACCCGCTTATGGGGACGCTCACCCTGAACGGAACGGCCATGGATTTCTCCGGCGGGACCGGGTATGTGGAGACCGACCGCGGCCGCTCCTTTCCCGAGACCTACCTCTGGACCCAATGCGTCTGGCCGGGGCCCCGGGGCGGCAGCCTGATGCTCTCGGTGGCCACCATTCCCCTGCCTGTCGGACGCTTTACCGGCTGTATCTGCGCCATTGTCTATGGCGGGCGGGAGTACCGCCTGGCCACCTATCTGGGCGCCAGGGCGGTGGCCTGGTCCCCTGCGGGGGCCGAGATCCGGCAGGGGAAATACCGCCTGACCGTGGAGCTGCTGGCCGGGCAGGGCCGGACCCTCCGCGCTCCGGTGGAGGGCAGCATGGGGCGCGCCATCCGAGAGAGTCTCTGCGCCCGGCTGCGCTATTCCTTCTGGAGCGGCGGCACGCTGCTGTTCTCCCATACCGACCCCTGCGCCAGCTTTGAGTATGCGGACCGCAGCGCCGGACAGCCGGAGCCGGCAGCCGGATAGACCGGCGATCCTTGGGAGGGACACGCCCTCCCGGGCAGACATCCCCTCCGTCCGGCCCGGCGTCTTCTGCCGTGCTGGACGAAGGGGATGTCTGCGTTCGGTGCAAACGCCCTCAGGGCTTTGCCTCCAGATCCCGAATTATGGGGGAAATCTGACCGATCATATTGTCCATATCCTCGAACATAGCGCTTTTGGTCGTGCCCAGGCGGCTGGCACGGTCGATGTGCTTGACAACCTCCTGATACCGGCTCTTCATCTGGTCGAAAAACTGACGGATCACCTGGAGCTCCTGCTGAGACATCCCAATCACACCGGCAATCTCGTTCTGCACCGACACCGCGCCCTCTGCGGCCGCCGTGATTTTCTCGAAGCTCTCGCCGGTCTGGGACACGATGTCCACATTTTGGCCCAAGGTCTCCTGAGAGCTCTGGATGCTGCTGCTGAGCTGGTTGGCCCGGGTCTCCACATCACAGACCCCGGCATCCACCTCGCTGGCCAGCACCTTGATCTCCTCGGCCAGATCCTTCACCTCGGCCGCCACCACGGCGAAACCCCGGCCCTCGACGCCGGCCCGGGCCGCCTCGATAGAGGCGTTGATGGCCAGGATATTGGTCTGATCCGCAATCGACACAATCTTCCCCATGCACTGCTGGATGGCCTTAATGGCGGACTGGAGCTGCTCGAAGGTCTCTGCCATCTCGTCATAGCCCGCCTGCACCTGCGCGGAGATCTGCCCCAGCTCCGCCATCTGGCCCTGGGCCTCCGAGACGGTCTGCGCAACCTCGCTGCGCACCTGGGCGAACTGTCCGGCCGCCTGGTTGATATTGGAGAAGGACTGATCCAGCTCCTGGAGCTTGGACTGAAAGTGGTCGGCCTCCTGCATGACGCCGGAGAAGGAGCGGCCCACCATGCTCAGCTCCCGCAGGGAGTCCACTTCCTTTTTCACCAGCTCCTTCTGGTATTCCTTCAGGCTGCCCGCCACGTGGATCACCGGGTAGAGGCTCTTCTCCTCCTGCGCCTGGGCCGATCCCTTCCGGCCCTTTCCCGCAAACAGCATCGCCTGCTCCTCCTTCACTCAAAGACCACACAGGTCATAGACTGGTTGACAAATCGGTTGTTGTAGTGCTCGCCGTATCCCACAAAGCCGGCGTGACTACCCAGCGCGGCCATATCCCGCAGATAGGTCTGCATGTAGTTGTGCTCGGAAAACAGCTTGTAGCGGAACAGACAGTTGACCGAAAAGATGGCCGAGCGGTGAGGAAAATCCTGACAGATCTGATGGATCGTCTCCTTGACAATGGCCCGGTAGTCCCCCAGCTCCAGCAGGAGCAGCACGTCGGAGTCGTTGACCTGGCGGAAGCAGGCCAGGGCGTTGCCGTTGACCTCCTTGATGGAGATGATGCAGGTGTCGTCCCCGTTGAGCTTGCCGAAGGGGTTCTGGAAGGTCCGGGTCAGGATCTCCTCATCGGTCACGTTGAGGATGCTCTTGTAGACCTGCTTGGCCGGCTTGCCGTTCAGGGAGCCCAGAATGTAGTTGGCCCGGTCCGTATTGGAGGCGATGAAGCGGTAATTGCCCAGCTGGTGGTAGATGTTCTCCTTATAGGTCTTGACCCGGCCGTTCTGGTTGCGCACCAGCCCATAGGCCACCGCGTCCTGGTAGATCCGCCCGTTGGCAGAGACCTTGCCCTGATCGCCGGTCCCGCCCACCAGGGAAATCCCCCTCCCCCGGAGTGAGGTGTACATGGTGGTCAGCACACAGGCGTCGTTCCCGGCGCAGAAATCGATGCACACGGTGTCCCGTCCGGAGCCGCCCACGGTCTGGATGTCCTGCTCCAGGCGGCGTATGTACTTCACCGGCATGGTGGAGACCTGCTCCAGCACGTTGGCCGCGGCGGTAACGCCGTCGCAAAATGCAATCACCCCCACGCCGTGCTCCACGATTCCGGTCTGATAGCTCATCCCGATGCACCCGATGCTGGGCACCCCGGGAAAGCGCTTTTCCAGCTCCTTCACATGGCCCTCAAACTGGGCGTCGTTCGATAACAGCATGATAAACTGCGGCTGATAGAGCCCCTGAAGCGCTTCCGCCAGATTTCCGTTCCGGCTCATGCCAAAAAACTGCTTCATTCCGCTGTTCCCCTCCCAAAGATCATTCAGTTTTCCAATTATACTGGAAAGCGGGCCGGGTGTCAATCACTCTTTCGCGCCGCCGCACCCCCCTCCGCAAAAAAGCGGCGGCACAGGCTGCAGCCTGTGCCGCCGTGCAGGACCCGGGGTCCGTTACAGCATGGCGTAGAGCATCTTTGCCACCTCGCCCCGGGTGATGGGGCTGAGGGGTTGGATCTGGTTGTTGTAGCCGCCGGCCACACCCTGGCTCACCAGAGCGCGCACATAGGGCAGGGACCAGAGGGGCACCTGGCCCGCGTCGGCAAAGACAAGGGGGGTCTCGGCATAGCCCCGGGCCTGGGTGCGGCCCAGGATGGTCATGGCCTCGGCCCGGCTGATGGTGGCCCCCGCGCTGCAGGTGATGGTCTCCCCCGACTTGACCCCCTGGAGGATGCCCAGGCTGTACATGGCCTTCACCTCGTTCAGGCACCAGTCTGGAATCTGGGCGGCGTCGGCAAAGGGAAGCTCCACCCCGGCGTAAGCCGCCAGGTCCAGGCCCATCCACCGGGCGGTCAGGGCGAAGAACTCGCCCCGGGTGATATTCCGGCCGGGCCGGAACTCCAAGCCATCCTCCACGATGACGCCGTTGGTAACGCCGGTGTCATAGAGGTAGTCCGCGTAGACGGCGGCCCAGTGGCCCTCGGTATCGGTGAAGACCGGCTCCCGCGCCTGGACGGGGGCCTGATCGGCCGAGGCCCGGGCCAGGTTGCCGCTGGCGTCCACCGCCGTCACCGTGAAGCGGTGGGTCTGGCTGTCGGCAGCGGGCAGGGCGGCGGTGAGGGTCCCAGACGCCTCATCCCAGACCGCGTTCACAGGGACGCCGTCCCGGGTGAGCACCACGCTCTCCTTGGAGATGGTCCGGTCCACGCCGTCGCTCACGGCGGCCTTGATCTGGCCGTCCGCCAGGGTGAGGGTCACGGTGGGGGGCGTGGTGTCGGTAATGGCCTCGTTGGAGGTCGTCAGGTGGTCCAGCCAGAGGGTCCCGGCAGTATGCTCCTCCACGCCGCCATAGATCACCTGGAGGGACCGGATGGCGGACGCCTCCTTGGGCAGGGCCGCGTTGATGTGCTTCCAGCCGGTAAAGTCCAGGGTGGCGAGGAGCACGTCGGCGGCCGTTCCAGCCTGATCGGCCACGGTGGCGGTGAGCAGATTCCCCGAGCCGTCGCCGTATACCCACAGGCCCAGCCAGCTCTCCCCGGCGGGGATGGCCAGGGTGGAGACCAGACCAGCGGTGCCGCCTGCGGCAGTGTCGTAGTCCACCCGGACGCTCTGGCGGCCGTAGCGCACATAGTCCGGGCGGGTCTCGGCCGAGGCCGTGGCCGCGGCTGTGGAGGTGATGGAGCTGAAGCTCCCCTCGAAGGTCTCCAGGGCGATGACATGGCTGGCCACGTTGACCGGGATGGCCAGGGCGGCCCCCCCGGCGCTGACCGTCAGCGTGCCGGAGGCCGACTCCTCTCCGGCGGTAAAGACGCCGTTTTCATCCACGGCGCCCACGGCGGGGTCCACCGTCCAGGTGAAAGCGGTGTCGGTGCAGGTGAGGGGCAGGGTGCGGTACGTGGCTACGGCCTTGAGATCCACCCGCTCGCCGGGCTGGACCGCTAGGGCGGTGATCGCCGCCCCGGTGGCCTGGTTCACCGCGCTGATCTGGCTGGGGGTCTTGACCACGGTGATATCGGCCGCCCCCATGGCGCCGCCCGCCGTGGCCGCCACCTGGGTCACGCCGCTCTCGCTCCCGGCGGTGAACAGGCCGTCCAGCGTGACCAGCCCGTCCCCATTCTGGACCGAGTAGGTCACCGGGCCGCTGTAATCCATGTGGTAGTAGTGGGTATCCACCCCGGTCACCGCCATCTGGACGGTGGAGCCGGCCAGCACCATGGCGTCGTTGGGCTTGAGCTGGAGGCTGCCCAGCTCCCCGGTGGGCTTCAAGGTGGTGGTGAGGAAGATGGCCGTGCTGTTGGCCCGCTGGGCCCCGTCCTGGGGCTTGTTAATCACGCCCAGAACCGAGCCGTCGGGATAGGTGGCCCCGGCGGTGGTGGAGCCGCCGCCGTCCATGCAGATGGCCTCCACGCAGCCCAGCTCCGCCAGACGCATGGCGGCCTGGGTCAGGGTAGCCCCCACGCTGTAGCCCGACTGCTTGCCGTCAATGGTGTAGAAGATCACCGTACCGTCGGCCTTGATACCCACGGCGGTGCGGGCGGTGCGCTCCCCCCAGGCTCCGGTGCTCCCGGCCGGGGCGGCACATACAGCGCCGTTGGAAATCAGCTGGTACAGGCCGCCCAGGGCCTCCTCGGCCTCGGCCCACCGGCTGTCGGGGGAGGTGACGCTGAGATCCACCCGGTCCCCGGGGCTCAGGGCCCGGGCCGCCTCCACCAGGGCGGCGTCGCTCCCGGCGTTGATGGTGAGCACCAGCTTTCCGGCAGGGATGGAGATGGAGCCGGTGGACTCCAGCACCTGGTCCACCGTGCAGGTCACCCGGCCGTTGACCACCAGCTGGTTGGAATAGATCAGGCCGCTGGCCGCCGCGCTCTGGGCGGCGGTAAGCCCTGCGGCCGCCGGGGCAGGCGCAGGATCCGGCATGGCGCCGGGGCCTGTCTCCTCCGGCTCCATACCGGGTCCGCTCTCCCCCGTGTCTCCGGCCGCCTGGGCCGCCGAGTCTGTCTCCCCCGGTGCGGGCGTGGGCTGGGGGGGCACAGGCGTGGACTCGGGTACGGGGGTGGGGG
>CANSQX010000067.1 GCA_947649225.1 uncultured Flavonifractor sp.
GGCTGAAAACGCAGAAGAGCTTGATCTCGCTCCAGCCGCCCATCTCCAAGTGGTGGTGCAGGGGGGCCATGCGGAAGATCCGCTTGCCGTGGGTCAGCTTGAAGTACCCCACCTGAATGATGTCGGATAAGGTTTCGGCGATGTAGATGATCCCTACCGGAATGAGGACCAGCGGCACATCCAGCGCAAAGGCCAGGCCGCACACCGCCCCCCCCAGAAACAGTGAGCCGGTATCCCCCATAAAGACCTTGGCGGGATAGAAGTTGTAGATCAAGAAGGCGCACAGCCCCCCGAAGAGGGCGGCGGAGAAGATGCTCAGCTCCTCGTGCCCCCAGAAGGCGGCCACGGCGGTAAAGAAGAGGGCCACAGGCATGGTGACCCCGGTAGCCAGGCCGTCGATGCCGTCGGTGATGTTGACGGCGTTTACCGCTCCCACGATCACAAAGGCCGCAAAGACCATGTAGACCGGCCAGGGCAGGGTGAAGGTCACATTGAAGAAGGGGACATACAGCTCATTGTGCAGATATCCCTCATAGCGCATCAGGACGGTAAACAAAACAGCTGCCGCCAGCTGGAGCAGAAACTTCTGGATAGCGGTCAGGCCGGTGTTCTGCTTTTTCTTCACCTTGCAGTAGTCGTCCAGGTAGCCGATGACCCCGAATACCAGGGAGAACAGAAACACAAACAGTCCGCCCCGGAGTCCGGCGGTGATGTCCGTCCAGCCCACAGCCAGGACGGATACCGCGATAGCGATGATGAACATGAGCCCGCCCATGGTGGGGGTGCCCTGCTTGGACATGTGCCAGGTGGGACCAATCTCCTTGATGGACTGCCCCGCTTTCATCCGGCGCAGGGCGGGAATCAGCAGCCGCCCGGCTGCCGCGGCCACCACAAAGGCCAACACAAAGCTGATGATCATCCTCTTTTTTTGAACCTCCAAGCCTCTCTCTGCTCTTTTGGATTCCCGCAGGCCCGCCCGGGCCGCAGGCATGCAGTGGTTATTGTATCACAGTCTGTCACGCTTTTCCACCCAAAAAGTGACGAAAATGCGTGCCCTCGCGGCGGTCTATGCCTCCCGTTCCCCGGTGTGCTCTCCGGGGAACATCCCGGAGAAAAAGGCCGCCGTCTCCTCCCGCTCATCCAGGCGGTACTGTACGCCGTTGATCTCCTGATAGGTCTCGTGTCCCTTTCCGGCTAGAACCACCACGTCCCCCGGCCGGGCCTGGCCCAGGGCGTACCGGATGGCGGCGCGCCGGTCGGGGACCACGGTATAGGACGCGCCCCCCGCCTCCATGCCCGCGGTAATGTCCGCGATGATAGCCGCCGGGTCCTCGGTCCTGGGGTTGTCGGAGGTCACCACCACCCGATCAGCCAGGGAGCCCGCCACAGCTCCCATTAGGGGGCGCTTAGTCCGGTCCCTGTCCCCCCCGCAGCCAAACAGGCAGATGAGCCGCCCCCCGGGCGGGGTAAAGTCCCGTACCGCCAGGAGCACCTTCTCCAGGGCGTCCGGGGTATGGGCGTAGTCGATGATCACCGTGAAGTCCGCCGGGACGGGGACCACCTCCACCCGGCCCTTCACCCCCGGCGCCTCTCCCAGGACCCGGGCCATGGGCTCCAGCTTCAGGCCCAGCGCCAGGCCGCAGGCCAGCACCCCCAGGGCATTATAGATACTGAAGCCCCCGGGGATGGGCAGGCGGACCCGCTGGATGGCCCCGGCGGCTACCGCCTCGAACTCCACATGGCGGGGAAAGAGACGGATATTTTTGGCGGTGAGGTCCGCCGCGTCCTTGTTTTCTGAGTAAGTATATACGGGGCAGGTCACCTGTCCGGCATAAAACCGCCCGGCCTCGTCGTCCAGATTGAGGACGGCCACCGCCGTCTGGCGGAAGAGCAGGCCCTTGGCCGCCCGGTAGGCCTCCATGGTGCCGTGGAAGTCCAGATGGTCCTGGGTCAGGTTGGTAAAGATGCCTGCGGCAAAGGGGATGCCGTCCACCCGGCGGAGGGCCAGGGCGTGGGAGGAGACCTCCATCACCACATGGGTACAGCCGGCGTCCGCCATGTCCCGCAGCAGCTTCTGCACCTCCCAGGACTCGGGGGTGGTGCGGTGGGCGGGGAGCGCCCGGTCCCCGATCATATTCTGGTTGGTGCCGATGAGGCCCACTCTGGCCCCGGCGGCCCCCTCCAGCATGGCCTTGAGCAGATAGGTTGCAGTGGTCTTCCCATTGGTGCCGGTGACCCCCACCACGGTCATCTCCCGGGCGGGGTGGCCGAACCAGTTGGCCGAGACCGCCGCCAGGGCGGCCCGGGTGTCCTCTGCGGTCAGCCAGGGCCCGGAACCCTCCGGCGGCTCCCGGCAGAGGACGGCCGCCGCCCCCTTCTCCAGCGCCTCCCGGATGAAGCGGTGGCCGTCGGTCTTGTAGCCGCTCAGCGCCACAAAGAGGCAGCCTGGGCGGAGCACGCGGGTGTCATAACAGATTCCTGAAATTTCCATATTCCGGGCGGAGCGGGCCGTCAGCGCCACGCCGTCCAATAGCTGTTCAAGCTGCATACTTTCACCTCAAACTCAGGCTGAACGGATGCGGCGGGGCCGCTGCTGCGGCGGAGCGGGTTTGTTACAGCCCCGCTCCGCCGTTGGAATTGTCGGTAAAGTGGACCTCGATCACGCTTCCCCGGCTCACCGGCGTACCCGGATCCAGGGACTGGCTGGAGGCGATGGTGCCGGAGCCGTACTCCGCCGCGCCGGTGGCCTTGAGGTAGAGCCCCACCTGGCCCATGGCCTGGCGGGCGGCCTCCATGGTCATCCCGTACACATCAGGCACCTCCACCTGGTCGGTGGGCACCTGGCCGCCCATGTAGAGCACCACCTCGCTGCCGCCGGGGATGGAGGCCCCGCCCACCGGAATTTGCCCGGTGACGGTCTCCCCATCGCCCACCGTGCGAACGGTCAGGTTCTGGTCCTTGAGCTTGCCGGTGGCCTCCGCCAGGGTCAGGCCGGACACGTTGGGCACCAGGGTATCCGCCTCGGCGGTGTAGGTCCTCTCCACCCCCAGGTGGTCCAGGATATTCCCCAGCAGCTCCCCGGCCATGGAGGCCGCCATGATGCCGCCGCTGATGTACCAGCCGCCGCTGGTGAAGTTGCTGTTGGGACCGTCTGGCTTGGGGTTGTCGTAGGCCAGCAGAATCACCACCTGGGGGTCGTCGGCGGGGGCAAAGCCCAGGAAGGACACCACCGTGTGGTCGTCCTGCTGGGTCTCGGAGGAGCCCGTCTTGCCGCCGATGCGGTAGCCCTGGACCCGGGCGTTCTTGCCGGTGCCCCCGTCCACCACCCCCTCCAGGATGGTGCGGCAGCGCTCGCTGGTCTCCTCGCTGATCACCTGGCGGATCTCGGTGGGCTCGGTATAGCTGAGAATGTTGCCGTCCTGATCGGTGACCGACTGGACCACATAGGGCTTCATCAGGTGCCCGCCGTTGACCACGGCGGAGGCCGCAGTGATCATCTGGATGGGGGTGACGGTGAATCGCTGTCCAAAGGAGGCAGTGGCCACGGACATGACGCCGTAGGGACCCACAAACTCCTCTCTGGGCCAGAACAGGCTGTTGACCTCGCCCTGCATATCAATGCCGGTCAGCTCCATGAGGCCGAAGTCCTCCAGATAGGACCAGAACCGCTCGGCCCCCAGCCGCTGGCCGATCTCAATGAAGGCCGGGTTACAGGAGTTGGCCACTGCCTTGGCCAGGTCCTGGTCCTTGTGGCCCTGGCGGTTGGAGCAGCGGATGGGGTCCTCCCCCTCAATGACCACTTTGGAGCCCGAGCAGTAGAAGTGGTCACTCTCGGTGACCACCCCCTCCTCCAGGGCGGCGGCCAGCACCAGGGACTTGAAGGTGGAGCCTGGCTCGTAGGTATCGGTGATGGCCTTGTTGCGCCACTGCTGGTTCTGGACCTGGCCCAGGGCGTTCAGGTAGGCCTCCTCGTTGGAGCTGGGGTCGCTTTTGACCGCCTCCAGATAGGCCAGAAGGGTGGGATCCGTCACTGTCCAGGGGTCATTCAGGTTGTAGGTGGGGGAGTTGGCCCAGGCCAGAATGGCCCCGGTTTTGGGGTCCATAGCGATGGCAAAGCCGCCGTTCTGTACCTCGAACTTCTCCACCCCCTTTTCCAGCACCTGCTCGCAGTAGTGCTGGATGGTGGTGTTGATGGTGAGATTCAGGTTGTTGCCATCCTTGGCGTCGTAATATTCCTCGTAGCGGTAGAGCATCTCGGTGCCCCTGCCGTTCTTCGCGGTGACCACCCGGCCGGTCTCCCCGGCCAGTTCGCTCTCGTACACGGCCTCCATGCCATAGGCGCCCTTGTTGTCGTTTTTCCAGTTGACCCAGCCCACCACGTGGGAGGCCAGGGAGCCGTAGTGGTAGTACCGCTTGGTGGTGGGGGGCAGATAGATGCAGCTGGTGAGGCCGTTCTCCGTCAGAAAGGCCCGCAGCTCCTTGGCCTCATCCACCTCGATCCGGCTCTTGATGATTTCGTACATAGACCCGGTCTTGGCCAGCCGCTTGAGGATATCCTCCTCCTCCAGATCCAGAAGCCGGGCCAGGTTGGAGGCAATAAACTCGTTGGTGGGCTCCGGCGTAGTGGGCATCTTGTCTGGATCCGACTTGGCGGCCTCCACCCGCTTGGCGTAGTCCTCCTGTACCCGGAGCACCTCCAGGGGGGAGAGCTGGACATTGTAGACCGTGGCGCTCATGGCCAGGGTGTTGCCCTTGCTGTCGTAGATGGCGCCACGGCTGGCCGACACCGTCATGTCGCTGGTCTGCTGGTCCAGGGCCCGGGCCTCCAGCTCCTCGTGCCGGGTGATCTGGAGGTTATACAGCGTACCAAACAGCGGAAGGAAGGCCACCACGCCGAAGAGCAGCATCAAAAAGAGGGTGCGTCCCAGAATGATGCGGTTGGCGCGGCGGTCCGGCTGCTGGTTTCTCTTTTCATTTGCCAAGGATCTTCACCTCAATTATGCGCACATGGAAGCGGAGCCAACCGCCCCCGGAGCGGAGAGCCTGTTCCCTCTCTCACCATGCACAGCGAGAGGCGGGGCATGCTCTGAAACAGGAGGGCGTAAGAAAACTTCTTTTCTTACGCCCTCCGGCGGGCCGCCCTGAGACAGCCCTTTTTTTCTATTTGGGGTCTGCACAAAAGTATATGGCGCCGGTCAGCTGAAATATTCCACCACATTGCCCCAGACCGTCCGGAAGCTGTCCCACGCGCCCTTGACCCCGGCCAGGGTCTCCTCCTGCTGGAAGTAAGTCACCTTGTCCGGCTCGGACAGGTCCACATAGAGGATCTGGCTGCGCTGGGGCTTGACCATAACGCCGCTGGCCACCATGGACTCCTCGATGCTGCTCAGGTCATAGGCCAGCTCATATTGGGCCTTGAGCTGGGCTTCCTCCGATTTGAGGGTCTCCAGCTGGTTCTTCATCTGCACCACCTCTTCGGAGATGACAGTGAGCTCCACATAGGTCATCAGCAAGAGCACCGCAAACACTCCGACGGCCAGAAAGCCGGTCACTGCGAAGACCGAGACCTTTCCCGCCTCCCGGACCTGGATTTTTGGCCGGGTCAGGGCCCGCTTCCGGGGCCGTACCTGCGGTCTGGGCTGGAGGACCTCCTCCCGCTCCAGCTGGCGGACGGCCGACCCGTCGTAGGCTCCGCGGCTCACCTGCCGGTAGTCCTGATAACGCCTTTTCTGTTCCTTCACCGCTGACGCCATTCCGTCCACTCCAATCCAAACATCCGTTACACGTCCGGATCTCTGTTCGAAATCCGGGTCCTACACCTTCTCCGCAAGGCGCAGCTTGGCGCTGCGTGCGCGGGGATTCTCCTCCAGTTCCGCCCCCCCGGCGGTAATTGGCTTTTTGTTCACCAGCCTGATCGCCGGACTGCGCCCACAGACGCAGACGGGGAAGTCAGGTGGGCAGATACACCCCTTTGCAAGAGCGGCCAGGCCGTTTTTTACCACCCTGTCCTCCAGCGAGTGGAAGGAGATCACCGCCAGCCGCCCCCCCGGGTTCAGACGGGGAACCGCACTGTGTACCATCCTGTCCACTGCGCCCAACTCGTCGTTGACGGCGATGCGGATGGCCTGGAAGGACCGCTTGGCCGGGTGCTGCTTCTCCCTTAACGCCGCCGCCGGCATGGCCCCCCGGATGATCCCCACCAGCTGGAGGGTGGTCTCCACCGGGGCTTGTCCCCTGGCCCGGACGATGGCCGCCGCAATGGCGGGGGCATACCGCTCCTCCCCGTATTGGAAGAGGATGCGCCGCAGCTCCTCCTGGGGCCACTCATTTACCACCGTCCGGGCCGTCAGGGTATCGGTCTGATCCATCCGCATGTCCAGGGGGGCGTCGGCCTGGTAGGAAAAGCCCCGCCCGGCATCGTCCAGCTGGGGGGAGGACACCCCCAGATCAAAGAGCATCCCGTCCACGGCCGGGATCCCCAGCTTGTCCAAAATTTCATCCAGCGCAGCGAAGTTGCCGTGGACCAGGGTCACCCGGTCCCGCCAGGGCGCCAGCCGCTCTGCCGCCGCGTCCAGGGCCGCCTGGTCCCGGTCCACGGCGACGAGGCGCCCGGTAGTCAGCCGCTGCACAATCTCCCGGCTGTGGCCCGCCCGGCCCAGGGTACCGTCCAAATAGACCCCCTCCGGCCGGATACACAGCCCCTCCACGCACTCCCGCAGCAGGACGGGGCGGTGGGTATAGTCCTGTTCCCTCATATTCAGAAGCCCAGCGCCTCCATACAGGCCGACATTTTCTCCGGAGTCATCTCCTCTTCCTCCTGGGCTGCCCAAGCCCCGGCGCTCCAGATCTCGGCCCGATCGTGGACGCCGATGATCACCGCGTCCTTCTCCAGGGCGGCGTATTTGCGGAGCTTGGGGGGTACCACAATGCGCCCCTGGCTGTCCAGCTCACACTTGACCGCATTGGCAAAGAGGGGGCGCATGGCCTTGGACTGGCTCATGGGGAGGGAGGCAAACTTCTCGGTAAAGCGATCCCAAGTGGCCTGCGGGTAGATCGCCAAGCAGGCATCCACCCCCATAGCCAGATAGAATTTGCTCCCCAGCTCCTCCCGGAGCTTGGCGGGGATGAACAGCCGGCCCTTGGCATCCAGACTGTGCGCATAGGTGCCGGTCATGCTTTTTCCTCCCCACCTGACTGCTATTTCGTGGGTCTGTCCCCCATCTTCCCCCACCTGTTGTATTCAGTATAAAGGGTCCGGCGGGGAAATGCAACAGTTTTTTTCCCTCACGTTTCTTAAAAAAGCCCCGTTTTTTGTCAAAAACGCCTTTCCTTCCGCAGCAAAACGTGCGTTCTATTGATCTTACAGCACAAAAAAGCGCCGGAGAACCACCTTTCCCGGCGTCTCCGGCACTCTGTGCTTCTATTCCGCAGGTCCCATCCAAAAAACAGTTCCTGTCCCGCGCAAAAAAATTTTTGCTGCCTCCGGTCTATTTTCCTTCCGGCTCCCCGCTCTGGACATCGTAGGCCGCCCGGCCGCCCCCCTGGGCGGAGGCCCCGGCCGCCGCTGCCCGGAAGCGGGAGCGGGACTTTTTGATCTCATCGTAGGCCTCGGCCACCGCCTCCTCGGTGCGGCGGAGGGCGTCCTCACAGTACTCGTTGGCCGCCCGGCGCAGGTCCCGGCTGCGCTCCTCAGCCTGGCGGAGGATCTCGTTCCCCCGCTGCTTGGCTTTGGACAGCAGCTCGTCCTGGGCCAGCATCTGCCGGGCCTGATCCTCGGCCTGCTTGCGGATCAGCTCGGCCTCCCGCTTGGCGGAGGCAATATACTCGTTCCGGGAGGCCAGCAGCTTCTTGGATTCGGCCAGCTCCATGGGGAACTGCGCCCGAATCTCATCCAGCAGGTCCAGCGCCTTGTCCCGCTCCAGCATACACTTATCCGAGCTGAGGGGCACGTTCTTCGCCTCGTCAATCATCTGGAACAGCATGTCCAGCAGCTCGTCCACACCGCTTGCCATTACCCTTCCCTCCTCTGCCGCATCTTTTCGTTCACGTCGCCGATAATCTCCCGGGGCACAAAGTCGGACAGGTCCGACCCGTAGAAAGCCATCTCCTTCACCACACTGGAGCTCAGATAGGTATACTTGGCGCTGGAAGGCAGAAACATGGTCTCCAGCCGGGGGTTGAGCTTGCGGTTGATCAGGGCCATCTGGACCTCCTTCTCGTAGTCGGAGACCGCCCGCAGACCCTTGACCACCGCGCAGGCCTTCCGGCGGCGGCAGTAGTCGGACAGCAGGCCGCTGGAGCGGTCCACCTCCACATTGGGCAGACGGTCCACGACACGGTGGATGAGCTCCACCCGCTCGTCGGGGGTGAACAGGCCGCCGTCCTTCCCCGAGTTCACCATCACGCACACCACCAGCCGGTCAAAGCACACGGCGGCCCGCTTAATGATGTTCAGATGGCCCAGAGTAATCGGATCAAAGCTGCCGGGGTACACGGCGATTTTCATGCGGTCCACATCCCATATCCGGCCGCAGCGCTATAGGGCTGCGCGGCGGTATACCGTAATTTTGATCTTGCCGTAGCGGTAGTCCTTCCCCCGCTCGTAGGGGGCGCTCAGCGCCGGCAGTTCCGTTTCCAGCGCACTTTCGCAGACTATTATACCATTTTCCGTCATAATGTCAATCGCGGCGATGGCCTCCAAGGCCTTTTGCAGCAGGCCCGAGGCATAGGGCGGGTCCAGAAAAACCAGATCAAATTTCTCCCCGCACCCGGTGAGAAAGGCCAGAGCGTCCCGCTGGAGCACGGCGGCCGCCCCCTCCAGGCGGGTGTGGGCCAGGTTCTCCCGGACTACTGCCGCCGCCTCCCGCCGCAGGTCCAGGAAGGTGCAGTGGGCTGCCCCGCGGGACAGGGCCTCGATCCCCAGCTGCCCGGTGCCAGCGAACAGGTCCAGCACCCGGCGGCCTTCGATATCAAATTGGACGATGTTAAAGATGGACTCCTTCACCTTATCGGTGGTGGGCCGGGTGTCCAGCCCGGAGAGCTCCTTCAATTTGCGGCCCCGTGCGGAGCCGGTGATGACGCGCATGAAATCCGTCCTTTCTATTCTTCCTTCTGTCCGCCTTCCTCCGCCCGGAAGAAATCATAGACCGCCCGGGCGGTGTGCTTGGGCACAGCCTCCTCCAGCGCCGCCAGGGAGGCCGCCCGGATATTCTTGACACTTTTGAAGTGTTTTAGGAGCTCAGAGCGCCGCTTTTCCCCCACCCCGGGGATCTTGTCCAGCACCGAGCCCTGGACCCGGCTCCTCCGCTGGAGGCGGTTGAACTCAATGGCAAAGCGGTGGGTCTCCTCCTGGATCTGGCCGATGAGGGAGAAGACCGCAGGGCTGGCCTGGATGCCGATCTCCCTCCCCTCAGGGGTGACAAGGGCCCGGGTACGGTGGCGGTCGTCCTTCACCATACCGAATACCGGCACGGTGAGGCCGCAGTCCTGCAAAACCCGCACCGCCACCCTGGCGTGAGTTTCGCCGCCGTCAATCAGCAGAAGATCGGGCCGGTCGCCGAACTTCTCATCCCCCTCTGCATAACGCCGGAACCGCCGGGTGAGCACCTGCTCCATGGAGGCGTAATCGTCGGGGCCGTCCATATCCTTCAGCTTAAAATGACGGTAATCCCGCTTGAGCGGCCGGGCGTTGACATAGACCACCATCGAGGCCACAATGTCATCAGAGCCGGTATTGGAGATGTCGTAGGACTCGATGCGCCGGGGGGGCTCCGGCAGGCTCAGCATCCGGCCCAGCAGCTCCATCAGCTTACTCTGCCGCTCCTCCCGGGTGGTCCAACGCTCCACCTCCTCTACGGCGTTCTTATTGGCCAGGCGGATGAGGTCCATTTTTGCCCCCCGCTGGGGGTTGATCAGCTGCACCCGCCGCCCCGCCGCCTCGGAGAGCATCCGGGCCAGAGGGACCTCGTCCTCCAGCTCGCAGGGCAGGAGGATCTGCCGGGGCAGGCGGCCCCGCCCGGCGTAGTACTGCCGGACCAGGGCGGAGAGCGCCTCGGCCTCTCCGGCCTCCATGGGGGTCTCGATGAGGTCCCAGTCCTTGGCGGCCAGCTCCCCATCCACAAAATGGAGGACGACAAAGCAGCTCTTAGCCTCCCCTCTGTGAAAGCCCGCCACGTCGGTGTCCGCCAGGGACCCGGCCACCACCTTCTGCCGCTTGCCCAGCAGCTCGATGGCCCGGTAGCGGTCCCGGAGCTCGGCGGCCTTCTCAAAGCGCAGCTCCTCCGCTGCCTGCTCCATCTCGGCCTGGAGCTCCTCCCCCACCTCCTTGAATTTGCCCTCCAGCAGGCGAACGGCCTGATCCATGGCCTCCCGGTAGCGGGACTGGTCCATCTCCCGGCGGCAGTAGCCGTCGCACTGGCTCAGGTGGAAGTTGAGGCAAGGCCGCTCCTTTCCAATGTCCCGGGGGAATTTTTTCCCGCAGGAGGGCAGCCGCAGGGCCAGCCGCAGGGCGTCGATGATCCCCTGAGTGCTCCCCCGGCTTCCGTAGGGGCCGAAATAGCGGGCCCCGTCCCCGGCGGGCTTGTTGCTCAGAGAGAAGCGGGGATAGGGCTCCTTGACTGTCAGGCGGATATAGGGGTAGCCCTTGTCGTCCTTGAGCAGGATGTTATACCGGGGCTGATGGCGCTTGATGAGGGAGTTCTCCAGCACCAGCGCCTCGAATTCCGAGTCGGCTACGATCACGTCGAAGTGGTCGATCTGGCTCACCATGGCCCGGGTCTTCTCGGTGTGGGAGGCGGAGTCCTGAAAGTACTGGGAGACCCGGTTTTTCAGCGCCTTGGCCTTGCCCACATAGATGACCTCGTTCTTGGCGTCTTGCATGATATACACGCCCGGCTTCAGCGGCAGGGCATGTGCTTTGTCTTTTAGTTCATCAAAGGTCATAGAAAATGCACCTGTCTTCGTCCCATGCCGGTCTTAGCCGCCCTGCCGCTGCGAGCGTTAGCGAGCCGACACTCTGCGCCGTCCCAGCGTTTTGCCGCAGGCGGAATTTCCTTCTGCCTGGGGTGTTCCCTTTCCGCCGGGCCGCGCACCATATCAAAAAAAGCGCCGCAATGCGGCGCTTTTTTCTCTGCCCTGCCGGCGCTTACTCCGAAAAATTGGTCGAAATCAGATCGACCAGGGCCTCCACAGCCTCTTTCTCATCCGGACCGTCTGCGATCAGGTTGATGGCGGTCCCCTTCACGATACCGAGGGAGAGCACACCCAAAAGGCTCTTTGCGTTGACCCTGCGCTCATCCTTCTCCACCCAGATAGAGCTCTTGAACTCATTGGCCTTCTGGATGAAGAACGTGGCCGGTCTGGCGTGCAGCCCGACCTGATTGTTCACAACTGCCTCTTTCATATACATACGCGTATCCCCCTAAGCTGCATTTGCATACATTTGCATACTTCGTGTCATAGTATAGCAAATTTGCCCCACAGCGTCAATGACATCTTACACAAATTCAGGGGACGAAACCGGCCGGCATAACGGACAACTTACTTATTTTTCAGTGTCCAGGCCGGTTTTAAGACGCAGGAATCCCTTCTATTTGTTACCGCAGCTCCGCCACGGTGACGCCGTCCTCCCCCTCGCCGTAGCGGCCGGGGCGGAAGCCCTTCACATAGCGGCTGCGCTTGAGGTGCTCCCGCACCGCCCTGCGCACCGCGCCGGTGCCCTTGCCGTGGATGATGCGCACCTCGTTCAGCCGGCCCAGCACTGCGTTGTCCAGAAACAGGTCCAGGGCGGACAGGGCCTCGTCGGCAGTCATGCCCCGGAGATCCACCTCGGGAGAGGCCCCCATGGTCCGCAGCTTATGCTCGGCCCGCTGAACAAACCGTTCGGCCTGCTTTTGGGCGGAGTCCTCGCCCTCGACCACCCGGACCTCCTCCTGCCTGGCGGAGATGTTCAAAATCCCCGCCTGGAGCTGGAGGGTACCGTCCTTGTTCACCGACAGCACCGAAGCCTGTGTGCCCATTCGGAGAAGCTCCACCGTGTCTCCGGCCCGGGCCGGACGGGTGGGGGGCGGCGCAGGCTCCTCCGGCCGGGCTCCCAGCCGGTCCTCAGCCTCGTTGAGCCGGTGCTTCAGGGCCGAGCGCTCATCGTTGACCCGCTGCCAGTCTTCCTCCTTCCGCTGCCGGCGGCGCATCTCGTTGAGCTCCTTAAACACCTGGTCGGCGGTGTTCCGGGCCTCCTCCAGGATGGCCCGGGCCTCGGCCTCGGCCTTCTCCACCGCCTTGCGCCGCTGGGCCTCCATCTCCGCCCGGTAGGCCAGGGCCGTCTTGGAGGACTCCTCCATCTCCCGGCGGAGCTTTCGGGCGGCCTCCTTCTCCTGCTCCATGGCCTGGCGCTGCTCGTCCAGCTGGGTGAGCACATCCTCAAAGCGGACGTTTTCCGCGTCGATGCGGGCGGCAGCCTTCTGGATCACCGCCTTGGGCAGGCCCAGCCGCTCCGAGATGGCGAAGGCGTTGGACTTGCCGGGCACGCCGATGAGCAGCCGGTAGGTGGGGGCCAGGGTCTCCACATTGAACTCGCAGGAGGCGTTCTCCACCCCCGGCGTGGTCATGGCGTATACCTTCAATTCTGCATAGTGGGTGGTGGCGGCCACCAGGGCCCCCAGCTCCCGGGCGCTCTCGATCACTGCGGCGGCCAGGGCGGCCCCCTCGATGGGGTCGGTACCCGCCCCCAGCTCGTCAAAGAGGATCAGGGTCCGCTCCCCCGCCTCCTTCAAAATACCCACGATATTCACCATGTGGGAGGAGAAGGTAGACAGAGACTGGGCAATGGACTGCTCGTCGCCCACATCAGCCAGAATCTGATCGAAGACGGCCACCGTGCTCCCGTCCCCTGCCGGGATGTGCAAACCGCACTGGGCCATGAGGGTGAGCAGACCGATGGTCTTCAGGGTCACGGTCTTTCCGCCGGTGTTGGGACCGGTGATCACCAGGGTGTCGAACCCGTCCCCGATCATCAGGTCGTTGGCCACCGCCTTGTCCGGGTCCAGCAGGGGGTGCCGGGCCCGCCGCAGGAAGATCCCCCGGCCTGCCAGCTTCGGGGCTCCCGCCCGCATCTGATAGGACAGCCTGGCCCGGGCAAAGATGCCGTCCAGCAGCACCAGCAGGTCGTAGTCCTGGGCGATGTCCTCCTTGAACTGGGCGCACTCGGCCGAGAGCTCGGCCAGAATGCGGGCGATCTCCTTCTCCTCCCGGGACTGGAGCTCCCGCAGCTCGTTGTTGGCCTTCACCACCCCCATGGGCTCGATGAAAAAGGTCCCGCCGGAGGAGGACACGTCGTGAACCAGACCGGGGATCTCGTTCTTGAACTCCGACTTAACGGGCACCACGTAGCGGTCCGAGCGCATGGTGATGATGGTCTCCTGCAAATACTTGGCCTGGTTGGAGGAGAGGAGCTTTTGCAGAATGTCCCGCACCTTGGAGGCGGTGGCCCGGATATGCCGCCGGATGGAGGCCAGCTCCGGGCTTGCCGCGTCGGCGATCTCGTCCTCTCCCAGGATGGAGCCGGTGATCTTCTCCTCCAGAAAGCGGTTGGCCGACAGGGAGGCAAAGAGGTGGTCAATACAGGTTTTGGCATTGCCCTCCCCGGCGGCATAGTCCTTGGCCGACCGGGCGCAGCGGAGCACCGCCGCAATGTCCAGCAGCTCCCGGGTGTTGAGCGCGCCCCCCATGTCGGCCCGCTGGAGGGAGGCCCACACCGGCTTCACCCCCGAAAAGGAGGGGGAGCCCCGCAGGGCGGTCATCTCCACGGCGGCGGTGGTCTCGGCCAGAGCCCGGGCCACGTCGTCCGGGTCGGTCATGGGCCGGAGCTTCAGGGCCCGCTCCTTGCCCTCCTCGGTCACTGCCTGGCCGGCCAGCTTCTCCAGCACCCGGGGCAGCTCCAGGGTATGAATCGATTTTTCAAACAGATCGGTCATTGGTCATACGCTCCCACTTGTATCATGCAGCCGCCCCGCCCCGTTCCAGAGACCGGACAGCCCTTGTGTGTCTCCTGTACCCGGATTATACCACGCCGCCGGAGGAGCCGTCAATCTGCGGCCCCAGGGCTTTCTCCACGGCCCTCCGGTACTCCTCCCGGGAGAACAGGGCGTTCAGGACGGGCAGCAGGGCATTGGTACTCAGCCGCTGGGGCAGCCCCAGGGCCTCCAGCAGGACCGCCCGCCGGGCGGAGGCGTTGGGGCCGCCGGTCAGGCCGTCCGCATAGAGGTCCGCCTTGGTGATGCCCGTCCGGGGCGCCCCGGGCGGCGCCTCTCCCAGCACGGTGGCCCCGGCGCGGCGGAGGGCCTCCTCCAGCACGGCGGGTGTCATGCCCTCCACCCCCAGCTTGCCCTCCCGGCCCGGGGTCCGCTTGCGGCGCTCCTTGCCGGAGATGTCGGGCACGTAGGCGTGCTTGACCAGAGCCGGGTCGATGGCCCCCTTCAGGTAGCGGCGGATCACAAACCCCGCCCCGTCCGGGTCTGTGAGGACAATCAGGCCCCGCTCCTCGGCCAGGCGGCGCAGCAGCGCCAGCCGCTCCCGGTCCTTGAAGATGCCGAACCCGGCGGTCTCCAGGATTATCGTATCCGCCACCTGGGACAGGGTGTTCTTGTCGTACCGGCCCTCTACGATAATGGCTTCTCTGATCCGAAGCATCCGAATCACCCCCGGCCGGCCGCCAGCTCCATCAGCAGGCCGGTCATCAGCGCCTCGCCGTCCGCCCCGGTGGACTTCATGGCCAGGTCGGTCTCGGCGCAGCGGATCACCGCCCGGCGGCACCAGGGCAGGGAGAACCGCTTGGCCGCCTGCATCAGCCGCTCGGCGGGGTAGGTGCTGCGCATCGACCACAGCTCCACCAGATAAGCGCTCCCCTTCCCCGCCTCCAGGGCCAGCCGGGCCGAGTAGAGCTGCCGGATCTGTTTGCCCAGCACCGCCAGGAGCTTGATGGGGGCCTCCTGCATGTGGAACAGGTCCCCCAGCACCGACGCGGCTTTGTCGAACTGCCCGGCGGCGATGGCGTCGGTGAGGGCGAAGACCACCGCGTCCAGCTGGGGGGTGGCCACCGCGTCAATGTCGGCCCGGGTGACCCGCCTCTGCCGGGCATAGGCCCCGATCTTGCCGATCTCAGAGATCAGATTGTGCATCAGATCCCCGCACAGGAAGATGAGATATTTGGCGTCCTCCGTGCCGATGTCGTGGTCGAGGGCCTTGAAGCGGCGGGCGATCCAGTCGATCAGGTCCCCCTGCTCCTGGCGGCGGAAGGCCACCACGGACCCCCGCTCCTTCAAAAATCCGGCCAGCTTGGTGCGGGCGTCGGCCTTATAGGGGATGAGATCGTAGACAAATACCAGACACACGTACTCGGGCAGGCCGGAGAGCACCTGGAGCAGCCCGTCCTTGTCCCCCTTGAACAGATCGTAGTCGCTGACCACAATCAGGGTCCGCTCCCCCATCATGGGCAGACAGTCCACCAGCTCCTGAAGCCGTTTCAGGTCAAACTCCTTCCCCGCTATGGTGTGCAGGTTGAAGGCCTCCATCCCGGCGGGCAGGAGCTTCTTTTTCAGCTGGCCCAGGTAATAGTCCCGCAGATAGGCCTCCTCCCCTG
>CANSQX010000068.1 GCA_947649225.1 uncultured Flavonifractor sp.
TTACCTCTCCGCTCTCATCGCCGGATTTAGCCAAAACGCTGATGTAAAGATTATCCACCTGGCGTGCCAGTTCGCATCGAATAATCTTTCGCTGCAACAGGCGCTTTACACTCCGCAGATCTTCCTTTGTTATGGCATCCAGGATTTCCAGCTTTTTCGTATAGTCCTTTGCGATAAGCCCCATGGCGGCGGCCGCCATGAGCCAGCGGAGCTTCTTCACCCGCTCCAGGTCCCGGAGGATGATCTCCAGAATTTGAAACAGAGCCAGCCCCAGCAACACGGCGGCCAGCTGCTTGGGGAGGGCGCTGGTGTGGGAGGAGGCGGTGATCCCCAGGGACAGGGTGGAGAGGAAGAAGGCAATCGTCTCCATCTCGAAGCCCACCCGGCGAAACAGCAGGCGCAGGACCAGCACATAGGCCCACATCACCGCCGCCAGGCAGGCGAACACGGCCAGAATGCTCCCCCCGGCCCCCGGGCCCTCGGAGGCCGTCAGCTGGAGGGCGGCCAGGGCCTGGAACAGGGTGAGCAGGAAAAGCCCCCGCCAGGGCGGCGCAGGGCGGATCCGCGGCTCGGTGCGCCGCCGCTGCCGCTCCTCCGGCGGCACGGGCAGGAGGACGGTCTCCACGCCCCCCAGCTCCAGCACGTCGCCGTAGGCCAGGGGGGCGCTGCCCGCCACCGGCCGCTGGTTCACCCGGACGCCCCCCAGGGCCCCCAGGTCATACACCGTCCAGCCCCCCGCCGGGCTGCGGATCAGGGCCGCGTGGCGGCGGGAGACCGTGGGGTAGGTCAGGCGCACATCGACGGCCTTCCCCCGGCCCAGGATGTTCTCCCAGTGGGTCAGGGGGACGGCCGCCCCGTTGGGCAGGGTGAGATAGGCCCAGGTCTCCGGCTCGTGGGGCACCGTGAGCAGGGAACGCACGGCCCCCGTCAGAATCAGCAGGGCCAGCGCCGGAAAGAGAAACCGCGCCGCCGTGGTCAGCCAGGTTCCGTGCTCCGCCGGCAGGGCGGGGAGCTGCCCCGCCGCCGTCAGCAGTATGTCCATACCGTCCCTCCCTTCTCCGTTTTGATGGGGTAAGTCCTGGGAACCACTGCATCCACCCCCATGCACGTCTTCCCATCAGAAATTTTCGCTGATCTGCGTCAGAAAACCTTGTATCCGTCAGGATTCCTGCGAACTTTCGCCCTATCTGGCAGAAAAATCTCCCGCTGCCGGGCATTCCGCCCATGTTCCAGCAAGGCCTGGAGGGTGTCTTCAAACTGACAGAATACTGGATTGGGGCAGATTTTGCTCTCAGGCAAGGCGCTTTGGCGCAGGAATCCTGACGGATTTCAAGCCAAAGCAGCGCTGTATGGCAGCAAAAGGTGCCGCCAAGACAGTGTTTTGGATGTTTGAAGACACCCTCTAATCAGCGCTTCCCTTGCTCTGCCTATCATAGCCGAGGGAGCGGGGTCTGTCAATTCTTTTCCGGCGAATGGTTTCCAAAAAATAGCATGTTCAAATTAGCCGCTCCCACCCATAAAATCCCCCCGATCCCGCCAAACTGAGAGACAGATGGAAATCAGGAGGTCGAACTTTCACATGAGCAGAAAAAAGCTGCGGATTTTGGGGGTCAGCTTTCTGGCGGCGGCCTTTGCGGTGACGGCGGGCTTCGCCGTCCAGGGCCGGGCCCGGGCCGCCTACTACCAGCGGATGGTCCAGACCGGCAATCAGCGGGCCTTTGCCGAGCTGACGGCGGCGGTGGGGGAGCTGGACGCCGCCCTGGAGAAGGGGCTCTATGCCGCCACCCCCTCCCTCTTCGCCGCCCAGTGCACCCAGGCCTATGGCAAGGCCCTGGCCGCCCAGACCGCCCTGGGCGAGCTCCCCTACGGCAACGTGGAGCTGGAGCAGACCGCCGCCTTTCTGGCCAAGGCGGGGGACTATGTGATGGTGCTGGCCAAACACGCCGCCGGGGGCGCGGCCTGCACGGAGGAGGAGCGGGAGACCCTCCGGGGCCTCCGGCAGGCGGCGGCGGAGCTCTCGTCCGCCCTGCGGGAGCTGGAGGCCGCCCTCTACGCCGGGACGGTGGAGCCCCAGGACCTGGAGGCCGTCCAGGCCCGGCTGGCCCAGGCGGCGGAGGGGGGCCAGATCCCCGCCGGGTCCCTCTTCCAGGACATTGAGGCCGAGTTCCCGGAGCTGCCCACCCTCATTTACGACGGCCCCTTCTCCGAGCATCTGGCCGGACGGTCCCCCCGGATGCTGGAGGGCCTGCCCCAGGTGAGCGCGGAGGAGGCCCGGGAGACCGCCGCCGCCTTTCTGGACCTGAAGGCCGAGGTCTTCACCCTGGCCGCCGGGGGGGAGGGGGAGATCCCCACCTACAGCTTTACCGCCCAGGTGGACGGGGGCAGCCTGTGGGTGGAGGTCACCCGGACGGGGGGGCAGATCCTGTCGGTGGTGAGCGACCGGCCGGTGTCCGAGGCCGTTCTCACCCAGGAGGAGGCCCAGCAGGCGGCCGCCGCCTTCCTGGCCGGGCACGGCTACGCCGGGATGGTCCCCACCTACTTCATCCAGCAGGAGGGGGTGCTCATTGCCAGCTTCGCCGCCGCCCAGGACGGCGTGGTCTGCTACCCCGACCTGGTGAAGGTGTCGGTGGCCCTGGACAGCGGGCGGCTGGCGGGCTTCGAGTCCCACGGCTACCTGATGTGCCACGGCAGCCGGACCCTGGCGCAGCCCGCCGTGGACCGGGAGGAGGCCCAGGCCTCCGTGAGCCCCGATCTCACCGTGCTGGCCCACCAGCTGGCGGTGATCCCCACCGGGGGGCAGTATGAGGTCCTCTGCCACGAGTTCAAGTGCCGCCGCCCGGACGGAGGCCACGCCATCGTCTACGTGAATGCCGGGACCGGCCAGGAGGAGCGGATTCTCCTGCTGCTGGAGGACGAGACCGGCACCCTGGTGCTGTAATCTTTTTTCTTGAAAGAAAAAGGATCAAAAAGAACTTTAGAACCTGTATTCACAGCCGTTGAACACCGTCCTGCCGGGTCTTTTGCCGCAAAGACGTGCGTTTGGGCTTATGTGAACCGGCCCTAAGGCCCGCTCTTGACGCGCCCCCTCCGCTCCGATACAATAGGAGAGAATGTAAACAGGGGGGATTTTTATGCCGCGCACCGCCAATCCCGCGCCCGCCGCCGCCAAGACCTCCACCCGGATGTCCAAGAAGGGCCCGCTCACCGCCGGACAGCTCCAGGCCCTGGACGCCTGGTGGCGGGCCGCCAACTACCTCTCCGCCGGGCAGCTCTACCTGGTGGACAACCCTCTGCTGCGGGAGCCCCTCCGGCCGGAGCACCTGAAAAAGGTCCCCCTGGGCCACTGGGGGACGGTTCCCGGGCAGAACTTCCTCTACACCCACCTGAACCGGATCATCCTCCGCCACGACCTGGACCTCATCTACCTGTCCGGGCCCGGCCACGGGGGGAGCGCCGTGCTGGCTCAGGACTGGCTGGACGGGTCCTACAGCGAGATCTTCCCCAATGTCAGCCGGGACGAGGCGGGGATGCGGCGGCTGTTCCGGCAGTTTTCCTTCCCCGGCGGGGCCTCTGCCAGCTGCGCTCCCGACACCCCCGGATCCATCCACGAGGGGGGCGAGCTGGGCCACTCCCTGGCCCACGCCTTCGGGGCGGTGATGGATAACCCCGATCTTATCGCCGCCTGCGTGGTGGGGGACGGGGAGGCCGAGACTGCCCCCCTGGCCGCCGCGTGGCACTCCAACAAATTTTTAAACCCCGCCGCCGACGGGGCGGTCCTCCCCATCCTCCACCTCAACGGCTATAAGATGTCCAGCCCCACCGTCCTGGCCCGGATCTCCCACGAAGAGCTGGAGATGTTCTGCAAGGGCTGCGGCTGGGAGCCCCGCTTTGTGGAGGGGGAGGACCCGGCCTCCATGCACCAGAAGATGGCGGCCGCCCTGGATTGGGCGGTGCGGGAGCTCCAGCGCATCCAGCAGAGCGCCCGCCACGGCGGGGAGACCGGCCGGCCCCGCTGGCCGGTGATTGTCTTCCGCTCCCCCAAGGGCTGGACCGGCCCGGCGGAGGGGGCGGCCCCGGCCCATCAGCTGCCCCTGGCGGTCTCCCGGGCGCATCCGGAGGAGCTGCCCCGGCTGGAGGCCTGGCTGCGGAGCTACCGGCCCGAGGAGCTCTTCGACCAGGCGGGGCGGCCGGTCCCCGCCCTGCTGGAGCTGGCCCCCCAGGGGAGCCGCCGCATGGGGGCCAACCCCCACGCCAACGGCGGACAGCTCCTGCGGGACCTGCGCACCCCCGATTTCCGGAGCTACGCCCTGGCCGTCCCCAGCCCCGGCGGGGCGGCGGGAAGCGGAATGTCCGTTCTGGGGGGCTATCTCCGGGACGTGATCCGGCTGAACCAGGAGTCCGGCAATTTCCGGCTCTTCTCTCCGGACGAGGCGGCCTCCAACCGGCTGGAACGGGTCTTTGAGGCCACCGGCCGCCGCTGGAACGCCGCTCCGCCGGGTGAGAGCCCCGGCCTGGACCCCGGCGGACGGGTCATGGACGCCATGCTTTCCGAACACCTGTGCCAGGGCTGGCTGGAGGGCTACCTCCTCACCGGCCGCCACGGCCTCCTCAACAGCTACGAGGGGTTTATCCGGGGGGTGGACTCCATGGTCTCCCAGCACGCCAAGTGGCTGAAGGTGTGCCGCCGCCTGCCCTGGCGGCAGGCCGTGGCCTCGCTGAACTACATACTGGCCTCCAACGTCTGGGAGCAGGGCCACAACGGCTATACCCACCAGGACCCCGGCTTTCTGGACCATGTGGCCAACAAGAAATCCGACGTGGTGCGCCTCTACCTGCCCCCGGACGCCAACTGTCTGCTCTCGGTGGCCGACCACTGCATGAAGAGCCGGAACTACATCAACGTGGTGGTGGCCTCCAAGCAGCTCATGCCCCAGTGGCTCTCCATGGACCAGGCGGTCCGCCACTGCACCCAGGGCATCGGCATCTGGCCCTGGGCCTCCAACGACCGGGGGGAGGAGCCCGACGCGGTGCTGGCCTGCTGCGGGGACACCCCCACGCTGGAGACCCTGGCCGCCGTCACCATCCTGCGCCGGGCCCTGCCCGAGCTCAAGCTGCGGGTGGTCAACGTGGTGGACCTGATGAAGCTCCAGCCCCACACCGAGCACCCCCACGGCCTCACCGACGAGGACTACGACGCCCTCTTCACCGCCGACAAGCCCATCATCTTCGCCTTTCACGGCTACCCCACCCTGGTCCACGAGCTGACCTACCGGCGGCACAACAAAAACCTCCACGTCCGGGGCTACAAGGAGGAGGGCGCCATCACCACCCCCTTCGATCTGCGGGTCCAGAACGACATCGACCGCTTCCATCTCGTGGAGGACACCATCAAGCGGCTCCCCCGGCTGGGCAACCGGGCCGCCTTCCTGATCCAGGAGATGCACGACAAGCTGGTGGCCCACCGGCAGTACATCACCGTCCACGGCGAGGACATGCCCGAGATCCGGGAGTGGGCCTGGGACGGCGGCTGAGTCCGGCATATTTTTCTGGAAAACGCCTGCTTTCCGCAGCAAAAATACGATGCAGAGCGCATACTTGACACCAAATATGTCCCGTGCTATTATTTCCGCTGTGAGACTCACTCCCAAATTTTACACACGCCGCGCCGCACTGGGAGGCGCGGCCTGCGGAAAGGATGAACAGATCGGGATGAAACCTCTTGTGCTTCTGCTGGCGGGGGCGCTGACGCTCTCGCTGGCGGCCTGCGGCGGGACCAGTACGCCGCCCCCGGACGAGAGTCCGGACGATACCAACACCCCCAGCTCCGAATACAATACGCCCGCCTACGACAACTCCGGAAGCTCTCACAGCAGTTCCTCCGGCAGCTCTTCCAGCTCCTCCTCCAGCAGCTCCTCCGGCGACAGCGACTACTCCTTTGAGGACTACCTGCGGGATAACGACCCGGAGTCCTACGAGTTCTATCAGGACCTGGAGGAGGGCTGGAGCTCCGGCGACTGGGACTCGGAGAACGGCTTTGCCTCCGGCGACAGCGGCTACTCCTTTGAGGACTACCTGTACGATAACGACTCCGACGCCTACGACAGCTATCAGGACCTGGAGGACAACTGGAGCTCCGGCACCTGGGACCCGGAAAACGGCTTCTTTGGCTGAGGCGGACGCTTAACAACCGATCAAACGTGAACAGGCGGCTGTCCCCGCAGAGGGACAGCCGCCTGTTTGGTCTGAATTCCGTCTATTGGAAATAAGCCGCGCCGCTCTCAAAGAGGGGCTGGTGCTTGTCGCCGGGGATGTTTTTGGCCACGAAATCCCCGTACCGCTCAGAATGGCCCATCTTGCCAAAAACCCGGCCGTCGGGGGAGAAAATGCCCTCGATGCAGGCCATGGAGCCGTTGGGGTTGATGTCGATGTCCATGCCGGGCGCGCCGTTCCGATCCACGTACTGGGTGGCCACCTGTCCGTTGGCGATGAGCGCTTCGACGAGGCCTGGGGGGGCCACGAAGCGGCCCTCGCCGTGGGAGATGGGGATGGTGTGGAGGTCCCCCGCCCGGCACTTGAGCATCCAGGGGGACTGGACCGAGGCCACCCGGGTGGTGACGTACCGGCTCTGGTGGCGGCCGATGGCGTTGTAGGTCAGGGTGGCGCAGCTCGCGTCCATGGGGCGGATCTCTCCGTAGGGGACCAGTCCCAGCTTGATCAGGGCCTGGAAGCCGTTGCAGATGCCCAGCATCAGGCCGTCCCGGTTTTTCAGCAGGTCGTGGACCGCATCGGTGAGCCGGGGGCTGCGCAGGAAGGAGCAGATAAGCTTGGCCGAGCCGTCGGGCTCGTCCCCGCCGGAGAAGCCCCCGGGCAGCACCATCAGCTGGGCCCCCCGGACCACCCGCTCCAGGGCCTGGGCGGACTCGGCCAGATCGGCGGCGGTCAGGTTGCGCACCACCAGGATCTCGGGCTCAATGCCCGCACGCAGGCAGGCGGCGGCGGTGTCGTACTCGCAGTTGGTGCCCGGGAAGACCGGGATCACCGCCCGGGGCCGGGCAATTTTGGACCTGCACACCGCCGGGGAGCGCTTGTCCCAGGTAATGGGCTCCACCGGGCCGGTATCGGCGGTCTTCGTGGGGTAGATCTCCTCCAGGGCCCGCTCGGACAGGGCCAGCAGCTCCGCAATGGAGGCCGCGTCCCCGGGGATCTCTACGACCTCCTCCTCCACCGTGCGGCCCATGAGCCGGGCCCCGGCGATCTTGCCGGAGCACTCGGCCAGAATGGCCCCCACTTCGGAGGAGAAGAACTCCTCGCTCTTCACGCCCGGGTCGTGCTTGAAGCCAATCCGGTTGCCGAAGGACATCTGAGCCACGGCCTCCGCGATGCCGCCGGGGCCCACCGCCCAGGCCGCGTGGACCTTGCCCGCTTGGCAATAGCCGTGGAAGCGGTCCCAGGTCTCCCGCAGGGCGGGGATCCCCTTCTTGGGGTCGGCCCGGAACAGGTAGACGCTGTGCCCGGCCTCCTTGAACTCGGGGGAGAGCACCTCCTCCGCCTTCGCCGGGGCGATGGCAAAGGAGATGAGGGTGGGGGGCACGTCCAGCTCCAGGAAGGAGCCCGACATGGAGTCCTTGCCGCCGATGGCGGCCACCCCCAGCCCCAGCTGGGCCTTCAGGGCCCCCAGCAGGGCGGCAAAGGGCTTGCCCCAGCGCTTCGGGTCCTCCCGCAGGCGCTCAAAGTACTCCTGGAAGGACAGATAGGCGGCGGCGTAGTCGCACCCGGCGGCCACCAGCTTGCACACCGAGTCCAGCACCGCCTCATAGGCCCCGCCATAGGGGTCCTTCTCCATGTGACGGGGGTCGAAGCCCCAGGCCATCACCGAGCAGGTATGGGTCTCGTGCCCCGGGCCCACCGGCAGCTTGGCGGCCATGACCTGGGCGGGGGTGCGCTGGTACTTTCCGCCAAAGGGCATGAGCACCGACGCCGCCCCGATGGAGGCGTCGAACCGCTCCCCCAGCCCCCGGCGGGAGGCGTAGGGCAGTCCCCCTGCAACGGCCTTCAGATAGGGCACCCGGAACCCGGCCAGGGGCCGCCGGACGGCAGGGACCTCCACATGGGCGTGCTTCACCGCGCCGTTGGTGTTGAGGAACGCCCGGGACAGGCCGGCCACCCTGACCCCGTTCCACTCCATGACCATCCTGGGGGTCTCGGTGACCTCCGCCACCACATAGGCCTCCAGATTCTCGGCCCGGGCGGCGGCGATCAGGGCCTGCGCGTCCTCCGGCGCCGCCACCACCGCCATGCGCTCCTGGCTCTCCGAGATGGCGAGCTCGGTGCCGTCCAGGCCGTCGTACTTCTTGCGCACGGCGTCCAGGCGGATGGTGAGGCCGTCGGCCAGCTCGCCGATGGCCACCGACACCCCGCCCGCGCCGAAGTCATTGCACCGCTTGATGCGCCGGGTCACGTCGGGATTGCGGAAGAGCCGCTGGAGCTTGCGCTCCTCTGGGGCGTTGCCCTTCTGCACCTCGGAGGCCATGGTGTTCAGGGACTCCAGGTTGTGGGTCTTGGAGGAGCCGGTGGCCCCGCCGATGCCGTCCCGGCCGGTGCGGCCCCCCAGGAGGATCACCTGGTCGCCGGGGGCGGGGGTGCGGCGGACCACATGCTCCGCCGGTGCGGCCCCCACCACAGCCCCCACCTCCAGGTGCTTGGCCACATAGCCCCTGTGGTAGATCTCGCTGACCAGGCCGGTGGCCAGACCGATCTGGTTGCCGTAGGAGGAGTAGCCTGCGGCGGCGGTCACCGCCAGCTTGCGCTGGGGGAGCTTGCCCGGCAGGGTCTCGGAGACCGGGTCGCGCACGTCGCCGCAGCCGGTCACCCGCATGGCCTGATACACATAGGCCCGGCCGGACAGGGGGTCCCGGATGGCCCCGCCGATGCAGGTGGCCGCGCCGCCGAAGGGCTCGATCTCGGTGGGGTGGTTGTGGGTCTCGTTCTTGAACATGAGCAGCCAGTCCTGCTCCTCCCCGTCCACCAGGGCGGGCACGTGGATGGAGCAAGCGTTGATCTCCTCGCTCTCATCCAGCTCCGGCAGCAGGCCCCGCTTTTTCAGGGTCTTTGCGCCGATGGTGGCGACGTCCATCAGGGTCCGGGGCCGCTGGGCGGCCTTCTCCTGGCCGTAGACCTCCTCCCGGGCGGCCAGATACCGCCTGTAGGCCGCCTGGACGGCGGGGTCCTGGATGTCGATCTGGTCCAGGTGGGTGGAGAAGGTGGTGTGGCGGCAGTGGTCGGACCAGTAGGTGTCCACCACCCGCACCTCGGTGACGGTGGGGTCCCGCTGCTCCTCGTCCTTGAAATAGGCCTGCAAAAATTTCAGGTCGGCCAGATCCATCGCCAGGCCGTACTCCTGCCGCAGGGCCTCCAGCCCGGCCCCGTCCAAGGTGCGGAAGCCCTCCACCGTGGGCACCGCCGCCGGGGCGGGGTAGTCCCGGACCAGAGTGGCGGGCTTGTCCAGGGCGGCCTCCCGGCACTCCACCGGGTTGATGAGGTAGCGGCGCACCCGGTCCAGGTCCTCCGCCGTGAGCGCCCCCTCCAAAATGTAGAGGGTGGCGGCCTGGACCAGGGGGCGCTCCCCGCCGGTGAGCAGCTGAACGCACTGGGAGGCCGAGTCGGCCCGCTGGTCGTACTGACCCGGCAGGGCCTCCACCGCCAGGATGTGGTGGGGCCCCTCCGGCTCCGGGAGGGTCTCGTCCCACAGCTCGTCCGCCTGGGGCTCGGAGAACACGGCGGTCCGGGCGGCGGCATAGGCGGCGGCATCCAGGCCCTCCGCGTCGTACCGGCGGACAATCCGCACGCCGGTGAGGGCCTCCACCCCCAGGTTTTGCTTCAGCTCCCGGAGCAGTCCCCCGGCCTCCACTTGGAAGCCGGGCTTTTTCTCCGCAAAGCAGCGGTACACTTGTGCCATTTTGCATTCCTCCGCGCTATCACGGCCCGGCCGCCTCCGCTGTGCGCAGCCTCCAGCCGGAAAAGCCGTAAAACAGATTTTGTTGGGTGGGGGTAAGCCCCTCCACCTGCCCCCATTGGCTCAGCACCGACCAGCGCTTGAAGCACAGGGGGACGAAGGCCGGGTGGGCGGCCAGCTGGCTGTAGAGGGCCCGGGCGGCTGCCGGACGCTCCTCCGCCCCGGCGGCCCGGAAGGCCGCCAGCAGGGCGGCGGTCTCCCCGCCGGTGTAGCCGCCGTAGTTCAGGCTCCCCCCCGCCGTGACAAAGGGGGTGAGGTCAAAGTCGGCCGTCATCTGCACCTCGGCCAGATAGAGGTCGAAGTCCCCCCGCTCCAGAGCGGACACATAGGCCTCCCAGGGCAGGCTCCGCAGGGTGACGGCCACCCCCAGCTCCTCCAGCCCGGCGGCCAGCGCCTCGGCCACCGCCAGGCGGCCGGTGTTGTCGCTGCTCACCACCAGATCCAGGGCCAGGGTCTCCCTCCCCCGGGTCCGGACCCCCTCCGGCCCCGGGGTCCAGCCCAGGTCCTCCAGGGCCTGGGCGGCTGCGGCGGGGTCATAGGCCAGGGTCCCGGCCAGGTCCCTGTCGTAGAGCGCGCAGGCCGGGGACACAGGCAGGGCGGCCGGGTCGGCGTGGCGGGCCAGCAGGACGGACGAGACGGTCTCCCGGTCCAGGGCCCGCTGGAGGGCCAGCCGGAGCCCCTCCTCCCGGCAGAGCCCCCGGGCGGCGTTGAAGCCCAGATAGAGCAGCACACTGGTGGCGTAGTCCTGGGTCTCGAAGCTGCCGGAAAACCCCAGGGCGTTGGACCCGGTGAAATCGGTGCTCACCAGGGAGATGTCCCGGGTCTCGAAGGCATAGATCAGGTCCCCCGCCTCGTTCACCGCCAGCAGGGGGATGGAGGCCACGGGCATCCCGCCCCGCCAGCAGCGCAGGGTCAGGCTGTCCCCCTCGCCCTCCAGCACATAGGGGCCGGTGCCCAGGGGGCGGTCCGGGTCGCCGCTCTCCCGAAACACCGGCACGTCCAGCAGCAGGGGCAGGCCGGTGTTGGGGGCGGACAGGGTAATAGCCACCGTCCCCGCCCCGGCCGTAACCGCCGTGATCCCGGCCAGCCGGGCGGCGTAGAGGGGGCTCCCCCGGGCCAGATTCAGGGAGGCCGCCGCGTCCCCGGCGGCGAGGGGAGTCCCGTCGGAGAACCGGGCGGAGCCGTCCAGGGTGAAGGTCCAGACCAGCCCGTTCTCGCTGACCGTCCAGCCGGTGCAGAGGACGGGGACGGCCTCAAAGGACTCGTTTACGGCAAAAAGCCCCTCGTACATCAGCCCGGCCAGGGCCCGGTTGGTCCGGCTGCCCCCGGTGATGGGGTGGAAGCCGGCGGACGGGTAGCAGGGGAGGACGAAGGGCAGTCCCTCCGCCTCCCGGACCGGGGTAGGGGTGGGCTCGGCGGGGGGCGTGGGCAGGACGGCGGCCGGGGGCGCGGCGCACCCGGCCAAGGCCGCCAGGGCGGCCAGCAGCGCGATCAGCCGGGCACAGCCCCGGCGCAGCCGGAGCCCTTTATCCCTCCTCAAAGCGGATGGACGCATCTCGGGGGAGGGCCAGCCCGGCCTCGGCCTCGGCGCACTTGAGGATGCCCGCCAGCACGGGACAGCCCGCATGGACCGGGAAGGTCCCGGCTGCGTGTTCATAGAGGGGCCCGGCCCCCGGCTTGGTGAGGCAGAGCTCGTAGGCGTCGAAGGTGCTTCCGGCGGCCTCCATCAGCTTCTTCACCGCCTCGCAGCCCGAGGTCACGGTCAGGGTGACGGCGCCCTCGTCCTCATCTCCCACGGCGGTCACCTTGGTGACAAAGCCGCATACGCCGGGATCAATCACAACTGTTTTCATCAGGCGTGCTCCTTTCTCTCTTCCGCAGGGCCTACAGCAGCGCGATCATCGCGGCCTGGCTGCCCCGCTGGCCGTTGGTGGCCCGGTGGGACCAGTACTTCTCCGGCAGGCAGACGGTGCAGTCCCCCGAGACGGCGATGTGGTCCGCCGGCACCCCCGCCTGCTCCAGGCGGCAGGCGTTCAGGCCCTTCAGGTCCACGTGGAACTTGCCGGTAGGCAGGACCTCGATGTGCCGCAGGGCGGAGGCCCCCATGGCCTCGGTCATGGCGTTGGGCACGTCCTCGTGGGTCTCGAAGCAGCATTTGGAGATGCCGGGGCCGATGGCGGCCAGGATATGGGCGGGGTCGGAGCCGTACACGTCCCGCATCTTCTCCACCGCCCGGGCGGCGATGCCCAGGGCGGTGCCCCGCCAGCCCGCATGGACGGCGGCAATCACCCGGCGGACCGGGTCGTAGAGCAGAATGGGCAGGCAGTCGGCGGCGAAGACCACCAGCGTGAGGCCGGGGATGTCGGTGATGAGGCCGTCGGCCTCATAGTCGCTTTTCCGGTCGATCCCCTTGCCCGCGTCGGCGGTGGTGACGGTGCGCACCACGTCCCCGTGGACCTGGCTGGAGAGGACCAGCCGGTCCCCCGGGACCCCCACGGCGGCGCAGAAGCGCCGGTAGTTCTCCCGGACGGCCTCCGGGTTGTCCCCCCGGTTGCAGCCCAGGTTGAGGGAGGCGTAGATCCCCTGAGACACGCCCCCCAGCCGGGTGGAGAAGCCGTGGGCGGCCCCGCCGGCGGCGGTAAAGCCGCCGGCGGTGAGGTAGACCAGGCCGTTTTGGTTGTGTTCCGCAAATTCCATATTGTGCTCCCTATTATCTCAGAACGTATGGCGGGAATAACGGGCTGGGGCCGTCCCGCTGCATATCCGCTTGCAGCCATAGCCGCAGGCATCAGGCCCTTACGCCGCCTCCGCACGCCGTGACCGGGCGGCGGAACCGGACGTACATACGGAGCCGGAAGCGAGCCGAACGTTCCTTTTGGTTCTTTTCCTTTCAAGGAAAAGAACTACTCCTCGTTCATGCCGCAGCACTTCTTGTACTTCTTGCCGCTGCCGCAGGGACAGGGGTCGTTGCGGCCGGGCTTTTTCGCCTTCTTCACGGGCTGCTTCTTCACGGTGCCGTCGTTTCCGGCGCTCTCGCCGGTGACCTTGGCCACCCGCTCCCGCTTCACGTTGGAGCCCACCTGGACCCGGGCCAGGAACACCCGGCGCAGGGTCTCCTCCTGGATGGCGGCGATCATCTGCTCGAACATCTCGTAGCCTTCCCGCTTGTACTCCACCTTGGGGTCGCTCTGGCCGTAGGCCCGCAGGCCGATGCCCTGCCGCAGCTCGGTCATGTTGTCCAGGTGGTCCATCCAGTACTCGTCCACCACCCGGAGCATCATCACCCGCTCCAGCTCCCGCATAAGGGGCTCGCCCAGCTCGCTCTCCTTGCGGGTGTAGATGGCCTGGGCCTTCTCGTGGACCAGCTCCACCAGCTGGCCGGCGGTATAGCCCTGGAGCTCCTCATCGGTAAGCTTCAGATCGCCGGGGGCCAGGAACATCCCCCGGAAGGGGGCCACGGCCTCCCGGAAGGTCTCGGCGTCCATATGCTTCTGCTCGCCCATGCGGCCCTGGATGGCGTTGGCAATCACGGTGGTGAGCATGGTCTGGATGGAATTTTTCAGGTCCTCGCCGTCCAGCACCTTGCGGCGCTGCTCGTAGATGACCTTGCGCTGGGTGTTCATCACGTCGTCGTACTCCAGCACGTTCTTCCGGGTCTGGAAGTTGCGGGACTCCACCCGCTTCTGGGCGTTCTCGATGGCGTTGGAGAGCATCTTCTGCTCGATGGGGGTGTCCTCGTCCACGCCCAGGGTCTCCATCATGTTCATCACCCGCTCGGAGCCGAACAGGCGCATGATGTCGTCCTCCAGGGAGAGGAAGAAGCGGCTCTCGCCCGGGTCGCCCTGGCGGCCGGCGCGGCCCCGGAGCTGGTTGTCGATGCGGCGGGACTCGTGCCGCTCGGTGCCCAGGATAAAGAGGCCGCCCACGGCGCGGACCTTGTCGGCCTCCGCCTGGATCTCCGCCTTGTACTTGGCCTCGGCCTCGGAGAACTGCCGCCGGGCGTCCAGGATCTCCTGGTTGCCGGTCTCGGCGAAGCCGGTGGCCTCGGCGATGAGCTCGTCGCTCATGCCGGCCTTGCGCAGGTCGGCCTTGGCTAAAAACTCCGCGTTGCCCCCCAGCATAATGTCGGTGCCGCGGCCGGCCATGTTGGTGGCCACCGTGACCGCACCGAACTTGCCGGCCTGGGCCACGATCTCGGCCTCCTTCTCGTGGAACTTGGCATTGAGGACGTTGTGCTTGACGCCCTTCTTCTGGAGCATCTTGGACAGCAGCTCCGACTTCTCGATGGACACAGTGCCCACCAGCACGGGCTGGCCCTTCTCGTGGACCTCCTCGATCTGGCGGACGATGGCCCGGAACTTGCCGGCCTCGTTCTTATAGACCACATCGGGGTTGTCCTTCCGGGCCAGGGGCTTGTTGGTGGGGATCTCCACGATGTCCAGCTCGTAGATCTCGTTGAACTCCTCCTCCTCGGTCATGGCGGTGCCCGTCATGCCGGAGAGCTTGTCGTAGAGGCGGAAGTAGTTCTGGAAGGTGATGGTGGCCAGGGTCTTGGACTCCCGGGCCACCTCCACGTGCTCCTTGGCCTCGATGGCCTGGTGGAGGCCCTCGGAGTACCGGCGTCCGAACATGAGGCGGCCGGTGAACTCGTCCACGATGATGACCTCGCCGTCCTTGACCACGTAGTCGATATCCCGCTTCATGATGCCCCGGGCCTTGATGGCCTGGTTGATGTGGTGGGAGAGGGTGGTGTTCTCCGGATCGGCCAGGTTTTCCAGGTTAAACTGCTGCTCGGCCTTCTTGATGCCCCGGGCGGTGAGGGTGACGGTGCGGGCCTTTTCATCCACGATGTAGTCGGCGTCGATGTCCGGGTCCTCCTCCTCCTTCTCGTCCACGGAGGCCACCTTCTGTCCCTGGAGGCGGGCCACAAAGGCGTCCACGATGGTGTAGAGCTGGGTGGACTTGTCCCCCTGGCCGGAGATGATCAGGGGGGTGCGGGCCTCGTCGATGAGGATGGAGT
>CANSQX010000069.1 GCA_947649225.1 uncultured Flavonifractor sp.
CAGTGCGACCTGTCCATGGGCCTGGAGCACTTCCGCACCCCCGTCAGCAAGGGCATCGAGATCATCGAGGCCCTGCGGGGCCACACCTCCGGCTACTGCGTGCCTACTTTCGTGGTGGACGCCCCCGGCGGCGGCGGCAAGACCCCCGTTATGCCCAACTACATCATCTCCCAGTCCCCCCACCGCATCGTCCTGCGCAACTACGAGGGCGTCATTACCACCTACACAGAGCCCGATCACTACGAGGAAACCTGCCAGTGCGAGTACTGCAAGGCTGAGCGGGAGGGCAAGCGTAAGGTAGCGCTCATGGGCGTGGCCGGTCTGGAGCGGGGCCAGCAGCTCTCCATGGAGCCTGCCGGTCTGGAGCGCCACAAGCGCAGCCACCACGAGTAATTCATCAACACGCGCAGGGGCGGAGCACCTCCGCCCCTGCCGCGGAACATCGGTATCTATCACAAAACAGAACGGAAGTGATGCACTTTGGAATCCAAGCTCAACCTGGATCTCAAGCTGGTGGAGGAGGCCCGCGCCCACGCCGCCCGGGTGGCCGACGACGTTCAGCAGTTCATCGACGGCTGCACCACCGTGGCGGTGGAGCGTACCATCTGCCGCCTGATGGGCATTGACGGGGTCGGCGGGGCGGACACCCCTGACATCACCGGCGAAAATAATATGGGTGTTCCCCTGCCCAACGTGGTCGTGGAGCACCTGACCGATAAGGGCGCGCTCTCCCAGGGCGCGGCCTTCTGGGTAGGCAACGCCATGGCCGAGACCGGCAAGGACCCCCAGGCCATCGCCGAGGCGGTCTCCGCCGGCCAGCTGGACCTGACCGCCCTGCCCGCCCACAGCGAGGCCGAGATCCGCGCCGCCCTGGCCCCCGTGGTCAAGGACGCCCTGGCCAAGATCAAAACCCGCCGCCAGCGCCGGGAGGACTTCATCGCCGCCCACGGCGGGGAGAAGGACGGCCCCTGGATCTACCTCATCGTGGCCACCGGCAACATCTATGAGGACATCACCCAGGCCACCGCCGCCGCCCGTCAGGGCGCCGACGTCATCGCCGTCATTCGCACCACCGGACAGTCCCTGCTGGACTACGTGCCCTATGGAGCCACCACCGAGGGCTTCGGCGGCACCTACGCCACCCAGGAGAACTTCCGCCTCATGCGCTCCGCCCTGGATAAGGTGGGAGAGGAGCTGGGCCGCTACATTCGCCTGTGCAACTACTGCTCCGGCCTGTGTATGCCCGAGATCGCCGCCATGGGCGCGTTCGAGGGCCTGGACGTGATGCTCAACGACGCCCTGTACGGCATCCTCTTCCGGGATATCAACATGCAGCGGACCCTGGTGGACCAGAGCTTCTCCCGGGCCATCAACGCCTATGCGGGCGTGGTGATCAACACCGGCGAGGACAACTACCTCACCACCGCCGACGCCGTGGAGGAGGCCCACACCGTGCTGGCCTCCCAGTTCCTCAACGAGCAGTTCGCCCTGCGGGCGGGACTCCCCGAGGAGCAGATGGGCCTCGGCCACGCCTTCGAGATCGACCCCGCCGTGGAGAACGGCTTCCTCTACGAGCTGGCCCAGGCCCAGATGGCCCGGGAGATCTTCCCCAAGGCCCCCCTGAAGTACATGCCCCCCACCAAGTTCATGACGGGCAACGTGTTCCGGGGGCAGGTGCAGGACGCCCTGTTCAATATGGTGACCATCCTCACCGGCCAGAAAATCCACCTGCTGGGCATGATGACCGAGGCCATCCACACCCCGTTCCTGTCCGACCGCTTCCTGGCCATCGAGAACGCCCAGTATATCTTCCGCACCATGCAGGATCTGGGCTCCGAGCTGGTCTTCAAGCCCGGCGGCATCATGGAGACCCGGGCCCACGACGTGCTGGAGAAGGCCACCCGCCTGCTGGGCGAGATTGAGAAGCTGGGCCTCTTCGAGACCCTGGAAAAGGGCGTCTTTGCCGACATCAAGCGGCCCCGGGACGGCGGCAAGGGTCTGGACGGCGTCACCGCTAAGGCCCCCGGCTATTTGAATCCCTTCCTGGAGGAGATGCAGAAAGGAGGCGGCGCGGCATGAGCTCTGGCCTGTACCAAATCCGGGACAAGGATCTGGACACCACTCTGGACCTGACCCGCCTGAAACCCTACGGGGACACCATGAACGACGGCAAGGTGCAGACCTCCTTCACCCTGCCCGTGAAGAACGACGACAAGGGCGCGGCGGCCGCCGTCCTCCTGGCCCAGAAGATGGGCCTGGCCGACCCCAACGTAGCTCTGCGCCAGTCCCTGGATGAGACCTTTACCTTCTACGTGGTATACGGCTCCCTGACCCACAGCATCAACTACAACGAGATCGTGGTTCAGACCGTCACCGACGAGACTATGGACATGCACGAGACCGACGAATTCCTCCAGGAGCGCCTGGGCCGCAAGCTGGTGGTCATCGGGGCCTCTACCGGCACCGACGCCCATACAGTGGGCATCGACGCCATCATGAACCGCAAGGGCTTCGCCGGCCACTATGGCCTGGAGCGCTACGAGATGATCGAGGCCTACAACCTGGGCAGCCAGGTCCCCAACGAGGTCTTCCTCCAGAAGGCCGCCGAGGTCAAGGCCGACGTGCTGCTGGTCTCTCAGACCGTCACTCAGAAGGACGTCCACATCCAGAACCTCACCGAGCTCATTGAGCTGGCTGAGGCCGAGGGAGTCCGGGAGAAGTACATCATGTGCTGCGGCGGCGCCCGGGTCACCCACGCCCTGGCCAAGGAGCTGGGCTATGACGCCGGCTTCGGCGCCGGGACCTATGCCGACGACGTGGCCACCTTCTGCGCCAAGGAGCTGGCCCGCCGCTTGGGCAAGTAAACCAGCCGGCCTATCTGAGAAAAAGCGCCCCACCGGTGTACACCCGGTGGGGCGCTTTTTTATCTGTTGGGAAATAATTAAAAAGTACTAAAAGAGGTTGAGGCTCCGCCTCAAGCTCCGCCGGGGGCGCTGCTCCTGGACCTCCGCCACCCTTTAAAAGGGGGGGACCGAACCTTATAGCCCTTCTCAGATTAACGTCAGGAGGCCGTGTCGTCCTCTCCAGGCTCGGGCAGGACTACCACCTGAATCTCCAGCACCCGGCGGTGGTCCACCTGGGTGACCGTCACGTCCAGGCCGTCGGCCTGGAAGCGGTCCCCCTCCTCGGGGATCCGGCCGATCTGCTCCATCACCCAGCCGGAGACCGTGTTGGCGTCGCAGCCGCTCTTGATGGAGAACAGGTCGAACAGGTCGGTCAGGTCGGCGCTGCACGCGATCAAATAGCTGCCGTCCTCCTGCTTGCGGAAGGACTCGATCACCTCGTCGTGCTCATCCCAGATCTCGCCCACCAGCTCCTCCACGATGTCCTCCATGGTGACCAGACCCTCGGTCCCGCCGTACTCGTCCACCACAATCACCATGTGGGCCTTCTCCCGCTGGAGAATGCGCAGCAGATCGGAGATCTTGGTGTTCCCGGTGGTAAAGAGGATCCGGCTGACGATGGCGGACACGTCGGTCTGGCCGTGGTAGCGGGCGGCGTGGAAGTCCTTCTCGTGAATGACCCCCACCACATCGTCGATGTCCTCATGGTACACCGGCAGCCGGGAGTACCCGCTCTCGGCGAAGGCATGGGCGATCTCATCCATGGTGGCGGTGTCCTCCACAGCCACGATGTCCACCCGGGGAGTGAGGATTTCGTCCACCTCCAGGTCGTTGAACTCAATGGCGGAGCGGATGAGCTCGCTCTCGTGCTGGTCCAGGCCCCCCTCGGTCTCGGCCTGATCCACCAGCGTCACCAGCTCCTCCTCGGTGATCCCCTCCTCCTCCTTGTGAAAGGGCTTGCGGATCAGCTTCTTCAGCTGGGCAAAGAGAAAATTGACCGGGGTGAGAACCACCACCAGTCCCTGCATCACCGGGGCGGCGAACATGGCGAAGGACTCGGGGAACTCCTTGGCCAGACTCTTGGGGCACACCTCGCCCACAACGAGCACCACCACGGTGATCACGGCGGTGGAGACCACAGCGCCGTTGCGGATGTGCAGGCCCTCGGTAAAAAAGACCGTCGCCAGGGAGGCGGTGGACAGGTTTACAATGTTATTGCCCACCAGAATGCTGGAGAGCAGATGGTCGTACCGGTCCACCAGCGAGAGGGTCAGGGCGGCCCGCCGGTTGCCGTTCTCCGCCTTGCTTTTCAGGCGGATGCGGTTCAGAGAGGTGAAGGCGGTCTCTGTGGCCGAGAAAAAGGCCGACAGGATCACCAGCACGATTAAAATCAGGATCATGGCAAGATTGGAACCTTCCATAGCGGAACTATCACTCCATATGTTCGGATTGTGCCGCCCGCCGTGCCGGGGCGGCCGCATGCCGGCGCACAAAAGGACAGCCCTGCTCCCGTCTGGCCAGGGCTGTCCTCAGCTTATCGTCTATCGAAGGGGAAACTGGGCGGGGGTTCATCCACAGGGGATCACCGTCTCCTTCTCAATGGGCGGCCGGGGCCAGGTTGGGCCCCACAGGCCGCCGCAGCGGCTCAAATTTCAATCATTATACCATGGAAGACTGCGAAAATCAAGTGCTGTGGAAGCTGTTTCCAAACTTTCTGATTTTGCACGTTTTACCGCTGTTTCTGGTGGTTGCTTTGAAAAACCGGCGGCTTTTCTTTTGAAAATAGCGGGGACATGCAGGGATGTTGTGGGCAAATTTTCCTTTTCTCTGGAAAAAGGCTTGCATTTTGCTTTCAAATCGGTTACAATACAGTTACAAAAAGTTTCCCATGATTACAACTACAGGCTAAAGGAGTGATCCTGCTATGCACACACGGATCATCGCCCTCGCGCTCTGTCTGGCCGTCCTGGCCGGTGTGACCGGCCAGGCTATGGCGGCCGGCGAGGGGGAAACCGTGCCCTCCGTCTATGTGGACGGAGTTTTGATGGAAAATGCACACGCCGCCCTCTATGGGCAGACCACCTATGTGTCCTTTACCGCCCTGGTGCTGGCGCTGCGCCCCGACGCGGCCGTCACCTGGGAGAACGGCCAGGCCGTGGCCCGCGCCGAGGGTCTGGCGCTGGCCGCCCGGCCGAACGCCCTCTATCTGGAGGCCAACGGACGCTATCTCTATGTGCCCGGCAAAATCCAGGCGGGAGACAATGAAACCCTGGTGCCGGTGCGCGTCCTGGCCAAGGCCCTGGGGGCCTCCCTCACCTGGGACGGCGCGGTCCAGATTACATCCGGCGGAGAGCCCCTGACCGCAGGGGACGCGTTCTATGACGCCGACGCAGTCTTCCTCCTCTCCCACATCATCTACAATGAGAGCGGCAATCAGCCCCTAACGGGCAAGATTGCGGTGGGCAATGTGCTTCAGAACCGGGTGGCCAGCCCCACCTTCCCCTCCACTCTCCACGACGTCATCTACCAGCCGGGCCAGTTCTACCCCGACCGTACCGGCTGCATGGCGAAGACCCCCAATGCGGAGAGCGTCATCGCCGCCAAGCTCTGTCTGGAGGGCGCGATGGTCGTGCCTGGGGCCTACTGGTTTAACGGCGTGGGCCGGAGCTGCTGGGCCTCCCGCAACAAGACCTGCCTGACCGTCATCGGCGGCCACGCCTTTTACGGATGACCCGTGCGGGGCGGCCCGGAGTATGGATCGAAATTGCACAGCGCCCCTCCCGTCTGGACGGGAGGGGCGCTGCCGGTTTCTGTCCCACCTAACTAGGCCTTGTTTGAAAAATATCAAAACGCCCAAGCGGCGGACCTTTTTCCGCCATACGGCGTGAAAAATTCTTGAAATGTACCAAGTATTCCCGCGCATGTTTGCCTTGTCCGGCGGAATCGGATAGCCGTTGGCAGCTTTGCCGCCTTACGGATATCACATACCCTTGGGGGAGACGCTCTCGCCGTTGGGCATTCCGTCAAGGTTCCAACAAAGCCTAGCCAACAGAAAACTCCGCCGCCAGATAATACCGGGGGGAGTCCTCCCGGATGGGGGAGTCCCGGTCGGAGAGCAGCTCGATCACAATCCGGTAATCCCCCTCCGGCAGCTCGCCGTAGTGCCGGTCCCAGGTGTAGCCCATCTCGTTGGGCCCATAGCCGTGCCCGTCCGATCGGCCGGGCACAGGGCCGTACCAGTCCACTTGACCCGCAGGGAACGCCTCCGCCCGCTCCCGGGTGTAAATATGCCGGTCCCAGCTCGGGCCGTCGTTTGCCGGGCCCGGGTCCACCAGATACCACTTGCCCCAGTGCTTCTCCTCCAGGCAGAATTGGCAGCCATAGGTGAAATCATCCCGGTCCGAGGTGTTTTGAAAGACCAGCTCCAGCCCTGTGGACGTCACGCTGCCCGGCCTGATCTCTATCCAGATGCCGTCCAGGGTGTTGACCGCGCCGCAGGACGAGGGGAGCTTGTCCACGCTGCATCCGGACAGGCCCGCTGCGGACACCAGCGCCAGAAGGAAAGCGCCAAGCCGCTCCTTCACGGATTTCCGCCCCCCTCCGGCGGCCTTTTGGCGGCGAAGGCAAAAAAACGCTGTCCGAAATAGTTCAGGGCGGTGTAGAGGCACATGCCGCCCAGCTTGGTGAGCCGCTCCTGCCACACGGGGGCCAGGGAGGTGCGGCCCAGCACCCACCCCGCGGCGGGCTGCGCCAGGGAGTAGGCCAGCACATAGCACACCGCCACATTGACGGCAAATTTCACCGCCGAGCGGAGCAGGGTTTCCTGGCTCTGGAAGGTGAAGCGGCGGTTGAGGAAGAAGCTCATCACCGCCCCGGCCACGTAGGCGATGGCGGTGGAGGGCCAGTAGCCCAGCCCCTCCAGCAGGAACATGAGAACCATGGAGAGGAGGGTGTTCCCCACCCCCACCAGCAGGAATTTGGGGATGCTCTTGTCAATCAGCTTCGCCATGGCGGTCCTCCAGCACCTCCCGGATCAGGAAGCGGGGCCGCCCCTTGGTCTCCAGGTAGATCTTTCCGATATACTCGCCGATGACCCCCAGGGAGAGCAGAATCAGCCCCCCGATGGCCCACACCGAGCAGATGACGCTGGCCCAGCCCTGGACCGTGGCCCCTACAGCCCAGCGGACGATGAAATAGATCAGCATGACCAGGCTCACCAGGAAGACGAGAAAGCCCAGCATGGCGATATACCGGATGGGCTTCACCGACAGGGAGGTGAGCCCCTCCAGGGCGAAGGAGAGCATCTTTTTCAGGGGGTACTTGCTCTCCCCGGCGAAGCGCTCCCCCCGCTCGTACTCCACCGTGCCGCAGGGATAGCCGATCATGGGCACGATCCCCCGCAGGAACAGGTTGACCTCCTCAAACTGGGCCAGACCCTCCAGGGCCCGGCGGGACATGAGGCGGTAGTCGGCGTGGTTGAACACGGTCTCCGCCCCCATAAAATTCATCAGCCGGTAAAACCCCTCGGCGGTAAACCGCTTGAAGAAGGTGTCCTTCTTCCGGCTGGAGCGGACGCCGTACACGATGTCGCACCCCGCCTCGTACTGGTCCAGCATGTTGTCCACCGCGCCGATGTCGTCCTGGAGATCGGCGTCCATGGAGATGGCCATGTCGCAGCGGTCCTTCGCGGTCATGAGCCCCGCCAGCAGGGCGTTCTGATGCCCGCGGTTCCGGGTCAGGTTGACCCCGGAGAACAAGGGGCTCTCCCGGTGGAGCCCCTCGATGAGGGACCAGGTTTTGTCCCGGGAGCCGTCGTTGACCAGCAGCACCCGGCTCCCTGCATCGATCCGCCCCGCTGCCGTCAGGGCCTCCAGCTTTTCCCTCAGCCGCCGGGCGGTCTCCGGCAGCACGTCCTCCTCGTTATAGCAGGGGACCACAATGTATAGGATTCCGGCCAAGCCGTCCCCCCTCCTTTCCCGCGCCTGCGGGCGCGCCTGAATACTGGCCTGTTCTTCTGAAGCGGACGCGGCGTCCGCTTTTTTCTATTATACCACAGAATGGGAAAAGAAGCAAAGGCCGTACCCGCTGAACCCGCGCCCGCCGCAGGGAGTGGACGGGAGACAGGAAATTTCTGCGGGTTTCCGGCGGAAGAACCGGCGCAGCTTCCGGCCGCCTGGCGCGCCCCCCTCCCATCCGTCTGAGCCGGTGCGCCGGAAAGAGACTTGTCACCCACCGCTAAATTTGGTATAATCATATTTGTTGTATCAAACAGAGAGGGCCTGGACGGGACCGGCCTCTTTCGAGACAGGAGGGCGGTTGGGCGCCATGAAATACCAGGAGTGGAACCGTGCGCCGGGCGATCCCGCCGCCCGGCGGGCGATGGAGCGGGCAGGGATCCCGCCGCTGGCGGCGCTGACTCTTTGCGCCCGGGGGCTGGACACGGTTGAAAAGGCCGCACAGTTTCTGGCGGCGGGTCCCAGCCTGCTCCACGACCCCATGGAGATGAAGGACATGGACCGGGCCGCCGCCCGTATCACCGCCGCCCTGGAGCGGGGGGAGCATATCGCCGTCTATGGGGACTACGACGTGGACGGCATTACCTCCACCTGTCTGCTCACCGACTACCTGCGCAGCCGGGGCGGCCGGGTCACTCCCTATATTCCCGACCGGCTGGAGGAGGGCTACGGCCTCAACCGGGACGCGGTGGCCGACCTGTGCCGGGCCGGCGTGACCCTGATCGTCACCGTGGATTGCGGCATCACCGCCGTGGAGGAGGCCGCCTGGGCCGCCAGCCTGGGGGTGGATGTGATCGTCACCGACCACCACGAGTGCAAGGCCAGCCTCCCCCAGGCCCTGGCGGTGGTGGACCCCCACCAGAGCGGCTGCCCCTACCCCTTCAAGCAGCTGGCCGGGGTGGGCGTGGCCCTCAAGCTGGTGTTGGCCCTGGGCGGGCCGGATCAGACGGACCGGCTGTTGGCCGCCTACGCCGATCTGGCCGCCGTGGGCACCGTGGCCGACGTGATGGCGGTGGTGGGGGAGAACCGGGCTATCGTCCGTATGGGGCTGGCGGCCCTGCGCACCACCGCCCGCCCCGGCCTGCGGGCCCTGATGGAGCACGCGGGGCTGGACGGGCGGCCCATGAGCGCCGCCGCCGTGGGCTACACCCTGGCCCCCCGGATCAACGCCTCGGGCCGGATGGGCCGGGCGGGGCTGGCCGCCGAGCTCCTCCTCACCGCCGACCCGGTCCGGGGCGAGGCGCTGGCCCGGGAGCTGTGCGCCCTGAACCGGGAGCGGCAGGCCATCGAGGCCGAGATCTACGAGCAGTGCCTGACCCTGGCGGAGGCCATCCCCCCCGCCCGGCGGCGGGTGCTCATCCTCTCCGGCTCGGGGTGGCACCAGGGGGTGGTGGGGATTGTGGCCTCCCGCCTAGCCGAGAAGTACGCCTGCCCCACTTTCATGATCTGTCTCCAGGACGGGCGGGGCAAGGGGTCCTGCCGGTCCTTCGGGGGCTTTAACCTCTTCGCCGCCCTGGAGCAGTGCGCGGGCATTCTGGAGGGCTTCGGCGGCCACGAGCTGGCGGCCGGCTTCACCATCCGGGAGGAGAACATCCCCGCCTTTGCCGGACAGATGGACGACTATGTGGCCCGCCGCACCGGCGGGGCCGGTATGGTGCCGGTGCTGGACATCGACGCCGAGCTGGACGACGCCGGCCTCCTCACCCAGGAGGGCGTGGAGGCGCTGGAGGTGCTGGAGCCCTGCGGCGCGGGCAACCCCAAGCCGGTCTTCCAGCTCAGCGGCTGCACGGTGCTGGGCTGCTCCGGCGTGGGGGGCGGCCGGCACCTGAAGCTCAAGCTCAGCGCCGGGGGGCGGAGCCTGGACGCCATCTTCTTCTCCGCCACCGCCCAGGAGGCCGGACTCAGCGCCGGAGACCGGATCGACGTGGCCTTCACCCCCCAGATCAACGAGTACCGGGGCTGGCGCTCGGTCCAGCTTCAGGTCTGCGATCTGCGTCCGGCCAAGACCAGGGCCCAGGCCGAGCGGGCCCTCTATGAGAAGTTCTGCCGCGGGGAGCCCCTCACCGAGGGGGAGGCCCGCTCCCTCCTCCCCACCCGGGAGGAGTTTGCCGCCCTGTGGCGCTACCTGAAGGGCCGGGAGGCCAGCCCCATTGAGGAGACCGCCCCCCGGCTGGCCCGTAATCTGGCCCGGGCCTCGGGCCGGCGGGAGACCCTGATGCGCACCATGATCTGTCTGGAGGTCTTCGACGAGCGGGGGCTCATCCGCCTGGAGCGCACCACCGACCACCTGCAAATCCGCCTCAACCAGGTGGAGGGCAAGGTGGACCTGGAGCAGTCCCATATTCTGCGGCGGCTGCGGAGTATTTTGGAATGAGCGCCGGCCGGGACCGGCAGAAAGGGGAGAGGAGGAAGCGATGGATCCCATCTTAGAGCGCTATCAGGCCTTGGAGGACAAGGTCAAGTCCTATCACACGGCGCTGGACGCCCAGCGTCTCTTTTCCGCGTTCAGCTACGCGGACAGCGCCCACTCCGGCCAGCTGCGCAAGGACGGCTCGCCCTATATCACCCACCCCCTGGCGGTGGCCGAGATTGTGGCCGACCTGGAGCTGGACACCGACTCCATCATTGCCGCCCTCCTCCATGACACCATCGAGGACACCGGCGTCACCCACGGGGAGATTGCCAAGCTCTTCGGTGCCTCGGTGGCCGACCTGGTGGAGGGAGTCACCAAGCTGACCCGGGTGCAGTACACCACCAAGGAAGAGGAGCAGATGGAGAACCTGCGCAAGATGCTCATGGCCATGGCCAAGGACATCCGGGTGATCCTGATCAAGATCTGCGACCGGCTCCACAACATGCGCACCATGGAGTACCAGAGCGTCCGCAAGCAGCGGGAGAAGGCCCTGGAGACCCTGGAGATCTACGCCCCCATCGCCCACCGGCTGGGGATGCAGAAGGTCAAGTGGGAGCTGGAGGACACCTCCCTGAAATACCTGGACCCGGTGGGCTACCAGGAGATCGCCGACGAGCTGGCGGCCCGCACCTCGGCCCACGAGGAGTTCCTGGCCACCGTCCGCAAGCGGATCCAGGACCGTCTGGACGAGGAGGGGATCGCCTGCACCGTCTTCGGCCGGGTCAAGCACATCTACTCCATCTACCGCAAAATGTACGCCCAGAACAAGACTATGGATGAGATCTTCGATCTGTACGCTTTCCGGGTCATCGTCCAGGACATGTCGGAGTGCTACAACGTGCTGGGCTGCATTCACGACCTGTTCAAGCCGGTTCTGGGCCGGTTCAAGGACTATATCGGCACCCCCAAGCCCAACGGCTACCAGTCCCTCCACACCACCGTCATCGGCCGGGAGGGCATCCCCTTCGAGGTGCAGATCCGCACCAAAGAGATGAACAACATGGCCGAGTACGGCATCGCCGCCCACTGGAAGTACAAGCAGGGGATGGCCAACACCCGCCTGGGCACGGAGGAGGCCTTCGAGTGGGTCCGCAAGCTCATTGAGAGCCAGCAGGACACCGATGCCGAGGAGTTTGTCCGCACGATGCGGGTGGACCTGTTCGCCGACGAGGTCTTTGTCTTCACCCCCCGGGGGGACGTGATCAACCTGCCCGCCGGAGCCACCCCCATCGACTTCGCCTATAACATCCACTCGGCAGTGGGCAACCACATGACAGGGGCCAAGGTCAACGGCCGCATGGTCCCCTTCGAGACCCAGCTGAAAAACGGCGACATCGTGGAGGTCATTACCTCCAAGTCGGCCCACGGCCCCAGCCGGGACTGGATGAAGCTCTGTAAGTCCAACGAGGCCCGCAACAAGATCCGCCAGTGGTTCAAGAAGGAGCGGCGGGAGGAGAACATCGCCACCGGCCGCGCCGCCTTCGACTCGGAGCTCAAGCACGCGGGACTCACCCTGTCCGCCATCACCGGGGAGGACGTGCTCCCCTCTGTGCTCAAGAAGATCCGCTTCGGCACCCTGGACGAGCTCTATGCCGCCATCGGCTACGGCGGCATGTCGGTCCAGAAGGCGGTTATCCGGATCAAGGACGAGCTGGCCCGCCTGGACCGGCTCCACGCAGGACGGGGGACCGCCGGCCGGGAGGTCCGGGACATCATCATGCCCGCCGGGGCCGCCCAGGGGAATCCGGCGGCCGCCGCCCGCTCTGAGAGCGGTATCGTGGTGGCCGGGCTGAGCAACTGCGCGGTCAAATTCGCCCGGTGCTGCGCCCCCGTGCCGGGGGACCCGGTGATCGGGTTTATCACCCGGGGCTTTGGCGTGTCGATCCACCGGCAGGACTGCCCCAACGCCTCCCCGGAGAAGCAGCTGGCCGAGCCGGGCCGTTGGGTCTCCGCCAGCTGGGCCCTGAACGAGGGGTCCGCCTACCCCACCTCCCTGGAGATCGCGGCCAAGGACCGGGACTCCCTGACGCTGGATGTGGCCATGGCCCTGTCCGCCGCCAAAGTGAAGGTCACCAACCTGAGCGCCCGGTCCATGCCCGACGGCTATGCCGCCCTCTCCCTGGTGCTGGAGGTGCGGGACAAGGAGGAGCTGGCCGCCGTGATCCGCCGCCTGGACCAGATCCAGGGGGTTTACCAGGTCAAGCGGGCCTCGGGTTAAGGAGCGGCGCATATGGCTAACATAGAGAATACGGCGATCAGCCGCCTGGAGCGGCGTATTTCCGACAGCTTTGAGGGCGGGCAGATCCGCCGCCGGGAGCTCCGCCTCACCGAGGCGGAGGCCCGCTACGTGGCGGAGACCTATCCCGCCGGCCTGCGGCCCATGGGGGGCCAATGGTATGAGATCACCTTTTTGGGAGCGTGTAAGGATGGAATGTAACTTTGTCCCCCTGCTGCTGGGGGCCGATATCAATGTGTACAGCATGGCCCGGGCTTTTCATGAGGCCTACGGCGTGAAGACCGTGGCCTACGGCATGTACCCCTCCGGGCCCTGCTATGGGAGCGCCATCATCGACTACCGGGTCTGTCCCGATAACGACGCCCCCCAGGTGGTTTTGAAAAACGTCTCCGCTGTGGCGGCGGAATTTCCGGACAAGCAGGTAATTGTGCTGGGCTGCGGGGACAATTACCTGACCGCGATCGCCGAAAACCTGCCCAAATTCCCCGCCAACGTGGTGGCCCCCTATATCGGCCTGGAGCTGATGGAGACTCTGATCCACAAGGAGAAGTTTTACGCGCTGTGCGACCAGTACGGCATCGCCCACCCGGCCACCTTTGTCTATCAAAAGGGCATGGGCCACGGGTTCGAGCTCCCCTTCTCCGGGCCCTTTGTGGTCAAGCCCGCGGAGAGCGCCACCTACTGGGATCATCCCTTTGACACCCAGAAGAAGGCCTATGTCCTCCAGACCCGGGAGGAGGTGGACCGGGTCCTGGATGAGATCTACGCCCACGGCTATGAGGACTCGCTGATCATCCAGGACTTCATTCCAGGGGACGACAGCTATATGCGGGTGGTGACCAACTACTCGGACGAGGGGGGCAAGGTCCGCCTCATGTGTGTGGGCCACGTCCTGCTGGAGGAGCACACCCGCCACGGTATCGGCAACCACGCGGTGATCATCACCGAGCACGAGCCCGCCCTCTGCGAGCAGCTGAGAGGGTTTCTGGAGGACATCAAATTTACAGGCTTCTCCAATTTCGACGTAAAATTCGACCAGCGTGACGGACAATATAAGGTGTTTGAGATCAACTGCCGCCAGGGCCGGAGCAATTACTATGTCACCGGCGCGGGGTACAACCTGGCCCGCTACCTGGTGGAGGACCGCATCGAGCATAAGAGCGGTGAACTGACCGTCACGAAAAACCGCCATCTCTGGCGGGTCATCCCGCAGAAGGTGGCCAACGACTACATTCCCCAAAAGTACCACGAGGAGATGGCGGCCCTGATCCGGACCGGCGCCTGGGTCAATCCCCTGTTTTATCAGGCCGACAAGGGCCTGGTCCACAGGCTGCGCATCATCCGGGACCAGTGGCGCTATAAGCAGCGCTACGCCAGCTCCATGAAAAAGGCTAACTGACGGAGGGGCTCCATGTCGGAACAGAGATTGGGTATTTTAGGCGGCATGGGGCCGCAGGCCACTCAGGTCTTTTACCAGCGGATTCTGGACCGGACCGACGCGGCCCGGGATCAGGAGCATCTGCCTGCGCTGATCCTCAGCGACACCGCCATGCCCGACCGGACGGCGGCCATTCTGGGCGGCAATGCGGAGGAATGCTACCGGCGGCTCCTGGCCGACGCCCGGGAGCTGGAGCGCTGCGGCTGTACCGCCCTGGCGATTCCCTGCAACACCTCCCATTATTTTGCGGACCGCTTGCAGGGGGCGCTGCATATTCCGCTGATTCACATGATCCGGGAGGCGGTGAGCGCCATGTGTCTGGCGGGCCGGCGGCGGGTGGGGATTCTGGCCACCGACGGCACCATTCAGACCGGGATCTACCAGCGGGAGTGCGAGGCCCAGGGCCTGGAGGCGGTGGCGCCTGCACCGGAGCTTCAGCGGCTGGTCATGTCCATTATTTACGATGAGATCAAGCGGGGCGAGAAGGGGAGCCGGGAGAAATTCGCCGAGATCGACCGGCACTTGAGAGAGCGGGGCTGCGACGGCGGGATTCTGGCCTGCACCGAGCTGTCGGTCTACCGGGCCTACCACGGCCTCCCCGACTACTACCTGGACGCCATGGAGGTCCTCGCGGAGCGGTGTATTACAGCCTGCGGCTACCGGCTTCGGATGGTGTAACCGCTCTGCAACGCAGAGTGGGGAGGACCGCCGGTCCTCCGGGGGACGCTGCCGCGGGGGCCTGCTTTCTCCATTTGGAGAAAGTAGCAAAGAGAAACCAGGGCTTCGGCCCTGGACTC
>CANSQX010000070.1 GCA_947649225.1 uncultured Flavonifractor sp.
TTTTGTATTTTCACGACCTTTCTATCCTTATTATAGTGACCCTTTCGGGTCCGTGCAAATATAAGACGCGTTCATCTGCATCAAATTTGGCTTAATATGGAAACGAGTCTTACCAGAGCCGGAGCCGCCAATCACCAGCACATTTTTATTGATGTTATACTTGGGGTTCTGATTGCGGCCCACCATGACGCGCTCGGTCTGGGTCAGAAGAATGTTCTGGTCAAACTTGGGGCTGATGAACGGGCGGATATCGTCCGCTGTCCCCCAGCGGGCCGATCCATACTCCCTGCCGCGGCGGTATTTCCTGGCGTTTTGGGCCTTGAGCCAGACCGCCGCCCGGACGCACAGCGCCCCGGCCAGTCCCACGAGAAGATCCTGTGGGTGGAAGCTGGGCAGGGGGCTGCGGGAGATGATTGCGCCCAGGCTGGAGACCGCCCCCATGCCTTTGGCAATCAGATCCGTGCCCGCCGCCAGCCGGTAGCCCTCCCCCGCGCGGTTGAACAACCAGAATACAAACAGATAGGGGAAGCTGAGCAGCAGAACTCTCTTCCAGTCAAGTCTCACCACTCTGCCGCCCCCCTGTCCCGGTTTTCACCATGTCCTTGGCCTCATTAAAATGGACTTCCTCCTGCATCCGATTCACCTCTTAACTCATGCGGAGAGAAAAGGCGGTCAGCGGACATCGCCGCCGTGGTCATGACCCTGCGCCGCCTGACGGTTGGCCTCCTGAATGGCAGTACGCAGACGTTCCCGCACAGAGGCTTTCTCCGGGGGCGGTGTGGGTTCTGCCAGTGGAAGCCGCTCATAGGCATTGCTCTCTTTCAACAGCTCACGGATGGGAAAGCTGTACTCATGAGGATTTTCTTCCCAACAGAGATTGGCCGCCGCCAGAGGGTCGGCAAATTTCAGAAGGGCCTCCACCTCGGCAGAATCAAACTGATGTACCGTTTTCAAGTAGCAGTGCAGTTCGGCCAGACTTTGCAGATGGTACACATCCGCAATGCCAGGTCCCTCCCCAGCAGAAAGGCTTTTCGCGTGGTTCAAAAGACTCTGATCCAGCTGATCCAGCAGTTTCTCTTTTGCCCTATACTCCGCAAACAGTTCCATTTTAATCACCTCCTACAATATAATTACGGTAAAAGGCACGGCAGACAGCCGTGTCTCATTTTTCGTTTCATGGCCCGCCCTAGGCGAGGGATCTGAACAAAGCCGCGCAGCAGGCATTTTTTCCGGCCAAATCTCACCGCTCTGCCGCCCCCTTATCCCGGTTTTTCACCGTGTCCCTGGCCTCGTTCTTTACCAGCTCCTTAAAGTGGGCCAGCTGCCGCCGCAGGGACGGTTTTTCCGAACTACGGCGCAGGGTTTTGGCGGCATACTCGGCAAAGGCTGCGTTGAGGGCGTCCGCGTCCCTGGCCTTGAAGAAGACCAGATACTTTCCCTGGGCCGGGTCCTTTTTCAGCGCGAAATCCACGCCGTACTTCCGGGCCGTATGCTCGAAGGACTTGATATTTTTTTCGGTAATCTCAATGTTCTGCACACCCTGCCCCTGTCTCACAAGCTGCTTGACGGTCTGCCTGCCGTGGTGGATGTGAGGGTTTTTGGACTGTGCCAGATAGCTTCGAATGGCCCATTTCAGCAGATTGGCGGTCAGCCGGCCGCCGGTCTTTCCCATGCGGATCGCCAGCGCCACGGTCTTGTCCCGCACCTCGTCCTGCAAGGGGCACCCCTCCTTTCAGCAGCCGGGCCACCCCTCTCGGGGTGACCCGTAGCGCACGCTTTAATATCCGGTACGGGGCAGGGTGGATGGCTTGCCGTACACCGCCGTCACCCAGCGGGAGATGGCCTGCACCCACTTGCCGTTGTACGTGCCGCCCACGTCCGCCACGTTGACGAAGGAGACGGCGGCGATGTGTTTCAGGGCGGTACACCGCAGTATGGGCTTCTCCACCTGGGAGAACTTTGCGGGAGCCTGGCCGAACACGAACATAATCTCCGTGACGCGCTCGTTGGCGGCCAGCCCCAGCGCCGCCGGGGACGCCGCCAGGGTGTAATTCTTCGCCGTGCTCAGGCTGTCCGCCAGGGTGCGGGGCTCCCCGCCGTTGACCCGGTAGGTGATTTTATAGGTGCCGGGGAAATTGTAGGTGCCTGTGACCACCGTATCCAACTGCACCTGGGCGGGGAGGGTGTCCCGCCAGTAAAAATTCTCCAGCCGTACATTAGAGGTGTTGGCGATGCCGGAGAAGGTGTAATTCACCGGCTGGCCGGCCATGGCCTCCTTGGGCCCGGTCTTGGTGATGGACACGCCGGTGGTCAGGCTCTGGTTGGTCACTTCAAAGCGGACGATTTGTCCCGGATGCTCCAGATAGGCGGTCAAAACGGTATCATTGACGCCGTAATGGTCCGGGGCTTTCACCTCCCGGACGGTGTAGCGGTCCAGGGGCAGGGGCTTGGAGGCGGCCAGCCCGCGCTGGTCGCTCCGGATGGTGTCCACCACGTTCCCGGCCTTGTCGCAGATCTCAAACACCGCCCCCTCCAGCAGGGTCCCGGCCGGCAGGCCGTTGGTGGGATTGTAGCCGGCGGATTTTTTGGTAATCTGGATCTGCGCGGTAATGGGGGTGTTCTTCCAGGTGATTTCGGTGGTCTCCCCGGGCTTGATGTAGACGGTTTTGAGCTGGGTGTCCACGGCGTAGCCCTCGTTCTCCAGCTCCCGGAGATAGACCTTGCCGGACAGCTCCAGGGTGTCAATATAGGCATAGCCGTCCTGGTCCGTGGTGAACTGGTCCACGGGGTTCATGCTGCCATCGTACAGCAAGAAGGTGACGCCGTGGATGCCCTTGCCGGTCACACTGTCCACCTTGTGGAGCAGAATGCCGGAGAAGGGCCTGTTTTCCACCGTTAACGCGGTGGTTTCACCGTCCTTTACCTCGAAATAGTGGGGGGTGCCGTCCAGCCTGAACTCCTTGGGACAGTCAATTTCCACGGCGTAGTAGTGCCCCGCGTCCAGTTCCTGATACACCCGGCCCTTGGAATCCGTAGTCACGGTTTTCATCAGCCCGCCGTCCATCTTCCTGATCTCAAAGGTGACGTTGGGGATGCGCCGGGTGCGGTCACTCTCGCTCACCTTGATGATCTCCACACCGCCGCTCCGCGTGTTATAAAATGTGACTGTCTGCGTATCCGCAGGGTTGACTTTGACGGTCTGAGTGCGGGTTTCCGTGTCCATTACATATCCAGGCAAGGGCTTCGTTTCGGTAATAACCAGCGTCCCAACCACGCCGGAAATACGGATTTCACCGTTCCGGCCGGTGGTGTAGAGGCCCTTGCTGGAGAGGTGGCCATAATCATCGTCCAGGTAGCTGCCGTCCGCGTAGGTAATCTGGAACTCCACGCCCGCCAGCGGTTTTCCGGTCTGTTTGTCCAGCTTCTTGATGACGATTGTGCCCTGCCTGGCGTTGTAAAAGCGCAGGGTCTGAGCCTCTCCGGCCTTGATTTTGATGGACTTGGGCGTGGTATCCAGGACGAAGCCCTCCAGCGTCTTGACCTCCCGGGCGGTGACGGTAGTGCCGGGCTCCAGATCGCCGATCACAATGCGCCCGTTCTCGTCGGTGATGAACGCGCCATTGCTGCCGCCCACCACTTCGCCGGAGCTGTCTGTCACCAAAAAGGTGACGCCTTTCAGCGGCGTGGTGGTGCCCTCGATGTATTTCTCAATCACAAGGGTGGTGCTGGGGGTGTTGGTGAAGCGCAGGGTCTGGGTGCCGTTGGGATTCACATGGACGGTCTGCGTCCGTGCGGCCTCGTCGATGGTGTAGCCGGGGATGGTGGCCGTTTCTGTTACAACCAGCGTCCCAACCACGCCGTTAATGATGATTTTGCCGTCCTTATCCGTGGTGTAGAGGCCGTTGCTGGAAATCTGCCCGTTGGCATCCGGGACAAATTCGCCGGTAGAAGTCGTGACCTTGAAGGTGACGCCCGCCAGCGGCTTGCCGGTGAGGGAATCCCGCTTATCAATCACCAGCGTACCGGCCTTGGAGTTCTTGATCACCACGGTCTGCGTATCGCCACCCTGCCCGATGACCACATTGGTGCTGGGGCTGTCCATGACATAACCGACAGGGGCCTTGATTTCATTGACCACATACGCGCCGGGGGCCAGATTGGTGATTCTGATTTCACCGCTGCTGTCGGTGGTGAAGATGCCGTTTTGGGTTAAGGTAGAGGAGCCAATCACGCCGTCCAGTCCCACCTCGCAGCCTGCGGCGGTGGTAATGCGGAACTGCGCGCCGGGGAGGGGCTGATCCGTGGCGCTGTCCCGTTTTTGGATAATCAGACTGCCTTTTGGCTGGTTTTTGAAGGTGAGGGACACGGTTTTGCCCGCCTTAATCTGAACCGTCTGGGACTGGGTATCCAGGATAAAACCGGCAGGGGCGCGGGTCTCCGTCACCACAACGCTCTTGCCGGGTTTCAGGCCGGGAATGCGGATTTCTCCGTGCTCATCGGTTCTGAAAATGCCGTTCGAGTCGCCAATCAGAGTGCCGTCCGCATAGGCCACTTTGAACTCCGCATTTTGCAGGGTAACGCTGGGATTTGTTGCGCAGACTTTCCGGATGAGCAGCGCCCCGTCCGGGGCGTTGGCAAAGCGGACTGTGATCACGCTCTGCTCCCCGCTGTCCGCCAGCAGAATGGTCTCGGAGGACTGGATGATGGAGTAGCCGTCTGCGGGGTCCACTTCTTCAGCGACGTATGTCCCTGGCTTGAGCCCCGTCCAGATGGCGGTTCCGTTCTTGCCAGTGACCTTCGTGCCAATCACAGTGCCGCCTGTGCCGCTGGTTCCGCCCAGATATTTCAGCTGGAACGTGCATCCCGGCAGGGCTTCCCCGGTCACACTGTCGTACTTCTCAATTATTATCGCGTTAAGCGGCACATTTTCAAAGGTAATTGTTTTGCTTTCGCCGCCCTTGATATAAAACTCCTGGGTTGCCGGTTCCTTGATGGAAAAGCCTGCGGCGGGCTCCAGCTCCGTCACCTTGTACCAGCCGTCCCGGAGGTTGTCGATGACAATCTGGCCGTTTTCATCGCTGAAATAGGCGCCCAGACTGTTGAGTTCCCCGGTATTGGTGCTGTTGGAGCCGTACCAGACCTCAAACTTGGCTCCCTGGATGGGGCTGCCGGTCACGCTGTCTACCTTGTGGATGGTCAAAGTGGGCCGCTTGTGGTTCTCAAAATAAACCGCCCTGTCCCGGTTGGGATAGAGCGTGACCAGCTGGGGGGCGGCGTCCAGGAGCCAGGGGGCGGGGACGGATTTCTCGCTGATCTCATACACCCCAGGCAGGAGGTTTTCCAGCTCCGCCTTGCCGTCCGCGCCGGTTTTGACCTCGTTGACGCTGTGGCCGTCCGCCGCTTTCACGAGAAAAACAGTGTTGGGAATGGGCTCGCCAGTGTCTGCGTCCCGCTTGTAAATGGTCAGGTTGGGGCGTTTCTGATTCTCAATGGTAATCGTGCTGGTCTTGCCGGGGAAGAGCTCCACATGGTACTCCTTGGGGTTGAGGATATGATCGGAAACCGTGGCGGTCTCTTTGACCGAGTACACCCCCGGCTCCAGGCCGGAGAGGTTGATTTCCCCGTTTTCATCGGTAGTGCGGTCCAGATAGTGGGTCCCGTCCTCGATCTTGGCAATGCGGAAGGTGACGCCCTGTAAGCGGGAACCGCCTGAGCTCAGCTTGACCAGCCGGAGGGAGGGCATGGGCGTGTTGGTGAACACAAACTCCGCCGTCTCGTTGGGCCTGAGCTGAATGGTACGCGCGGCATCGTCCAGCAGATAACCCGCCGGGGCCTCCAGCTCCTTCACCTGATAGGCCCCCGGCTCCAGCGCGGAGAGGTCGATTTCCCCGTTCCGGTCCGTTACAAACTCGTTTTTGTAGCTGCCGCCCACCTGGGAGATCTCAAAGCGGACATTGGGAATGACTTTGGAGGGGTCCGTGCTGTCCACCTTTACCAGCCGCATTCCCGGCTTCTGGTCGTTGGTGAAGATCAGCTCCTTGATGCCACCGCCGGCGGTGAGGAGCACCTCCTGGGGCGGGGCAATGAGGTGGGTGGTGTTTCCCGTGTCCACCTCCACCACCCGGTACGTGCCGGGCTGGAGGTTGGTGAGCAGGATCTCCCCCAGGGCGTCGGTCTCATAGCGGCCGATGGAAACGGTGTCCTGGAAGATCTCAAAGGTGACGCCGCTCATAGCTGCGTGGGAGGCGGCGTCGTATTTGGTGAGCTTCAGGCCGGGAAGGGCGCTGTTTTTCAGCGTATAGGTGACGCACTCGCCGGTGGCCACGGTAGTGGTGTGAGTCTGGGGGTCACGCTCCCAGCCCTCCGGGGCGGCCAGTTCCTGGATCTCATAGGCCCCCGGGACCAGCTCTGTGAAGGTATAGGAGCCGCCGGTATCGGTGACGCCAGTGTAGGTCTTCCCGGATTCGATGTGCTTGATCTGGATGCGGGCCCCGGCCAGGCTGTTGCCGGTGGCCCCGTCCACCTTCTCAATGCGCAGGTCCCCATAGGGCGGGTTGTGGTAGGTGAGCCGGGCGGTCTCGCCGGGCCGGACGGTGACGGTCTTGGTGGGCTCATCGTCCAGCAGGTGGTATTTGGGCGGCGTGACCTCCCGGACGGTATAGCTGCCCGCCTTGGGCGCGGGGACGCGGATTCTGCCGTCCGCTCCGGTGGTAAAGACGCCCATCACATCCCCATCGGGGCCCTTGACCTCAAAGGCGGCCCCCTCCAGGGGGAGATCGGTGCCCTGCTCGTACTTGACGATCTCCAGCTCCCCGGACTGCGGCGGCTGGCTGGGGGGCGGCGTCTCCTCCGGAGTGGGGTCAGGGGCGTACCGGCTCACTCCGGAGCGCAGGAGGGAGGTCCTGGGGTCGGTGTCGCAGAGATAGTTCTGGAGGGGGCCGTACTCGTCCGCCTCCTGGCACACCGCGTAGAAGACGGCGTACTGGTAGACATCGGCGGAGAGGGAAAACTGGACGCTGCCGCGCTTGCCCTCCACGCTGGCGGCGGGATAGAGCACCTTGAACTGGCCCTGAAACACGCCGGAGCTGCCTGCCACCTTCAGTGTGGTAATATCCTTGTTGTCCATGTCCGCAATGCGGGTTCCGGAGGGCACGTCCCCCTGGAGCGCGATGTGGACGGCGTACTGATTCACCCAGGTGTCCGAGGTGACGGTAAACACCTGCTGCAAATAGGCCGCGCCGTCAATGGTCACGGGATAGGCGGTCTCCTGGTCCGCGACGGCGGCGAGCCGGGGCTGGGGGATGCTGTTCCAGGCCATGCCCCGGTTGTAGATGTCCGCGGCGGCGGCCTTGATGCGCTCCGCCCGGTCCCGCTCCGCCCCGGTCAGAGCAGGGTTGATGGTCACTTTGGAGATGTCCCACTCCGGGATGAGATAGCACCACAGGGCGATCTTGCCCGCGTAAAACGCCTGGTGCAGGCTGTCCAGCTTCAGCTCGGCAAGCCCCCGGTGGGGATAGCAGTTGGCGATGATGCCCACTACCTTGGGGTCCGCGGCCTTTTCGTCGGCAAGATACTCGATGGATTCCCCTTTTCCCACCGTCTGGGGAACGCCGTAGAGGTTCGGGTTGACGCAATAGGCGGGAATTTCTTTTTCCTCGCCTGTGGTTTCATCTGAATAAAGAAAATAAGTATACTCCTGTGTCTGCACCTTCCCATTGACGGCCAGATAGGCCATAGGGTAGCCGCCGCTGTAGATGTCCACCTTGCCAAGGGCCTCTCCTGGCGTGCTGGCAGCCTGGACCGCGGGGCAGAGCAGCGAGAATAGCATTGACAGGGCAAGAATCATACTGGTCAATCGCTTCATTTGCATACCTCCTGAATCATTTGGAAAATGCAACAGCCCGGCTGTCTTATAGACAGTCGGGCTGTTATCATATTAAGGACCTCAATATCCCTGCACATTATATTTGGTATATAGGAACTTTCCGTCTTTGAACACATCCCATGCCTCTACTGCGAAGGTCGCCCCCGGCGCGGAGTAGAATACCTGGGTGAGCTGATCCTCTCGCCAGGGCCAGAAAGGCTGGACGCCCTTTGTGCCGGTGATGCTCAGTTGCAGCCGGAGGAACGGATTGCCGTCTTTGCCCAGCTTTAGCTTGCCGTTCTCCCACAATATGGGGCAGTTGGGGATACAGTTGTAAATGGTATACTGCATCCGGCGGGTCTCGTAGAGATTACGGATAAACAGGCGGTCGCCGTGCTCTGTCTGAAAGTGCCGGACCTCCGCCTTGGGCAGCTCCAGCTCCGGGAGCTGGCTCCAATCCCAGGTGGGAGAGGGCAGGGCTTCCAAAGGGCCGGAGGCAAACATACTCTTGTCATAGAGGCTCATGTCTGTAATCTCATAGACGGTCCCATCGTCGCAGAGCACCTGATCGCCCTCCTTCAGAACCAGCCGTTCATCGGACTGGGGGATGGTGATCACGCCGGAGGTCTGGGCAGGGGCAGGCGTGGGCGTAGGCGTGGGGACCGCTTCCATGTACGGGTTTTTCGTGTCGATACGGACGCTGTTGGTGGTTCCGTCGTAGGTGACGTTGAAATCCACCGCCCGGCCCACGTCCCGGAGCTGCACGTAGTTGTGGCCGTTGATGGCGTAGGCTTCCAAATTGACGCGCTGGCCGTCCACATAGAAGGTCTGGGCGGAGGGCTCCGCCAGCAGCCCCGCCGCCGCTGCCACCGTGCCGCCGAAGCAGAGTGCGCCGCACAGAAAGCCGAGGAAAAACTGGAATCGTTTCATTTTCTCTACCTCCGATATTTTGTGTGTAAATTACCCCATAATAAGTATACTATAAAATATCAGAAATGTCAACAACTTTCTGTGCGGTACAGCCTCTTAAATTTCCACGCCCTTCACGCACCACCGGTAGGCGCTCTCGTCGCGGACGCAGGTGTAGAGGGTAATCTGGTTGTCCGGTGTGGCGGCGGTTCCGCTGGCGTCCGTCTCCCTGACCTTGGATACGCTGGTGACGGCATAGGTGCGCTTGCCCAGCTTGGTGGTCAGGGTGATGGTGTCCCCGATGTTCAGGGTGTGGATTTTGCCGAAATGGTTGGTCACACCCCGGTTATGGGCCGCAAGTACCACATTTCCGGCCCAGATGCTGGTATCCTTAAAATGGCCCGCGCCCTTGGCCAGGGCCGCGCTGTCCGTCCCCTCGTAGATTTTGACGCTCAGGCCAATGGCGGGGATGTTCAGTGTCCCCAGATGGCCCCCGGAGTAGCGGAGATCGGATGTAACCTTTGTAAAGCCGGTGGTCACAGGGGGCTTTCCGGTCTCCAGCTTGGGATAGGTGATGATCACTTCGGAGCCGCCTGCCGCAGTGGAAGAACCGCCGGAGACTGTCCCCGAGCCGCTGCCTGCGGCGGCGGTCAAGCCTCCGTCCAGCCCGCCTGGGACCAGATTGGGGGTCAGGGGCTCGCCGCTTTGGGGCAGATAGCTGGTGGGACTGCCAAAGCCGGGCGGGATGAGGGCGGCGTCCTTGCTCCGATCCACGTTGACCGCCTGTTCCTGGAAAACTATCTCCTGGCTGGTGGGGCGGGCGGTCAGGCCGTCCGCTGGCGCGTCCACGCTGTAACTCAGCGCGGCGGCCTGGGTGGCGAGCAGAGCGGTACAGGCGGCTGTCAGGGCAAGCATACTCAAAATTCGCTTCATGCGGACGCCTCCTTCCCCCTTGCTTTCCGGGCCAGCCACAGCACCGCCCCCAGAAACACAGCGCCAATTCCTGTGAGGACCAGCAGGGGAAGCGGGTCCACGGGGCCGCTGTGTTCCACGGCGGTATCCGCAGTGGGAGATGGCTCCGGCTCTGGGGTGGGCTCCGGCGTGGGCGTGGGAGCGGGCGTCTGTTCGGGAACCGGCGCTGCTTCCGCTTCCGGCTCCGTGCCGCCGAAGACGGCGGTATACGTCACCACGTCGCAGCCCGGCTTGGCCACCTGGCCGGTGTAATTGGCGGTGACGGTGTAGCCGGTGGCGTACCGGCTGGTGGCCGTGCCGGTATAGGTGGCGGCGGCGGTGTAATGCTCCCCGTCGCTGGACCACTGGACATCCGCCAGGGTCAGGGTTTTTCCGCTGTCTGTGATGGTCTTGGGCACCAAAGACAGGTCCGCGCCGGAGAGGTTGGGATAGCTCCGGGCGGCGGACAAGTTCCGGGTTTTGCTGGCGTAGCCCTTGACCTGGATTTGGATGGAGGTGTGGTCCAGGATCAGCGTCCCGGCGTAGCCGTCCTCCGTCGCCGCCTCCCGCTGGCCGTCCAGCAGCTTCAGCACCTCAGACAACTCCCCGGTGGCGCTGTCCAGGGTGACGGTCTCTGTGTGGGCCCGGGTGTCCACCCCCACCTCGTCCTTCCGGGTCAGGTCCAGCAGGCGGTATACCAGCCCGTCCCGCTCAAACTCCCCGGTGGGGATTCCGGCGGGGTCGTCCGCCAGGGAGAGCTGGTACACCTTGCGGATGCGGGGGCTGTCCCCCTCCAGGTAGGTCTCCACCGAAGTGGGATAGTGCCGCTCCACCGCCAGCGCCTGGGGTGCGGCCGCGCCCACTGCCAGCGCCGCCGTACACAGCAGCGCGGCGATTCGTTGTTTCATATCGCTTCCTCCTCTCGCTGTTTTCCTTGTGCTTCCTCCCGGGCGAAGCGGGCCTCCAGCTCCGCCGTGCTCCAATTCTGTTTAAACTGCCCCAGGGGAACGGGGCCGAACATGGCCCGCGCCCGGCGGTCCATGTCCAGCAGCCGTGCCCACAGCTCCGGATGGTGGCGGCGCAGCTTGCGCAGCTCGCCGGTACGCTGGAGGGGGCAGCACCAGCAGGACGCCCGGTGGTAAATCTCATACAGCCCGCCGAAATCAAAGCCCTGGTCGTAGCAGATTTGCAGGGCCTGGGCCTCGGTGATGTTCCATTCCACCAGCGGATAGCGGTGGCTGGGGTCGTCCTTGCCCCCGCTCAGGCTAAGGACGTGATATGTGTTGGTTTTCGCTTCGTTTATCTGTGAATTCCCCCTTTTCTGCAAAAAATGAGCCCTGTAAGGAGCACAAGTCCTTCCAGGGCGGCTTGGTATGGAATACTAGGGCGGAACCAGCAGGCGGCGGAGCAGATGGCGGCTCACAGGGCGCTGTCACCTCCCGGCAGGGCGAAGTACGCCTCAAATTCCCGTTGCTGGACCGCGCTCAGGGACGCAAAGTGGTCTCCCTCGAAGCTGCATAGCAGGAAGGTTCCGGCTATAAAATCTCCCTTGTCTGTGGGGTTCTCCCGGTTGGGCATCAATTTTTGGCGCTTGCCCTCGCCGTTGCAGATGAGCATCACCCGCTGGGGCAGGTAGCACCCGGCTTCGACGGGCCCGCCCACAATTTTCTGAAAGGCTTCCAGCGTGTCCGGCACCCGGGCCAGGTGGGGATTTTTTCCGGGCTCCACCACCAGAATGTCGATTTCTCTTTCCATAAAATTCCTCCTTTTCGTGCTAGAACCTGTATTCATAATCGGGGGACGCTGGATTGCCGTGGGATTTTGCCATTGCGCAAGGGAAAAAAGCGCAGGAATCCTTTGTGTGTTTCAAGATTTTTTGCCGCCGCGCAACGGCAAAAGACCCGGCAAGACAGTGTTCAACGGTTGTGAATACAGGTTCTTATTGTCCAGCGGCGTACCACGCCAGATCGTGGCTGGCCTGGGACGCGTAATACTGGCTGATGGTGACGGGGGCGTTGTACAGCGCCGCCAGGGTGTACGCCTTGATGTTGCGCACCAGGGCGGTGTTCCGGTTCATGCTCTCCAGGACGTAGGCAATGTGCTCGTGGCTGAGCTTCAAAAACCGGCTCTTCACCACCTCGGCGGCCATTTCCTCCCCGGCGATGCGGACAAAATCCTTCCGGGAGCAGCAGACCTCCACCATCAGCTCCACATAGCCCTCCAGGGTCTCCCCGTCATAGGGATGCTCGGCCAGGAGCTGGTCAAAGCCGATATTTTCTTTGATCAGCATTCGGTATCGGTCCATCTCATCCATCCGTATCCGGCCCTTGGGCCTTCCGGGGTCCCCACCGCAAACCAGCGAAGCGTTTGCGGTGGGGAGAGCCGGAGCAGCGCAGTGAGTGAGCTTTGCCGCTTGCGGCGAAGCGAGGGATGCGGAGCTTGTGACGGCAAGGGTCGGGGGAAGGATGGATGGATCAGTCTCGTTCCAGTCAGTATCGTTCTTCTCAGTCTTATTTGCGTCCTCTCCGGGGAAGTCAAGACCGCCCGTTTCGGGATGTGCAGGCTTCCCCGTTTCGGAGGTCTGGACTTCCGGGGCGGGGTGAGGCTTCCGCAAAGCGGAAGTCTGGCCGTCCTTCGGGGACTGGGGCGGTTCCGTTTCCGGCTCCGGATCGGGAAGCGGGGGCAGGACGAAATTCTTCACATAAATGCGGGTGGGACGGCCCTGGCCCTGCTTTTTGCGCTCAATCAGGCCGGTCTGATCCAGTTCCGCAAAGAGCTTGACCGCCTTGTTGTGGCCGCAGTTCAGCATCCCCATAGCGTCCTCCTGGGTGAAGTAGAGGTACACCCGACCCCCGCTGTCCGTCCAGCCGTTCTTTACCGACAGGCCCATGCGGTCCAGCAACAGGCCGTAGAGGACCTTGGCCTCAAGGGATACGCCCTTGTAGCGGGGATCGGTGAGCAGGGTCTTGGGGATACGGTAGAAGCTGTACTGGTCCCCTTCGCTGCCATAGTAGTAGTCCAGGTTCAGATTTGACGGCATCATGACTGCCTCCTTCATTTCTGGCGGAAACCAAAAAAGCGGGCCGGTGACGTTTCATCGTCACCGGCCCGCTTCCGCCGCCTTGTTGATATTTTTCGGATCGCTATGAATGCTGTGTACGCCAGGTCTCCAGCAGGGACACAATCACTTCTTCCATTTGTTGGGCTGTGTAGGACTGGGGGAAGTAGTGTTTCAGCCGGTCCCGTCTGAGCACCACCTGTACAGGCACGGGGCGCTGCTCGGTTAAGATTGCATCCATGACAGCGGCGCTCAGGGTCCCCTCTCTACTGTACTGCTTGATTTTTGCAAGCTGGCTTTTGACAGGAATCACATTCCGCTTTTCCATAACTGCCGCAAGGTCTGTCTGTTCGTTCTCCGGCAGGTCCGACAGGTAATCTGCGGCGGTGCTGACGGCCAGCTTTTCTTCGTCTACTAGCACCAACAGGGGAGGAATCAGCTTGGTTAACGCGATATACCGGGTCACTGTCAAGCCGCAGTTCTCCCCAGCCTCCTGGGCAATCCTATCCCGTGCAGGCAACTTTGGAACGCCGCGTTCTAAAGTGAGATCTCGGCGCTGGCCCTGATGCTTCAACGCTTCCAGCTTCATCCTGTAGGCCCACGCCTTTTCGCTGGGCAGGATTTTCTCCCGCTGGAGGTTGGAGTCAACCATAATAATCGTGGCTTCGTCGTCGTCCAGCGCCCGGATGAGCACCGGCATGGCGGTTTTGCCCGCCAGCTCGCTCCCATGCTTGCGCCGGTGGCCCGCCACAATCTCATAGCCGCCCTCCCGCCGGGGCCGGACAATGCCGGGGACCAGGACGCCGTGCTCCGCGATGCTCTGCGCCGTTTTCTCCATGGCCTCGTCGTCCTTCACCTGGAACGGGTGGTCCTTGAAGGGAAAGAGCTCCGTCAGAGGAACCTCCTGTACTCGTTCCACGCCGTCCTCTCCATGGCCGCCGGTCTGAAACAGATCGTCGAAGCCGGTGAGCTGGATCTTGCCGGCGCTGCTTTTCATGACAGAACCTCCCGGGTCAGGGCGGCGTAGGCGGCGGATACCTTACCAGCAGGGTCGTGGAGGTAGATACTCCGGCCCTCTGCGCTCATTTCCGCCGCGCGAATGGAGCGGGGGATAACGCTGTCAAAAATGCGCAGTTTATCTCCGTAGGCATTGCGGAGCAGCTCGATGATATCCCGGGAGTAGGTGGTCCGCAGGTCCGCCATGGTGATGAGAATTCCCGCGATGCGCAGGCCGGGGTTGATTTTCCGCTTTACGTTGGATATGGTGCGCAGCAGCTGTTCCAGTCCTTTTATGGACAGGTAGTGGGCCTGCATTGGGATCAGGATCTCGTCCGCCGCGGCCAGGGCATTGATGGTCAGCATCCCCAGCGAGGGACAGCAGTCCAGCAGGATTTCGTCGTACTGGTCCCGGAGGCCGTTCAGGTACTCCCGCAGAACCGTCTCCCGGCTCATGGTGTTCACCAGCGTGACCTCCAGGCCGGACAGCTCGATGTTGGCGGGGAGGAGGTCCACCCCCTCCGCCTGATGGAGGATGCCCCTGTCCGGCGGCAAAGGCTCGTCTGAAATGACGCGCCCCAGCAGCTCCGCAAGGGTGTGCTCCATCTGGTCCGGGTGCTGGTAGCCCAGGCTGGCGGTGAGAGAGCCCTGGGCGTCCACGTCCGCCAGCAGGACCCGCTTGCCCTCCCGCGCCAGACCAATGCCCAGATTCACCGCTGTTACCGTTTTGCCTACCCCTCCCTTTTGGTTGCAGATCGCCGTTATCTTTCCCATACTTCCTGTATTCCCTCCTCTTTTTGTGCAAAAATAAAAACAGGACGAAACCAGCGTCCCCCTTGCTGTAGGGGTCTTTCTGATTTAGTCCTATTTTAACAGGCCCGTCCACATACTC
>CANSQX010000071.1 GCA_947649225.1 uncultured Flavonifractor sp.
GTATCTGGGTGTGACCCTGCTGGAGACGGGGGCAGCCCTGAGCACGGTGGCCCTGATGACCCTGCTGATCAACTTCCGCCACCTGGTCTACGGCCTGTCCATGCTGGAAAAATTCCGGGGCATGGGGCTCCGGAAGCTCTACATGATCTTCTCTCTCACCGACGAGACCTACGCCCTGCTGGCCTCGGCCCAGGCCCCGGTGGGGGTGGACCCCAAGGGGTTCTATTTTGCCGTGGCCCTGCTGGACCACCTCTATTGGATTGCGGGCTCGGTGATCGGCGCGGTAGCGGGGGCCCTGATCCCTATCGACACCACCGGCATCGACTTCGCCATGACCGCCCTGTTCCTCGTGATTGCGGTGGACCAGTGGAAGGCCTACAAAAATCATCTCCCCGCCCTGCTGGGGGCGGGCGCCACCATCGTGTTCCTGATCATCCTGGGCCAGTTCTTCGGCCAGCGGCAGATGCTGCTGGTCTCCCTGGGCGTGATTGTGTTGGTGCTGCTGATCCTCCGGGACAGGCTGGAGGGTCCCGCCGCGGCCTCCGCCCATGCCCGGCCCGGAGAGGGGGCGTCTTCATGCTGACCGCCGGACAGGCCGCCGCCGCCATTGCGGTGATGGCAGCCGTGACCTTCCTCACCCGGGCCCTCCCCTTCCTGCTCTTCGACCGGGGAGAGGCCCCGCCACGGCTGGTGCTCTACCTGGGCCGGGTGCTCCCCCCCGCCATCATCGCCATGCTTATCATCTACTGTCTGCGGGGGATCCACTTTACGGCCCCCGCCGGGTGGGCTCCCCAGCTCATCTCGGCGGCAGTGGTGGTGGCCCTCCACCTCTGGAAGAAAAACAACCTGCTCTCCATCTTCGGGGGCACCATCCTCTATATGGTGCTTGTACAGGCAGTCTTTGTGTGAAAAAAGCCCCTGAAACGCGCGTTTCAGGGGCTTTTTTTATCTCTTCGTCTGTTTGGTCAGCGAATGGGCTCCTCCTCGTATTGCAGAATTGCACCGGTGACGGCGTCGATCTCCAGGTCGTACTCCCGGGTCTGATAGCGGATCTCCACCTCGTACTCCCCATCGTCCCGGTCCAGCTCGACCTTGATAATGTGGGGGTCCGACGCGCCGGGCACCTGGCTCAAAGCGATCTCCCGGGCCCTGGCGTCGCCAATCACGGTTCCGCCCCGGGTGCCGCTCCGGCCGGTATCGTAGTCCTTCTCCAGCACCGCGCCGGTGGCGGCGTCCAGCTCATAGCTGTACGCCACGCCGGTACTGGTGCAGAACTCCAGCTCATAGACCTGGCGGCCGTTCTCCCAGTCCAGCTTGTGCTTGGTCCAGGTGACCTGATTGGTCGTGAGGCCCGCGTTGTTCAGCGCCGCCAGCTTGGCCTCGTCCAGGGTGAGCGCCTGTCCGGCGGATGCGGGAGAGGGCGAGGCGGCGGGGGGCTTCGTTCCCGTCCCGGAGAAGGTATCCGCGTCGGTGACTTCATTTCTTCCGTCCAGAGCGACGGTGCGGGTACGGGAATCCCAGCTTGCCCGCTTGCCCATCAGCTCGCCGATGGCCCGAACGGGCAGATAGGTGGAGCCGTTGTAGAGAAGGGGATACACGGTGGTCCCCTGCTCGTTGGCAAAGGTCCGGACCGTGCCGTCCACCACCACGGTGAAGTCGGGCCGGAGCTCGGCCTCGACCACCTCATGCCTTGCGTCGGGGTTGGGGGTCCCCTTCACCGGGGCGGCGGTGCGCCTGCCCGACAGAGTGACGGTGAGGGTGTTCTGATTCCAGTCTACATTTTTGCCCATCAGCTCGCCGATGGCCCGAACGGGCAGATAGGTGGTGCCCTGCCGCTGAATGGGGTAAACCGCCTGCCCGCCGGCGTTGTAGAACTCCCGCTCCACGCCGTCAATGCAGATGGTCACATCGGGCCGGAGATTGACATCCACCGTCTCGGCCGCGCCCGCCCAGAGGGTCAGGCCGCCCAGCAGCGCCCCGGCGCAGATCAGCGCGCCCAGACGCCGGAGCCCGCCTCTGCCGTTTACCGTTCTGTTCATGTCTGGTCACTCCTTTTATTTCTATTCCTCCCGCGTCCGCTGTCCTGGATGCGGGTGCTCTTATTATACCGGCTTTTTCTGGAAAGCACAAGCATTTCCACAAAAAACGGCGTCCTGTCCGGGACGCCGTTTTTGATCTGCCTGTTCTCCTGTCCGCCGGCCCCGCCTCAGATGAGGGTGGGGACCAGCTCCGCCAGCGCTTCGGCCAGCGTCCGGTGGCCCTGACGGGTCAGGTGCATGAAATCCACGGTGTTATAGGTACACCCCAGCTGTCCCGCGTCCAGAAAGGCACAGTCCAGCCTCTGGGCCAGCTCCCGGTAGCCGGCCGCCAGCCCCCGGGACTTCTCCACACACCCCGGTCCCATCTCCTTGGCCACAGGGGAGGCGTATACCCCCTCGTCAATGGGGGCCGGGGCGATCAGCAGGATCCGGGGCGTGCCGCCGGGGCCCCAGCAGTCCGTCCCCCGGGCCAGCCGGACCAGCCGCTCCAGCCCGGCGGTGATGTGCCCCTCGTTGGCGGAAAACCGGGACTTGGTATCGTTGGTGCCCAGCATCACAATCAACAGAGAGACCGGCTCGTGACTCATCAGGCAGGGGTACAGGTAGTCCAGCCCCCGCATGCCGGGGGTGAGAGGGTCGTCAAAGACGGTGGTGCGGCCGCTGAGGCCCTCCTCCAGCACCAGGACCTTCTCCCCCAGGGCCCGCTGGAGCAGGCAGGTCCACCGCTCGTCCTCGTCAAAGCGGTGGAGGGGCCCTCCTGCGCAGTCCGCCGGATCGGCGCAGTACCCGTGGGTGTTGGAGTCCCCCAGACAGACAATATGGCGCTTCATCCCATTCCTCCGTTCTCCCCGCCCCCGGGCGGGGGGCGAGCGCCTTCTTCCCTGCTCAAGGTAAGACAGCCGTTCTTTTTGCTTCGTCCGCCCATCGGGGCCAGCATCCCTGACACAAATCCCACACATCCGCATCAGGGATTCCGTTTTTTCAAAACGCTCCGGCAGAGGACCGTTTCGTTACCGGGCGGAAATCCGGCGGCCTATTCCGCACCTAAGAGCGAGATTAAAGTTCTTTTTTCCGCTTTTTCTTTCAAGAAAAAGCGGGGAGGGAGGCGGCGGCGACGCTCTGGCCGACGCGGCGGGCCTTCTCGTCGGGGAGGGCCACGGCGATCTGCCCGGCCAGCTCGGGGTACTCCCCGGCCAGGACGGTCTTGGCGGTCTCCAGGATCAGGTCGCCGCCCCGGCCGGACATGACCCGGCCCAGCAGCAGCACGTGCTTAAACCCATAGAAGTGGTGGTACAGGGCTAGGGAGTGACCCAGATACACGCCAATGGAGCGGTAGATCCCCTCGGCGGGGCTTCCCTCCGTCTCCATGAGCTTCTGGACCTCCTTGAGCTTCTCCGCCGGGGAGAGGTTCTCGGACAGGTTGATCCCGGCGGCGGGGGCCAGCTTGATGACCGCGTCCTGGGAGAAGTACTTGACGCCGCAGCCGATGTCCCCCGACCACTCGTCCCGCATGGCGGCGGGGGCGGCGTCCACGGGGACGAAAGCCAGCTCGTTGAGCCAGCCGGTGATGCGCCCCTCGGCGTCCACGTAGCCCACGGCCTCGCTGGTGCCCATGGCAATGCCCAGCACGTTGTTCTCCCCCAGGTTCATGGCCCCGGCCAGGGCGGACACGTCGCCGTCGTTGCACACGGCGTAGGGCACATCCCCAAAGGTGTCGGTGATGGCCCGGATGTAGATATCCTTCACCTTGGCGTCAAAGAGCTCCTGGGGCACTTTCAGGAACAGGGAGGCGTTCATGGTGCGGTTGTTGATATACACGCCGGCGGAGGACACGCCCACCGCGTCCACCCGGGGCATATGGGCCGCAGCCGACTTGAGGGCGGCCACAATGCCCTCGTAGTGGTAATCCGGGTCGGAATTGGTCTTGGGGAACCAGACCACCTCCTCGGAGAAGACGGGCTCCCCGTCCACCACAGCGGACACCTTCCGGTCGGAGCCCCCCGCGTCAAAGCCGATGCGGCAGCCCTCCAGGTGGCGTCCGATGGCCTTGGGGTCCCCCTTCTCCTCGGGGACGGCGGCGCAGTCCACCACCTCGAAGGGGTGCTCAAAGACATGGGCCATATAGTCGAAGTCAAAGGCCTGGGCTCCCCGGGCGGAGTAGATCTCCCGGATGGACGCCGCGATCCCCGCGTCGCCGCTGAGGTAGACCTTGTAGCCGCCGTACAGCCAGAGCATGGTCTTTATGATCCGCTCCACGTAGTAGAGATCGGCCTGGGCCATCTCAGGGGTGCCGTGGATCTTGGTGCGGTAGACCGCCACCTGTCCGCCGGAGCGCTCCACGGCAATATCCAGCGGCTTCGCCGCATCCGCCAAAAACGCGCGATAGAATTTGATCAGAGGCACATAGCCGGGATCCAACTCAGGGAGATGGGTGACGGGAACCTCAATGCCCAGATGCTTCATAGAAAACCCTCCTTTGTTCATACCTGCCGGCCGGGCGGCCCGGACCTGGCACTGCGTCCAACTATAGGCTACCAGTTTTTTGGAATCTGTCAAGCAGATTTTCCCCCATATTTGAAAATAATTTTCCTGCGCCGTCCCCGCCGCCCCCTGCGCCCGGTCCGGCCCCCTCCTGTCCGCTGGAGGCCCTGGTGCTCCTTCTCTGGCCTGTCTCCGGCGAAACCGAGTCACTTTTTTACAATTCCCCCGCCAAAAAGCCTAATATATGTGAGAATGTGAAAATAATTTTCCTCGCCCCCTTGACTGAAACGGTGCGGGACGGGTATGATGGTAACGACGGGCGCAAGCGCCGCGCCAAGTGCATATCAGGATCTGTCCCCCCGTCCAAACGCACGGCTTTCCGGCGCATTTGCCCGATGGGAGCAGGTCCTCGTTGAGACGAAAGGTGGAAAAACAATGGATACTGCAAAGCTGCGGAGCCATCAGGCTTGGATCCGCGAGGAATTGGACCGCTGTGTGACCTTCTGGCTGGAGCACGGCATGGACCGGGAGCACGGCGGCGTATACACCTGCCTGGATCGGACGGGCGCCCTCTACTCCACCGACAAGAGCGTGTGGATGCAGGGGCGCTGCGCCTGGACCTTCGCCTATCTGTGTCATGTCTACGGCGTGAAGGAGGAGTGGCTGGCCGCCAGCAAGAGCTGTCTGGACTTCCTGGAGGTCCACTGCATCAACCGGGAGGCCGGGAACCGCATGTACTTCACCGTCACCGCCGACGGAAAGCCCCTGCGCCAGCGCCGCTACTGCTTCTCCGAGGGCTTCTACGCCATCGCCAACGCCGAATACTACGGCGTCACCGGAGACCGGACCTGCCTGGAGCGGGCCCGGGCGGCCTATGAGCTGATCTACCAGCTGAACAACGGCCTCATCAAGGACCCCGCCGGACTGGGCCCCAAGACCATCCCCGAGACCCGCACCGGCCGCGCCCTGGGCGATCCCATGATCTATCTCAACATCACCAACGTCATGCGCCGGGTGGACCCGGAGCACGCCGAGCTCTATGACAACCGGGCCGCCGCCTGCGTGGATACCATCTTCCGCTACCACCACAAGCCCGAGCTCAAATGCACGCTGGAATCGGTGTCCATGGACGGCGCGGCCGAGCTGGACTACACCGCCGGGCGGGTGGTCAACCCGGGCCACGACATCGAGTGCTCCTGGTTCCTGATGGAGGAGGCCAACCACAGCCACAACCCCGAGCTCCACAAGCAGTCCGAGCAGGTCTTCCGCTACGCCATTGAGGCCGGCTGGGACCAGGAGTACGGCGGACTGCTCTACTTCATCGACTGTCTGGGCAAGCCCACCGAGGCCTATGAGCACGACATGAAGCTGTGGTGGCCCCACGACGAGATCCTGATCGCCTCCATGATGGCCTACCGGGACACGGGCGATCCCTACTTCCTGGACTGGTTCGAGAAGACCCTGGAGTACTGCAAGGCCCACTTTGCCGACCCCGAGTATGGCGAGTGGTATGGATACCTGCGCCGGGACGGCCTGCCCACCATGCCCAGCACCAAGGGGAGCACCTTCAAGGGGCCCTTCCATCTGCCCCGGATGCTCATCATGGTGGACCAGATGCTGGGGGAGATCTTGGCCCGGTAGCTGCGGGAAAGGAGCCGTTTCATGTCATACGGCAATGTTTTTTCCAAAATCAACAGCGAGTATTACCAGCTGACCACGGCGGAAAAAAAGGTGGGGGACTATGTGGTCCTCCACCAGCAGAAGACCCAGTATATGTCCATCTCAGAGCTGGCCGAGGAGTGCGGCGTGGCCGAGGCCACCATCTCCCGCTTCTGCAAGCGGCTGGGCTACAAGGGCTACAACGCCTTCAAGCTGGCGGTGGCCAACTCCACGGCCAACCGGGCGGCCAACAACCCCCTGGCGGGGGAGGTGCTGCCCGGGGACAGCATCCAGGACATGTGCCAGAAAATCTATGCCGCCGACATGGAAGCGGCCGCCCAGACCATGGCCCTGATCCGGCCGGAGCTCATCACCCAGGCCGCCGGTCTGATTCTGAGCGCGGGCAAGGTCCTCTGCATGGGCCAGGGGGGCTCCATGATCCTGGCCCAGGAGACCGCCCATCTCTTCTCCACCTCCCTGCCCAACTTCACCGCAGTCTGGGACTCCCATCTCCAGGCCATCGCCGCGGCCCACCTCGCCAAAAACGACGTGGTGATGTACTTCTCCTACTCCGGCTCCACCAAGGATCTCCTCGAGATCCAGAAAATCGTCCGGGCCCGGGGGGCCCATACCATCCTGATCACCCGCTTCCCCAAATCCCCGGGGGCGGCCTGCGCCGACGTGGTGCTCCAGTGCGGCTCCAAGGAGGGCCCCTTCCAGCTGGGCTCGGTGGCCGCCCGCATCGCCCAGCTCTTCCTGATGGACGTGCTGTTCAGCGAGATCTGCCGCCGGGATATGGAGGGCTGCAAATCTCAGCGGGAGCAGGTGGCCGACGTGCTGTCCGACAAGCATATCTAAACCATAGCCGCGCACCGCGGCCACGGCCCTATACCCGGCTGGGAAATGCTCCGCGGGGTATAGGGCCGGTCTGTTTTGCAGAGGCTAGCACGTACCGGCGGCGGGAGCGCCATATGTTGGTTGAAACTTCCTTTTTCCCGCCGGGAAGAAACAAATTTTCCTCGCAGCATAAAGGGTAAAAATTTAGTTGAAATCCTATTGACAAACTCCGCCTTTGATTGTACAATTTGAACAGATTCCGGACGGCCGGAAAGGTAATTTTCATCGAAAAGAAGGAGGTACATCCAGAATGAAACTGAAAAGAATTCTTGCTCTTGCGCTCGCCATGGTGATGGTGCTGGCCCTGGCCGCCTGCGGCGGCGGCACCCCTTCCGGCGGCGCACCCGACACCCCCCCCGCCGATACCTCTACCCCCGATACTCCGCCCGCCGACACCTCTACCCCCGACGCCCAGCCCGCCGGCGGCGAGGTCTCCATCGAGCTGTGGACCTATCCTATCGGCTCCTGGGGGGGCACCGAACCCCGGGCTCAGGAGATCATTGATGCCTTTAACGCTGTTCACCCCGAGATCAAGGTGAACATTGAGTTCCTGGACTACGCCAACGGCGACACCCAGGTTACCTCCGCCATCCAGGGCGGCTCCACCCCCGACATCATCATGGAGGGCCCCGAGCGCCTGGTCACCAACTGGGGCGCCAACGGCCTGCTGGTGGACCTGTCTGACCTGTGGGCCGAGGGCGGCGACGACATCCGGGCCAATAGCGCGGCTGTGGACGCCGCCTGCCAGCTTAATGGTACCTACTACGAGTATCCCCTGTGCATGACCACCCACTGCATGGCCATCAACTATGAGGTCTTTGAGCAGGCCGGCGCCCTCCAGTATATCGACCAGGAGACCCGCACCTGGACCACCGAGAACTTCATCAAGGCCATGGAGGCTGTCCGTGACTCCGGCCTCACCCCCGTCACCGGCATCGTGTACTGCGGCGGCCAGGGCGGCGACCAGGGCACCCGCGCCCTTGTGACCAACCTGTACTCCGGTGCCTACACCACGCCCGACCACACCGGCTACACCGCCAACAGCGCCGAGAACGTCAAGGCCCTGACCCTGATTAAGGACATGGTGGCCAACAACTCCCTGGCTGCCAACGCCAGCTTCCAGGCCTCTGACGAGCTCCAGGCTTTCGCCAACGGCACCGCCGCCATGACCTTCTGCTGGAACGCCTCCAACAAGGCTCAGTATGCCTCTCAGGTCTCCTTCACCCCCTACGCCATGGCTTTCCCCTCTGACGACGGCAAGCCTGAGCTGTGCGGCGGTATCTGGGGCTTCGGCATCTTCGACAACGGCGACGACGCCAAGATCGAGGCCGCCAAGACCTTCATCCGCTTTGTTTGCGACGATGAGAACCAGGCTCCCGAGAGCGTCCGCCTGACCGGCTTCTTCCCCGCCCGCGCTTCCCTGGGCAACGTCTATGCGGGGACCGAGACCGAGGAGAACGCCGCTGAGTTTCTCCAGCTGATGCCTTACCTGGGCGACTACTACAACGTCACCGGCGGCTGGACTGAGCAGCGCACCAACTGGTGGAACATGCTCCAGAACATTCTGGTCGGCGGCAAGGATGTTCAGGCCGAGGCCGACGCCTTTGTGGAGGCCAGCAACGCCAATATCGGCTAAAGCGCCTGCCTCCGGCACGCCGGATCTGCGGGTCTGACGGCTGAATCAAAAATAGGATATATGGCCCGGCTTTTCCCTGTGCGCCTCTGTGCCCGCTCCCTGCATCAGAGGGGGCGGGCACAGTTTTTTCCCGCCGTGCGGCGGGAACGCCTCAGCGGAGAACCGGAGTCCGCCGCTGGAGTATGCCGGACACGCGGAGTTTTTCCCGCCGTCCAGGCCGGTTTTGCGGGTACTCCGCCCAAGGCAGACAGCCCTTCCCCGAACGGCGGGAAAGGCCCCGTGCGCCCCGGCATACAGCGGCTGCGGATTCAGGTTCTGAGAGACAGGCTCCGCCCGGGCCTGGGACTGGCGCCCCAGACCTCTGCGGACTAACCAAGAGGGGGAGATATTATGGAGCAAAAAGCCGCAGCAAAAGCCAAAGCGCCCAAGCGCTCCCAATTCTCCGGCATGAGCAAGGCTCTGGTCCGGAGAGAGACCATTTCCGCGTACCTGTTCCTGCTGCCCAGCCTGTTCTTCTTTGTGGGGTTCGTGGTCGTGCCCATGTTCATCTGCCTGATCTACAGCTTCTTCAACATGGGCCTGGACAGCACCTCTACCACCTTCGCCGGACTCTCCAACTACGTCCGCATGTTCCAGGACCCCGTCTTCATCCGGGGCTTTTGGAACACCGTGCTCATCGTGGTGGTGTCTGTGCCTGCGGTCACCGCTTTTTCCCTGTGGGTGAGCTCGGCCATCTACCAGATGAAGCCCGCCGTGCGTTCCTTCTTCCGCTGCGTGTTCTACCTGCCGGTGGTCACCGGCTCGGTGGCCGTCACCGTGGTATGGAAGTGGATGTTCAACCCCTACAACGGCCTGCTGAACCAGATGTTCAACACTGTGGGCTTTGACTGGCTGGGTAACACCAAGACGGCTATCTGGTGTATCATCATGATCCTCTTTACCACCTCCATCGGACAGCCCATCGTGCTGTACGTGGCGGCCCTGGGCAACGTGGACCAGTCCCTGGTGGAGGCCGCCCAGGTGGACGGCGCCACCAAGCTCCAGGTCTTCTGGAAGATCAAGTGGCCCCAGATTATGCCTACCACTCTGTATATCCTCATCATCACCACCATCAACTCCTTCCAGTGCTTCGCGCTGATTCAGCTGCTGACCTCCGGCGGCCCCAGCAACAGCACCAGCACCATCATGTACTATATCTTCTATATGGTCTACCGCTACAACGACTTTGGATACGCCAACGCGATGGGCGTGGTTCTGGCCATCATCATCGCTATATTCTCCGCGATTCAGTTCAAAGTCACTAAGACGGACAACTAAGGAGGGGAGAAGATGAATAGCGCAAAAAGCAAGCTGGCCGGTACGCCTACCGGGTACAAGATCTTTGCCGTGGTGATTCTGATTCTGCTGGCAATCTTCTTCATTTTCCCGCTGTACTGGATCATTACGGGCTCCTTCAAGGACGCCATCACCATCAACGCCCGCACCCCCCAGTGGTTCCCCCTCAGCCCCACGATGGAGAACTATGTCAAGCTGTTTAAGCAGCCCGCCATGGTCTGGCTACTCAACACGGTGATCATGGCGGTGGGCGCCATGGTGCTGACCTGCCTGACCGCCTCTTTGGCAGGCTACGCGCTGGCCAAGAAGCGTTTTTACGGCCGTGGTATCCTGTTCTCCATCATCATCTGTGCTATGGCTCTGCCCAAGCAGGTCATCGTCATCCCTCTGCTTCAGGAGATGAATGTAATCAGTCTCTCCAATACCCTTTGGGCGGTCATTCTGCCCACAGTGGGCTGGCCCTTTGGCGTCTTTTTGATGAAACAGTTCTCGGAGACCATCCCAACAGAAATCCTGGAGGCCGCCCGGGTGGACGGCGCGGGGGAGCTGCGAACCTTCTTCAGCGTGGTCTTCCCCATGATCAAGCCCGGCGTGGGCGCACTGGCCATCTTCACCTTTGTCAACTGCTGGAATGACTACTTCCTCCAGCTGATCATGCTGACCAGCCGCACCTCCTGGACCCTTCCTCTGGGCATTGCCCGCCTCCAGGGCGAGATGTCCAACGACTTCGGCCTGATTATGGCGGGAGCAACTCTGGCGGCCATCCCCATTGTGGCGGTCTTCCTGGCTTTCCAGAAGTACTTCACCCAAGGCATCGCTATGGGCGCGGTGAAGGGATAACCTCCGCGCCTCTGGGCATCCTTATCCGGGCGCTGTCCGGAAATTCAGAATTTGGAGTTGAATTCCATTGTCTGACATTCAGAAATATAGCGGGGTTATTCCCGCCTTTTACGCCTGCTATGACGAGGCCGGGACCATCTCTCCCGACCGGGTCCGGGCCCTGACCCGCTACTTCATCGAGAAGGGCGTTCAGGGCGTCTATGTGGGCGGCTCCTCCGGCGAGTGCATCTACCAGCACCGGGCCGAGCGCGAGCTGGTCCTGGAGCATGTCATGGCCGAGGCCAAGGGCAAGCTCACGGTGATCGCCCACGTGGCCTGCAACAACACGGAGGACAGCCGCCAGCTGGCCGCCCATGCCGAGTCCCTGGGGGTGGATGCCATCGCCTCCATTCCGCCCATCTATTTCCACCTGCCCGAGCACGGCATCGCCCAGTACTGGAACGACATCTCGGAGGCGGCTCCCAACACCGATTTCATCATCTATAACATCCCCCAGCTGGCCGGAGTGGCCCTCACCCCCTCCCTGCTGCGGGAGATGAAGAAGAACCCCCGGGTGATCGGCGTCAAGAACTCCTCCATGCCCACCCAGGACATCCAAATGTGGCGCGACGAAGGGCTCATCGTCTTCAATGGGCCCGACGAGCAGTTCATCTCCGGCCTGGCCATGGGGGCCACCGGCGGCATCGGCGGCACCTACGCCGTCATGCCCGAGCTCTTCCTGGCCGCCCGGGACCGGCTCTATGGCGGCAAGCTGGAGGCGGCCCAGGCGATTCAGAACGAGATCTGCCGGATCATCTACGCCATGTGCGGCGCTCACGGCAACCTGTACGCAGTGATGAAAGCCATTCTGCACAAGAAGGGTGTGGAGTGCGGCGGCGTCCGCAAGCCCCTCCCCGGCCTGATCGCGTCCGACACCGCCATCGTGGACCAGGCCGCCGCCATGATCGACAGCGCCATCGCCAAATACTGCCAGGAGGCGTAACAGACATGCGAATCTATCAGTCGGAAGACTACACCGCCATGAGCCGCCGGGCCGCCAACATCATCTCGGCCCACGTCATCCTCAAACCCAACTGTGTGCTGGGTCTGGCCACCGGCTCCACCCCCATCGGGGCCTATAAGCAGCTCATTGACTGGTACCACAAGGGGGACCTGAGCTTCTCCGAGACCCGAAGCGTCAATCTGGACGAGTATGTGGGCCTCTCCCCCCACCACGAGCAGAGCTACCGCTATTTCATGCAGAGCAACTTCTTTGACCACATCGACATCAAGCCCGAGAACACCCATGTGCCCGACGGCCTGGCCAAGGACCCGGACGCCGCCTGTGCCGCCTACAACCAGCTGATCCGGGACCTGGGCGGCATCGACCTCCAGCTGCTGGGCATGGGCCACAACGGCCACATCGGCTTCAACGAGCCGGGCAACGCCTTTGAGCTGGAGACCCACCAGGTCACCCTGGCGGACAGCACCATCGACGCCAACGCCCGCTTTTTTGCCAGCCGGGACGAGGTCCCCCGCCATGCCATGACCATGGGCGTCAAAAACATCATGACCGCCCGCAAGATCCTGGTGGTGGTCAGCGGCGAGGATAAGGCGGAGATCGTCTGCAAGGCGTTCCGCGGGCCGGTCACCCCCGAGGTCCCGGCCTCTATCCTCCAGCTCCACCCGGATGTGACCGTGGTGGGCGACCGGGCGGCCCTGCACAAGCTGGCGGAAGCGGGGGAGACTCTATGCGGATAACCGGAGCCAAGATATACGACACCCAGGAGGGCTTTGTGACCCGGGACCTGTGTACCGATGGACGCCTGCTCTCCCTGTGCAGCAGCGACGGCCAGACGCTGGACGCCGGGGGCTGCTACGTGATCCCCGGCCTCACCGACCTGCACTTCCACGGCTGCAAGGGCCACGACTTCTCCGACGGGGACCCTGAGGGGCTGGCCGTCATGGCGGAGTACGAGCTCTCCCGGGGCGTCACCCAAATCTGTCCCGCCGGCATGACCCTGCTGGAGGACCAGCTGATGAAGATCTGCCGGACCGCCGCGGCCCACCGGGACGCGGGGCGGCCGGGTGCGGCCCTCTGCGGCATTAACCTGGAGGGCCCCTTCCTCTCGCTTGAGAAAAAAGGGGCTCAGAACGGCGCGTGGCTCCGGCTGCCCGACGTTGATTTGCTGCGGCGGCTGGAGGCGGCCTCCCACGGGCTGGTAAAGCTGGTTTCCGTGGCCCCGGAGGTCCCCGGCGCATTGGAATTCATTGAGGCAGTGGGCGAGGAGGTCACGGTCTCCCTGGCCCACACCACGGCGGACTATGACACCGCTATGGCCGCTTTCCGGGCGGGCGCACGGCATGTCACCCACCTGTTCAACGCCATGCCGCCCTTCACCCACCGGGCCCCCGGCGTGGTGGGCGCGGCCCTGGATACCCCGGGCTGCATGGTGGAGCTCATCTGCGACGGCATCCACATCCATCCCTCCGTGGTGCGGGCGGTGTTCCGCATGTTCGGGGCGAATCGGGTGATCCTCATCAGCGACACCATGCGGGCCGCCGGAATGCCCGACGGCCAGTACACCCTGGGCGGCCAGGATGTGACGGTCAAGGGCCGCTTGGCCACCCTGGCCGACGGCACCATCGCCGGTTCGGCCACGGACCTATTGGGCTGCGTCCAGACCGCCGTGTCCATGGGGATCCCCCTGGCGGCGGCGGTGCGGGCGGCGGCGGTCAACCCCGCCCGGTGCATCGGCGCCTACAGCCGGGTGGGCAGCCTGGAGCCCGGCAAGCTGGCCAATCTGGTCATTCTCAACGAGGATTACTCCCTGAGAAGCGTGTTCTTCCGCGGCGAGGAGGTCCCCGTGTCCGCCTGAGCGGCCGGACCTTCTCCCGCCTCCCCCTGGATCGCAGGGCGTTCCATCCTGCGCGGGCAGGTCCGCCTGCCTGCGCACCCAAAAAGGCCCGCCGCCGCTACTCCATTCCCATAGCTGCGGGGGAGCCGTAAAAAAGGAGGAGACCATTCCGCCCGGCCGGCGGTGCGGCAGTGTGGAGACCTGCCGTAACGCGCGCCACGTTTCGCTCGGGGCGCGCAAGGGGGCGCTTGCGGAGGCATCACCCCCACGGCCAATGCTTATGGCGACTGTTACCCTGAAGAATGTGAAAAAGATTTACGACAACAAGGTCACAGCAGTCCACGACTTCAACCTAGAGATCGCCGATAAGGAGTTTATCGTGCTGGTCGGGCCCTCCGGCTGCGGCAAGTCCACCACCCTGCGGATGGTGGCCGGCCTGGAGGACATCTCTGAGGGCGATCTCCTCATCGGCGGCAAGCGCGTCAACGACGTGGAGCCCAAGGACCGCGACATCGCCATGGTCTTCCAGAGCTACGCCCTCTATCCCCACATGACGGTCTATGAAAATATGGCCTTCGCCCTGAAACTGCGCAAGATGCCCAAGGACGAGATCGACAAGAAGGTCCGGGAGGCCGCCGCCATTCTGGACATCACCCAGTACCTGGAGCGCAAGCCCAAGGCTCTGTCCGGCGGCCAGCGCCAGCGCGTGGCCATCGGCCGCGCCATCGTCCGGGATCCCCAGGTCTTCCTGATGGACGAACCCCTGTCCAACCTGGACGCCAAGCTCCGCAACCAGATGCGCGCCGAGATCATCA
>CANSQX010000072.1 GCA_947649225.1 uncultured Flavonifractor sp.
TCGAGGGCAACAACACCTCCGGCTCCCACAAGCTCAACTCCGCCATCGCCCAGGCGTACTACGCCAAGCAGCAGGGGCTAAAGGGCGTCACCACCGAGACCGGCGCCGGCCAGTGGGGCACCGCCCTGTCGATGGCGTGCGGCTATTTGGGCTTGGACTGCAAGGTGTATATGGTGAAGTGCTCCTATGAGCAGAAGCCCTTCCGCCGGGAGGTCATGAAGGTCTACGGCGCGTCCGTGACCCCCTCCCCCTCCGAGACCACCAACGTGGGCCGGAAGATTTTGCAGGAATTCCCCGGCACCACCGGCTCCCTGGGCTGCGCTATCAGCGAGGCGGTGGAGGTGGCCGTCTCCAACCCCGGCTACCGCTATGTGCTGGGCAGCGTCCTCAACCAGGTGCTGCTGCACCAGTCGGTCATCGGCCTGGAGGCCAAGGCGGCCCTGGACAAGTACGGCGTGAAGGCCGACATCATCATCGGCTGCGCCGGGGGCGGCTCCAACCTGGGCGGACTCATCGCGCCCTTTATGGGCCAAAAGCTGCGGGGTGAGGCGGACTACCGCATCATCGCCGTGGAGCCGGCCTCCTGCCCCTCCTTCACCCGGGGCGCGTACCGCTACGACTTCTGCGACACCGGCATGGTCTGCCCCCTGGCCAAGATGTACACCCTGGGCAGCAGCTTTATCCCCTCCGCCGACCACGCCGGCGGCCTGCGCTTCCATGGCATGAGTTCTATCCTCAGCCAGCTTTACGCCGACGGCTATATGGAGGCGGTGTCGGTGAAGCAGACCGACGTCTTTGCCGCCGCGGAGCAGTTCGCCCGGGTGGAGGGCATCCTGCCCGCCCCCGAGTCCAGCCACGCCATCCTGGCCGCCGTCAACGAGGCCAAGCGCTGCAAGGAGACGGGGGAGGAGAAGACCATCCTCTTCGGCCTTACGGGAACCGGCTATTTTGACCTGGTGGCCTATGAGAAGTTCCACAACGGCGTGATGTCCGACACCATCCCCACGGATGAGGATATCGCGCAGTCCCTGGCCAGGCTGCCCAAGGTGTAATCCAACTTCAGAATGGGAAGCAGTAAATAAGAGTAAGAACCTGCTGCAAGGCAAAAATTGCAGGAATACCGGGTGTATTTCAAGATTTTTAACGCCGCAGGGCGGCAAAAGACCGGGCAAGGCGGTATGCAGCGGCTGTGAATACAGATTCTAAGAGAGGCGCCCCGAAAACCACGGTTTTCGGGGCGCCTCACGGCTTGTCGAAAAAATGACATTTCATCATTGTGGGTCAAAAGAGCGCCGGGGTTAGGGAGGGGGATAGTGTGAAAGGGGACAGCGCCCGCTTTCCCGTTTGGGAACCCGCCCGCAGGGCTTGGACAGGCAAAACGCGGGGCGGCCTCCGGCACCCCGCGCAAATTCCGGCTCCTCGGGCGGCTCACTCCTGGGCCACGCCGCTGATGGCGTCCAGCAGAAGCCGGGTGCCGTCCTTAAGAAAGCCGCCCCGGTCCAGGCCGAAGGCCTGCTTCAGATAGGGCTCCGCCTGCTCCGCCGTGCGGACCATGCCGGAGAGGGAGGCCCAGAAGAGCAGCACCGTCTCGGCCAGCGGCCGCTTGGTGTGGACAATCCCCTGGGCGGCTCCCCGCTCCAGGAACTCCACCATGTCCTGATTGATGGCGCCGCGCATCCGCGCCAGCTCCCGGGCCGGAGCGCCCTCCTCCCCCTCTGCGGGGACCACCGACAGCTGGGCGGCCACGGCCTCATAGGTGGAGGGATTTTCCTCGTAAAAGCGGATGATGGCCTCGCTGACCGCCTCGTAGACCTTGTGCCAGTCCGGCCCGCTCTCCATGGCCTCATGGAGCTTTTTGTGGAGGAGCACCATGCCGCTGAGCAGGATGGCCTGGATGATCTCCTCCTTGCTCTGGAAGTAGACGTACAGCGTGGCCTTGCTATATTCCGCCTCCCGCGCAATATCGTCCATCGTGGTCTTCTCCGTCCCCTTTTCCGCGAACAGCCGCTCGGCCGCCGCCAAAATCGACCCCCGGTGAAATTCTGTCAGCGCCTGCTTCTTGCTCATGCCAAACCCCTGACCTTTCCATCTTTTTTATGCAATCATACTTACCTAGGAGATACTACCACGCTTCGGAACGGTTTGCAAGCATTTTTCCCACATCATGCAGGCCGCCGGGCGGATTTCTGCCGGGCCGCTTCCTGCGGGGGCGTCCGGTCCTGCGCTCAGAGCGTCTGCTCCTGCCGGAGGAGGGGGCGGTAGACCGCCAGGTACATGGTGATCAGGCAGGCCAGACCACCGGCCACATTGGAGACGGGCTCAGCCAGATAGACGCCGTCCACCCCCAGCCCCAGGGCGGGCAGCAGCAGGGTCAGCGGGGCCACAATGAAGGCCTTGCGCAGCAGGGAGAAGAAGACCGCGTGCCTGGCCCGGCCCAGGGCCACGAAGACCGATTGGCCGATGAATTGGAAGGACATGCAGAAGAACGCCGCAAAATAGAGGCGGAAGGCCCGGATACCCGCATCAATCAGGCCGGGCTCGTCGCTGAAGACGCGGATCAGGGCCGCCGGACACAGCATGGTCACAGCCCAGGCCGCCAGGGAGTAGAGCATGGTGACGGCGGCGGTGAAGCGGATGCCCTGGCGCACCCGGCCGAAGGCCCGCGCGCCGTAGTTGAAGCCCAGCACCGGCTGACAGCCCTGAGTGATGCCGCTGACCGGCATGGAGATGACCTCCCGTACCGAGTTGACCACCGTCATGGCCCCCACATACAGGTCCCCGCCCACGTGCTGGAGGGTGGCGTTGCACAGCACCTGCACCAGGCTGTTGGTCAGGTTGACCACCAGGCCGGAGACGCCCAGACTCAGAATGCGCCGCACCCGCCGGCCCTCCAGCCGGAGGGCGGACCGGCGCAGGCGGAGGAGGGCCCGCCTGCCCGTGAGAAACTGGAGCACCCAGAGCGCCGAGCAGCCCTGGGACAGCACGGTGGCCAGAGCCGCCCCCCGCACGCCCAGCCCCAGGACAAAGATGAAGAGGGGGTCCAGCACGATGTTGACCGCCGCCCCCAGCGTCACCGTGAGCATCCCCATGCGGCCGAAACCCTGGGCATTGATGTAGGGGTTCATCCCCAGGCCGATCATCACAAAGACGGTGCCGCACAGGTAGATGGTCAGATAGTCCCGGGCGTAGGGGTAGGTGGCGTCGCTGGCCCCAAAGAGGTACAGAATGGGCCGCCGGAACAGCAGGCACAGCACAGACAGCGCAACGCCGAAGAGGATCAGCAGGGTAAAGGCGTTGCCCATGATACGCTCGGCCTCCTCTGTCTCCCCCCGGCCCCGGTGGATGGAGCAGAGGGGCGCGCCCCCCGTGCCGCACAGGTTGGCAAAGCCCATCAAAATGGAGATGATGGGCAGGCAGAGGCCCAGCCCCGTGAGGGCCAGATGTCCGGGCAGCCGCCCCAAATACATCCGGTCCACAATGTTATAGAGGATATTGATGAGCTGGGCCGCCGTCATGGGCAGCGCCATGCTCAGAATGCACCGGGGCATACTCCCCTGGGAAAAGTCGTTTTTTGGTCCGGCCATGCCGCGATCCCTCCCTTCTGAGGCCTGCGGGCCTCCGGGACACAGCCTCTAGGATCGTCCGCCCGCCGCAGCGCAGGGGAGGGCAGACAGATAGCAAGGCGCACCCGGGCGGGTGCGCCTGATTGGGCGCGGGGAGACGGAGAACGCGCTTTTTTCCGCGAATGAGGGGACGGAGCTGCTTCAACCGCCTGTGCCGGGGCCCGTCCCCGGTCCGGAGGGAGCCCGGCGGCCGCGGATCCAATCCCGGTTGTCTGCGGGCCCGCCGTGCCCGAACCAGATCCGGCGCGGCCCCAGGCGGCCGATCCGCCCGGCGCTCTCCATCAGGCTGTCCCGGTCGTGATACAGCAGGGAGACCGACGGCCGCCAAAAATTCATGAGGGCGTCCCCCGCAATCAGATGCTTCCCCGCCACATCCAGGCCGGTGGATCCCCGGGTATGCCCAGGCAGGGCGATCACCCGGGCGTCCACGCCGTACTCCGCCAGGCTGTCCCCGTCCTCCAGGGGGCGCAGATCCGCCACCGGCGGGATCCGGTCCGTGCGCAGGCTCCGGACCGAGGCCGCCAGCAGCGGCCGCCCCAGCAGCCCCCGGGCCCGCAGGGGCTGGGCCAGGCCGTCCTCCAGCAGCTCCCGGTCCGCGCCGCACAGGGCCGCCGGGGCCCCCAGGGCCTGGGACAGAAAGGCGGCGTTCTGGGCGTGGTCCACATGGCCGTGGGTCAGGACAATCAGCCCCACCTTCACCCCACGGCAGGCGTCCAGCACCTGCTGGCGGTGGGCCTCCCGGCCTGTGTCCACCAGCACGGCCCGCTCCCCCGCCGTGATCAGATAGCAGTTGACGCTGCCGCAGCGAATGCGGTGGATCTCCTCCATGTCCATCCCTCCTTTGGGCGCCTCAGTGTTCGTCCCGGCCGGCGGGGCGGCCGCCGGTGAGGATGCCCAGCCCGGTGCGGGTCTTGATCAGCTGGTCCACCTGGGCGCCGGTGAGCTCGTTGGCCCGCCCGATGAGATAGCCGGTGTACAGGGTCACAGTGGCGTAGTACTCCAGGGACTCCATGCGCATATAGGCCTGCATGGGGCTCTCCCCCCAGGTGAGGGCCCCGTGGTTGGCCAGCAGCACACCGTTGTGCGTCCTGCAAAAGGGCGCGATGGAGTCGGGCACCTCTTGGGTGCCCGGGGCGGCGTAGGGGGCCACCGGGACCACCCCCAGCTGGACCACCCCCTCCGGCAGGATGGGCCGGTCCAGGGGGATCCCCGCGATGGCGAAGGAGGTGGCCACCGGCGGGTGGGCGTGGACGCAGGCCAGCGCCGCCGGGTTCTCCTCATACACCCGCAGGTGCATCTTCAGCTCGCTGGAGGGCCTCCGGTTCCCCTCCAGCACGTGCCCGGCCAGATCCACCTTGATGAGCATGTCTCCGGTCATGTACCCCTTGCTCACGCCGGTGGGGGTGGTCCAGAGGGCGCCGTCCGCCACCCGGCAGGTGAGGTTGCCGTCGTTGGAGACCACATAGTTTTTCGCGTACATCCGGCGGCCCACCTCAAGAATCTGCGCCTTGGCCTCCTGATCGGAGAGATACTGCCTCGTTTCCGCCATGTGTTCCACTTCCTTATGTTCCAATGCCGAGGGCCTCGAAGGCCGGTCCGTAGGGGGCGCGGCACAGGCCCTTTTCGGTGATAATCCCGGTGATCAGGCTGTGGTCCGTCACGTCGAAGGCCGGGTTGTACACCTTAACCCCCTGGGGGGCCATCCGCTCCCTGTACCACATCTCGGTGACCTCCTCCGCCGCCCGCTCCTCGATGGGGATCTGATCGCCGGAGTCCAGGGTCATGTCGATGGTGGAGCTGGGGGCGCACACGTAGAAGGGGATACCGTAGTGCCGGGCCAGAATGGCCACGCCGGAGGTGCCGATCTTGTTGGCGGCGTCGCCGTTGCGGGCCACCCGGTCGCAGCCCACGAACACAATATTGATCTTCCCGCTCTTCATCACGATGGAGGCCATGTTGTCGCAGATCAGGGTGGTGTCGATCCCGGCGCTGTAGAGCTCGAAGGCGGTCAGCCGGGCCCCCTGGAGCAGGGGCCGGGTCTCGTCGCAGTAGACCCGGAAATCGGTCCAGCCGCGGGCCTGGGCGGCGTACATGGGCGCGGTGGCGGTGCCGTATTTGGCGGTGGCCAGGGTCCCGGCGTTGCAGTGGGTCAGGATGCCGTCCCCATGGCGGAGCAGGCTAAAGCCGATCTCGCCGATGCTCCGGCTGATGGCCACGTCCTCGTCCCGGATTGTTTGGGCCTCCTCAAACAGGCGCTCCTTGACGGCGGGGATGGGCCGGTCCAGACAGGCGCGCATGGTGCGCTCCATCCGGTCCAGGGCCCAGAACAAGTTGACCGCCGTGGGCCGGGCGGAGGCCAGGTACTCCTTCTGCTCCAGAAAGGCCCGGCAGAAGGTCTCTGGGTCCTCCGTCTCAATGCGGGAGGCGGTCAGGGCGATGCCGTACCCGGCGCACACGCCGATGGCCGGCGCGCCCCGCACCCGCAGGACCTTGATGGCCTCCCAGATGTCCTCGATGCGGCTGACGCGCAGCACCTTGACCGTGCCGGGCAGCAGGGTCTGATCCAGAATTTCCAGACAGCTCCGGTCCGCTGCAAGGCGGACGGTGTCCAGCTGTAATACGTCCATGGGGTGTCATCCTTTCTTCCTGTGCTTCCGGCCTCAGCCGTTCCGCAGATTCCGGGCAGCCTCCTCCAGGAAGGTCCTGGAGAGCCGGAGAATCTGGACCGGCGTCCGCTCCGTGCGGCCGGGGTCAAACAGGGTGATGCGGGAGAAGTAGTCCTCTTTCAGACGCAGGGCATCCCGGTATTTCTGCGCCTCGCCGGTCTGCCACTGGCGGAACATCTCCTCCGGCAGCTCGAAGCCGTAGCTCCGGTTTCCGTCCCGGAGCACCCAGTAGCGCAGGTTGCCGCTGCTCCAGTGGATGCTGCACCCGTCCTCATAGCTTCTGTGCTGGTTCTGCGCCGCCTCATGGGGCTCCAGCTTGACCAGGAACAGGATCGTGCCGTCGTCCAGCAGGCCGATGGAGGTCCGGTTCTGGAGCGCCTGCACCTCGTCCAGGAAGGCCTCCCACGTCCCGTCCTCCGTCACGGGCTCCGCGATCCGGAGGTTATACCGGTCCTCCCCGCCCATCTGCGCCCTGAGCCAGTCCAGGATCGCCCGCTTCAGGGCGGAATCCGCCTGAGCCGCCTGATCCACGGCCTCCATGGCGGCCCGGACGGGCTCGAACAGGCTGCTCTGGGCGAAGGAGATCAGGGGAATGCGGTGGGCCTGGGCGAAGGCCACGGCGGTGTCCTTGAAGCCGTCCACCGAGGCCACCGCCACCTGGTAGAGCCACCGGCGGCGGGTGTCGTACTTGACCCTGCGGCCCCGGGGGGACTGCCGGTTCTCCAGCATCTCCTCGGTGACGATCTCGAAGTGGTTGAGGTCCTCCCGCAGGCCCAGGGCGTTCCGGACTATGGGCAGGCCGATGGAATCACGGTAGCACTTGCACTCCACCAGCAGGCGGGTGGGGTAGTAAAAGGGCGTCTGATAGGGCGGGTAGAGGAGCACGTCGGCATTGTGGGGCTGGCCCAGGCCCTGGACCATCAGTCCGGCGGAGCCCCGATAGACCAGAGGCCTGTCCTCCCCCACCGGCCGGAATCCCCGGGCCAGCAGCAGCTGCCGCACCAGATATTCAAAGAGCTTTCCCTTGACTGCCGTCATGGCACACCTCCGAATTGGTTTCCCCTATCATAGCAAAAACCGCCGGAAGAAGCAATCCATTGCCGCGAAAAACGGCAGAAAGCGAGCGGCAGCCGAACAGCTGCCGCTCAGACTGCCGAAAAAAAGCCCCGCAGAGTGCGCGCCCCCAGGCGCGAAAACAGTCCAATCCGTTTTCCCAGGCGGCCTGGAGCGTCAGGACTTCACCCCTGGGTGCGCTTGATCACCTTGAGGCGCACGAACTCCTCCCGCTCCTTCTCCTCCAGGGCCTCGGTGATGGTGCGGATGGTGGCGTCGAAGCCGGGGATCACGATGTTTTGCAGGGCGTTGGCCCGCTTCTGAGTTTTCTTGATGGCCTCGGCCAGCCGGTAGATGGAGGTCTCCACCTCGGCCAGCTCCCGCACCAGCTCCTTGACCCGGTGGAACTTTACATAGCACTCGTCCAGGGCGGAGGTGGTGTGGACGAAGCCGTACTCCGGCCGGGGGGGCGGCGCCGTCCCCACCATGTGGGGGATCTCCACCCCCATCACCGAGCGGTACTGGAGCTCCAGGGTGTTGTCAATCTCCACCCCCTCGGCGATGCGGTCGCACAGGCCCATGCGGACGTTGGCCTTTTGCAGGGCGGCGTAGGCGTCCGCGAAGACGGCGTCGATCTGGGTCTGGACCCACTTGGCGGACTCCATGAGCCCCATCATCTCCCGGATGAGGATGTTCCGCTTGCGGTCCATCAGCTCGTAGCCGGTGACGGCCAGGGCGCGGGAGCGCCTGGCGGACATCAGATTGCCCTTGGTGGGCAGGATTGCGGCCATTCAGACTCCCTCCCCGGCTAAGCCTGCCCCGGCTGGAGGACGGACTTCCAGGCGTCCTCCACGTAGCGGGCCTCGATGGTCTTGGCGTCCACCCGGTCCAGCTCGGACCGGGGCAGCAGGGTGAGCAGCTTCCAGCCCAGGTCCAGGGTCTGGTCCAGGGTGCGGTTTTCCAGCAGGCCCTGGCCCACGAAGCGCTCCTCAAAGGCCCGGCCGAACGGCAGGTACTGCTTATCCAGCTCGGACAGCTCATCCTCGCCGATGACTGAGGCCAGGGACCGGGCGTCCTGTACCTTGGAGTAGGAGGCGAAGAGCTGGTTGGAGAGGGCGGGGTGGTCCTCCCGGGTGTAGCCCTCGCCAATGCCGTCCTTCATGAGCCGGGACAGGGAGGAGAGAATATTCACCGGCGGATAGAGTCCCTTCTGCTCCAGCTCCCGGTCCAGCACAATCTGCCCCTCGGTGATGTAGCCGGTCAGGTCGGGGATGGGGTGGGTGATGTCGTCGTTGGGCATGGTGAGGATGGGCACCTGGGTCACCGATCCGGCCCTGCCCCGGATCATGCCCGCCCGCTCATAGAGGGAGGCCAGATCGGAGTACAGGTAGGCCGGGAACCCCTTCCGGGAGGGGATCTCCCCCTTGGAGGAGGAGAACTCCCGCAGGGCCTCGCAGTAGGAGGTCATATCGGTCATGATCACCAGCACGTGATAGCCGTGGGTGAAGGCCAGGTACTCGGCGGCGGTGAGGGCGCAGCGGGGGGTGAGGATGCGCTCGATGATGGGGTCGGAGGCCAGGTTGAGGAACATCACCACCCGTTGGAGAGCCCCCGCCTCCGCAAAGGAGCGGCGGAAGAAACCGGCGGTGTCGTTCTTCACCCCCATGGCGGCGAAGACGATGGCGAAGTCCCCGTCCTGGTCGGCCACCTTGGCCTGGCGGACAATCTGGGCGGCCAGCTCGTTGTGCTTCATACCCGAGCCCGAGAAGATGGGCAGCTTCTGCCCCCGGATCAGGGTGGCGGGCCCGTCGATGGCCGACACGCCGGTGTAGATGCAGCTCCGGGGGTACTGGCGGGATACCGGGTTGATGGCCGAGCCGTTGATGTTGCGCCGCTCGTCGGGGAAGAGCTCCCCCAGTCCGTCGATAGGGCGGCCCGCCCCGTCGAAAACCCGCCCCAGCATCTCCTTGGAGAGGGCGATGTCCACGGGCTTGCCCACAAAGTGGGTGCTGGCGTTTTCCAGAGAAATGCCCCGGGTGCCCTCAAAGACCTGGAGCACCACCCGGTCCCCGTCGATGAGGATCACCCGGCCGTACCGGCGCTCCCCGCTGTCCAGTGTGATCTCGGCCATCTCGTCGAAGGAGACCCCCGACACCCCCTCCAGGACGATCAGGGAGCCGGACAGCTCCGACAGGCCGATGTATTCCAGTCGCATGGCGCGTCACCTCTCTCCATCTTCCGGCTGCTCCCGGTTGGCCGCGTCCACGGCGGCCAGGGCGGCGTCAATCCGGGCCTCATAGTCCGCGAAGACCTCCGGCCGGTCGTTAGGCGCCTCGTACTTGACCTTGGACAGGGCGTCGAAGATCCCGGTCTCCTTGATCTGGGAGAGGGGGATGGCCCGGTCGATGCGGACCTTGGCCCCGTCGTAGAGCCTCAGAATCAGCTCCATCATCCGCAGCTGCTTGGACAGGGGCACATAGGTGTCGATGTCGTGGTAGGCGTTCTGCTGGAGGAAGCCCACCCGGATGAGCCGGGCGGTCTCGATCACCAGCTTCTGGTCCTCGGGCAGAATGTCCGCGCCGATGAGCTTGACGATCTCCATCAGCTTGGACTCCTCCTGGAGGAGGAGGGACAACCGCCGGCGGCAGACCGCGAAATTGGGGCCCACCTGGGCGTCATACCAGGGGGTCAGGTCGGCGGCGTACTCCGAGTAGGAGGTCAGCCAGTTGATGGAGGGGAAGTGGCGGGCGTAGGCCAGGGCCCGGTCCAGCCCCCAGAAGGTGCGCACATAGCGCCGGGTGTTCTGGGTCACCGGCTCGGAGAAGTCGCCCCCCTGGGGAGAGACCGCCCCCACCACGGTGACGCTGCCCTCCCGGCCCTCCAGGGTCTTCACGTACCCGGCCCGCTCGTAGAACTCGGCCAGCCGGGAGGCTAGATAGGCGGGGAAGCCCTCCTCGGCGGGCATCTCCTCCAGGCGGCCGGAGATCTCCCGCAGGGCCTCGGCCCAGCGGGAGGTGGAGTCGGCCATGAGGGCCACGTGGTAGCCCATGTCCCGGTAGTACTCCGCCATGGTCATTCCGGTGTAGACCGAGGCCTCCCGGGCGGCCACCGGCATGTTGGAGGTGTTGGCGATCAGAATGGTGCGGTTCATCAGGGGCTGCCTGGTCCTGGGGTCCAGCAGCTCGGAGAACTCCTCCAGGGCCTGGGTCATCTCGTTGCCCCGCTCCCCGCAGCCCAGGTAGACGATGATGTCGGCGTCCGACCACTTGGCCAGCTGGTGCTGGGTCATGGTCTTGCCCGCGCCGAAGGGCCCGGGGATGGCGGCCGCGCCCCCCTTGGCGATGGGGAACAGGGTGTCGATGATCCGCTGCCCGGTGATGAGGGGGCGGCTGATGGGGAGCCGCTCCTCAAAGGGCCGGGGGGTGCGGATGGGCCACGTCTGGCTCAGTTTCAGGGTGTGGAGCTTCCCCCGGCGGTCGGCGATCTCCACCAGAGGCTCGCTCACGCGGTAGGCCCCGCTGGGGACCGCCCGGGTCACCTTGCCCGTCAGTCCCGGGGGGACCAGGCAGCGGTGGGTGATGGCGGGGGTCTCGGGGCAGGAGGCGTAGAGGGTCCCGGGCTCCACCTGGTCCCCCTCCTGCACCGCGACCGTCACGTCCCAGGTCCGCTCCAGGTCCAGGGCCGGCAGGTTGAGCCCCCGGCCCAGAAAGGGCCCGCTCTGGTCCGCCATCACCGCCAGGGGGCGGGCGATGCCGTCAAAAATCCGGTTGAGCAGGCCGGGGCCCAGCAGGATGGACATGGGCGCGCCGGTGGAGGCCACCCGCTGTCCGGGGGCCAGCCCGGCGGTGTCCTCGTAGACCTGGACGGTGGTGACGTCCCCCTCCACGCCCACCACCTCGCCGATGAGGCCCTCCACGCCCACGTGGACCATGTCCATCATGGCCAGCCCCCGGCCGCCGGTGACCGTCACGACGGGGCCGTTGACCCCGTGAATCTGATAGTCAGTCTGTGTCATATGCACGCCTCCCCAGTTCAGGCTCCTCCGACACGTCGGAGAGCGAGAGGCCGAAGATCTCGGCAAAATGGCCGTCCAGAGCGTCCAGGGCGCTGTCGAAGGAGGCGTCGCACCGGAGCCCCAGGGCGGGGGCCTCGGCAATCAGTCCCCCCAGCTGGAAGCCGCCCGCCTGGAAGTCGAGGGTACGGCCCTGGGCGGCCTGGGTCAGGGCGGCGGCATACCCCTGGTCGGCAGGGCGCAGATAGATCCGCAGCTCCTCCGCCCCGGCCAGGGTGTCCAGGGCCTCCCGCAGCAGGGCGCAGAGCCTGTCCCGGTAGGCCGGCGTCCCGGTGTAGCCGGCAATGCGTGCGCGCACCGCGTCAAAAACCTCGGCGGCGATCTGGCTGCGCCGGAGGTAGAGGGAGCGCTTGTTCTCCTGCATCCGCATGGAGACCGAGCGCCCCGCCTCCGCCTTGATCCGGGCCACCTCGCTGTGGATGTACTGGTAGGTCTCCCGCAGGGCGGCGTCCTCGGCGGCGGTTATGGTCTCCTCCCGCTTCCGGCGCAGGGCGGCGGCGGTGCGGGCGGTCTCCGCCTCGGCCTCAGCCAGAATGGCCGCGGTGAAGCGGTTGAGCTTTCGATTCATTTCAGGCATAAGCCACACCTCAAATCTTGACGCCGATGGCCTCGCGGATGTACCGGGTGATGGAGTCGGAGGACCGCCCGGCGCTGTGCCGGTCGGGGATCTCCACCACCAAAGGCCGCTGGGCGGTGAGCTTCAGCGGGGCGATCTGGGACTCGCACAGGGCGGCCAGACCCTCTGTGATCAGGAGCACCCCGATCTCCGGGTCCTGGGCGGCGGTCTCCACGGCCCGGCGGGCCTCGGCCTCCTCCCGGACCACCACCCCCTCGATCCCGGCCAGGCGCAGGCCCACCTGGGTATCGGTGCTGTCGGTGATGACGAAGTATTTCATACGATCAGTTGAACATGAACAGGAGCAGCAGGGCCACGATCAGGCCGTAGAGGGCCACGCCCTCGGCCAGGCCCACGAAGATCAGGGCCTTACCGAAGGCCTTGTCGTTCTCCGAGATGGCCCCCAGGGCGGCCGAGGCGGCCGAGGCCACGGCGATGCCGCCGCCGATACCCGAGAGACCCACGGCCAGGGCGGCGCCGATGTATTTGAGCCCGTCGGCCAGCCCGCCGGAGGCGGCGGCCGCAGCCGCATCCCCTGCGGCGGAGGCGCTGCCGCCGAGGCCCAGGACAGTGGCCAGCACCAGGCAGCCGAAGAAGGAGCCGATATTGACGCCCAGGGCCCGCTTGGCCTTCCGGCCGGTGTACCGGCGGAATCCGGCCAGGAACAGGGGGGAGAAGACGGCCAGAGTGGCCGCAAACAGCGCGGCGTATTTCATTGCAAAAACCTCCATTTGTTTCAGGTGAGCGCCCGTCCGGGCGCCGCGTTCAGGCGCCGCTCTTGGCGGAATAGTCGATGATCCTGGGCTGGTAGGGGATGCCGCCGTCGTCGTAGAAGCGGCCGAAGAGTTCGTAGAACTCCAGACGCAGCACCTGGATGCACACCAGCAGGCCCTCGAAGCCCATGACGAACAGGTTGCCCAGCACCAGAATGATGATCTGCACCACTCCGCCGCTGCCGGCCATGCCGGCCAGCATCTGGACCACCAGCATCAGGCCCACGTGGGTGATGGCGTAGGCCCCGATCCGCAGGAAGGACAGGGTATTGGTCAGGTAGGAGAGCAGGGTCTCGAAGAGCTCGAAGAAGCCCACGCCCAGCAGCTCCCCCGGGGCGATATGCCGCCACTCCGGGTCCCCGGCCAGCAGCCTGGACAGGGGCTCCTTGAGCAGAATGAGGACCAGGGGGAGGATGAGCACCGGGAGGATATAGGCGGGCACCAGCAGGTTGACGCCCAGCGCCAGAGTGGACACTGCGGCGAGGATCAGACCCAGGTAGAAGACCATCCCGGCGGCGCCGTTGGGGCCGAAGAGAATTTTTTCAAAATTCCGCTGCCGCACGCCGTTGATGATATTCAGCACCATCACCAGCCCCAGCATGACCACCCCCAGGGCCAGAGAGGCCAGCAGGAGGATCATCACGTGGCCGTCCTCCAGGATCTTGAAGCCGGGAAGCAGGTCCTCGAAGCCGAAGACGCTGCCGTACAGGCACCCGAAGACCGCCCCGGACAGGCCGCAGCAGGTGACGATATTGCCCAGCCACATCTTCTTCCACTTGGACATGACGAGCCCCGCCAGGGCCAGCCCCAGCCCCTGCCCGATGTCCCCGAACATGATGCCGAAGAACAGGCAGTAGGTGACGGCCATAAAGACCGAGGGATCCAGCTCGTTGTAGGCGGGCAGGCCGTACATCTCCAGGAAGGGCCGGAAGATCCGGCCGAAGAAGCTGTTTTTCAGCTTGGTGGGGGGCTTGACGTAGGGCACGTCCCCCGCGCCGTCCACCACGCAGGAGAGATTGGGGAAGCAGGCCAGGTGCTCCTGGAGCTCGGCAGCCGCGTCCTCCGGGGTCCAGCCCATGAGATAAAAGGTATCCCGGCTCCGGGCGGCGTACCGGCGGATATCATAGGTGTCGTTGAGCCAGCGCAGGCCGGAGCAGAGAGCCAGCAGCTCCCCCCGGGCGTGGTTGCTCCGCTCCTCCAGCTGGAGCTCCAGATCCTGAGCCTGGGCCTCCGCCTGGTCCGCCTGGGCCCGCAGGGCGGCCAGGGCCTCCTCCACCGTGCCGTGGACGGGCACGTCCACATGGATGCGCACAAAGTGGAGGGAGTTCATCAGGGTGTCCATCCGTTTGTGGGCGGCCTGGGTCGTGAAGTACACCCCGTAGACCCGCCGGGCCCCCAGGTCG
>CANSQX010000073.1 GCA_947649225.1 uncultured Flavonifractor sp.
GCTGACCTCTTGAATGCCATTCAAGCGCTCTCCCAGCTGAGCTATACCCCCATATATTACAAATCTCTATAAAAACAGCAAATATATTGTCCCTTTTCTTGGTCGGACTATTTATACTGCTCAAACATCTCCTCTCAAATCTCACCCGACTGTCTAATTATAAAACAGACCGAGAAATTTGTCAAGTGCCAATTTGACTTTTTTCTATCTGCTGACAACTGCCCAGGCAGGCCCGCAACGCTGTTTATATTATCACAACGTCTTTGCTTTGTCAACAAAAAATTCGGCACCCATTATAATTAGATTGCAGGCCCCAGACAGGGACCGGAAATCTGATTTTTTATTTCAGAATGAGGTGAAAATAGTATGGCGTGCTACACTTCCCGCACATATGAAGATCGGAAGGTCATCCAGAGGCTTTAGGAATCGGGTGTGAAAGTGGAAGAAATTGCGGACCATCTTGGCGCTCCGCTGTCCTCTATCTACTCCGAGCGGCGGCGCGGAAAGGACGGGAGCCGATTACCGAATCACCGGCTGTGCTATAACGCGGATCTTGCCCCGCTTCGGCCTCAGCAGTTTTTCGGGCGAAGGGGGCGCAAAGATGGGGAATTGACAATCCGCCGCCTCTCGTTGGAGGCTTGTCAGACTAAATTATGTTAAGGAAACAAATAGGGGAGGGAGCAAGCATGGGCACAAGGAGGGGGAGAAATGGAATCATGGCCATTAAAACCCGTGTTGACCGCTTTATCACCGTCAAGCTCCAGGCGGCATGAGTAAAGAGGAGCTTGTGTCCAGGCTCCAGCTCCGTCAGGGGCAGTTCAACAGCGTTATGCGTTACTTTGACGGGATTGCGGCGGTTGGGCCGGCTGTGATTCGGGATAAGGACTGAGGAGGCTGGATCGGTGCCTCCGACACGGCCCGGGTCATGGGCTGCTGGAATACGGCTGCCTTCGAAACATTCTGGTCGGAGGAGCTCGGGCTATACCGCTTCGATGAGGAACCCCTGTCCGTGTGGACAGGGGTTCAAAAGCAGACACTCCACTCCAACCATTCCGAAAGGTTTCGCTTCCGGCTTTTTGTTATTCCTATCAAAAATGGGAAAACCGCGTGAGGCGCATCCCCATTCCGCTTTGCCGTTCGAAACCTTCTGTGACAGGCCGGTGGCGCACTCCTTCCAGAGGCCGCTCCGCCGTGGACGGGACGCTGCGCAAACGCCCGCCCGCCTTGCCCTTCACGATACCGCCGCCCGGCTCCCGCATGGCGGCATCGGCCGGGTCCGCTCAGAAGAGGTCCTTGCGCTTCAGAAGCACGGCGGCCACCAGCACCACCGCGCCTGCCACGACCAGGGGGAACCACCAGAACTGCGCGGCAGGCAGTCCTGCCACATTCATACCGTAGAAACCGAAGATGATATTGGGGATGGTCAGCAGGATGGTGATGGAGGTCAGCACCTTCATAATCACGTTCAGGTTATTGGAGATGACCGAGGCGAAAGCGTCCATCATACCCGAGATGATGGACGAGTAGATATTGGCCATCTCGATGGCCTGGCGGACCTCGATCAGCACGTCCTCCAGCAGGTCGTGGTCCTCTTCATAGAGGGTGACAATGCGCCCGCGAAGAATCTTCTCCAGCGTCACCTCGTTGGCTTTTAAGGAGGTGTTGAAGTAGACCAGGGATTTCTCCAGATCCAGCAGCTGGATGAGCTCCTTGTTCCGCTGGGACTTGTAGAGCTGACGCTCCATGTAGTTGTAAATCTTGTCGATCTGTTTCAAATACTGGAGGTAGCGCTTGGCTACCTGGAGGAGCATGTACAGAATAAAGCTGGTCCGCTTCTGGGTCTCGGCGTTGCGGACCAGTCCGTCCTGAAAGTCCTTCAGCACGGAGGACTCCTTCAGACAGACGGTGATGATGTGCTGCTCGGTGACAATAATGCCCAGGGGGAGGGTGGAGTAGACCACGGCGTCGTCTTTCTCCACTGAGGGCAGGTCGATGATGATCAGGGTCTGGCCGTCCTCGGTGTCGATGCGGGAGGTCTCCTCCTCGTCCAGGGCGGCCCGGAGGAAGGAGGGCTCCACGCTCAGGGCGGCGGCCACGGTGCTCAGCTCGTCCTCACTGGGGTAGGTCAGGTTGATCCAGCAGCCGTCCTGGATGCTGTCCAGACGGGTCATCTTCCCGCCGATGGTCTTGTGGATGGAGAGCATAAAAAATCACGCCTTTCCCGGCGTGACGAAAGCAGGGGCCCTTTCTACCTGCAAAAAAGCCCCTCCGCAGCCGGACACGCCGCTATGTAGTAGGTTCTTCGACTTACCGGGTCGCCGCTCACGACGGTCTCACTCCTTTTTCATGCAGATAGGGATACTGATTTTATTATAAGCCCCTGCGCGCCGGATTGCAAGCAAAAAAGACGCCGCCCGCCGGAGGGGCCCGGCGGACGGTGCGAAGGGCCCCGGATGCCGCCGGGACCCCATTACAGGCGCGTCAATAGGTCGCCAGCTCAAAGGCGCCGATGGCCTTGCAGACGCTGCACACGTCGGGGCGGCGCTCGAAGACCGCGCCGCAAAACTGACAGCGGTAGCCGTCCCGCCTCTCCGGGGGCGCGGCGGGGGCGGACTGCGCCAGGGCAGGGGGCTCCTGACCGGCGCCGGTATCCTGGCCCCGCCGGGCCAGCAGGGCCATAAATCGCTTCTCGTGGCTGCGCTCAATGGCGGCCACCTTCTCGAACATGACCGCCAGCTCCTCCAGGCCGTCGGCCCGGGCCTGCGCCGCAAAGGCCGGGTACATGTCGTGCCACTCGCCGTACTCCCCCTGGGCGGCCTGCATCAGACAGGCCGCGGTGTCCTCCGGGCGGCCGTAGAGCTGCTCAAACCAGAATTTCGCGTGCATCATCTCGTTGTTCGCCATCTGCTCAAAGGCAGCGGCCACCTCTTCATCCCCGCTGGCCCGGGCGGCCTGGGCAAAGTACGTATACTTATTGCGGGCTATGGATTCGCCCGCCAGAGCCTTGCGGAGATTTTCCTCGGTCTTGGTGTTCTTCAGGTTCATAACTGCCTCCCCTGCCGTGCCCCGCCGCCGGGCGGAGCTGCGGCTGCCGCGTTCCGGCCGGCGGCACGCCGTTTTTTGCGGGCCGTCCGGCCCGGTCTGCATTGCTCAGCCGATCATACTACAGCCCGGCTCAAAAGGCAAGGTAGGATTGCGCCCTCTTTGCCGTTGCATTTTCTCCGGCGCGGGGGTATAATGGCGAAAACCCACCTGAAGAGAGGAGAAGCTGTTATGACCATTCAGTTCCGGCCCAAGGGCGTCTGTTCCCAGCACATGACCATCGAGGTGGAGGAGGGCGTAATCCGCTCCCTCCGCGTGGACGGCGGGTGCAGCGGCAATTTGCAGGGGATTTCCCGCCTGGTGGAGGGCATGGAGACCGAGGAGGCCATCCGCCGCCTGGAGGGCATCCGGTGCGGCTTCAAGGCCACCTCCTGCCCGGACCAGCTGGCCCAGGCCCTCAAGCAGGCCCGGTAGGAGTACGCGGCGCACCAAAGGCGGGGCCGGACGTTTCTGCGTCCGGCCCCGCCCGCTTTTTTGGCTACTGCCAGGTGACGCCCAGGTTGGGGCGCACGTCCAGGTCGATGATGTCCCGGCAGTCGTAGAACTGGCTGTACCAGCCCACCGCCTTGCCGCCGGGGCCGCCCCGGAGGGTGGTGCCGTCCGGGTGGAGCCGGTCGCAGATGACGGCGGAAATCCCCGTCTTCACCTGGGAGAAGGAGCTGATGCCCACGCTGGCGAAGATCCGGAAGCCCTGGCTCTGGAGCCAGCGGAACTGGTCGCCATAGCCCTCGTTTTGGTCGTGGTCGCCGTCGGGCCGGGCCCCGTGGGGGTAAAACAGGATGCTGGTGGGCCCCACCAGGCTGCCCACCTCCTCCTCCCAGCGCAGGGTGTCCCGCTGGATCTGCTCCATGGAGCGGGTGGACAGGTTGATATGCCCCCAGGTGTGGGAGCCGAAGGTCCAGCCGGTCTCCTTGAGCCGCTGGATCACCGGCTTCACCGCCTCGATCTCGGCCTGCCGGTTGGCGTCGAAAGCGGGCCGGGCCGGGTCGTCCGCGGCGATGTCGATGTCGTTTTGGGTGCGGTAGCCCAGGATGCCCTCATAGCCGGTGAGGGAGAAGATGGCCTTGGCCCCGTTGAGGGAGAAATCCGGGTGCTCCAGGACGAACTGGTCCAGGATGGGAGTGGCGTCCAGCTCCTGGGTGAGGAAGGTCTCCTGGGTGTAGGGGTCGGTACACTCGGCCCAGATCTGGCCGTCCTCCCCCACCACCAGCTTGGAGGTGAAGCCCTCCTCCAGCATATAGGGGTAGTAGTTCACGTCGTCGAAGGAGATGATCAGGGGCTTCTTGCCCTCGGGGAGCATCAGGGTGTTGCGGCGCATCCGGGTCTCCCCGGCCTCGTTGGTATACTCGCTCCACACATCCTCCATGGCCACCAGGATATAGCCCCGGTCATAGACGCTCTGGAGGATCTTGTTATACTCGTCCACTGTGACCATCCAGTCGTCCAGGCCCTCCTTCTGGCTCTGGGAGGAGGGGCACTCGTGGAAGGCCCACTGGGGATAGGCGATCACCGGGTGGAAAAACAGGTGCTCCACCACCTGGTCAGGGCCCCACGCCTGGGTGAGCTGGTCCTCGCTCCAGTAATGGCGCACCGCGTCGTAGGGGTCGGCGGGGGGCTCGGGCGTGGGCTCAGGGGTGGGATCGGCGTCCGATCCGGCGTCAGGCGCGGGGGTGGCGTCCGCAGCGGGGGCGTCGGGCTGCTTGGGGCCCCCCTCTGTTCCGCCGCCGCAGGCCGCCAGGGACAGCGTAAGGCCCAGCGCCAGGAGCAGGGCAAGGGTACGGGTGAGCTTGTGTTTCATGGACGGTGCTTCCTCTCTGTGATGAAATGATGTGCTCTCATCATACGACAAAAAAGGCCAAAAAGCTATGACAAAGCGGTTACAATAAGTGAAGATTTTCTGTCGCACCGCTTACGTCCCGGCCCGCACGGGGACCCGCCGCACCAGCAGGGCGGCCACCCCGCCGGTCAAGGCCCCGGTGGCCAGGGAGCAGAGGAGCAGCGGGGGCAGGTAGACCAGGGGGGCCCGGGTCCCCAGCACCGCCATAGCGGCCAGGATCTGGCCGGTGTTGTGGGCGGCGGCCCCGGCGATGGACACGCCAAAGAGGGAGAACCGCCCCGCCCGGAGCAGCAGGGCCATCAGCCCCAGGGCCAGCAGTCCGCCGGTGAGGGAGAAGGCCAGTGCGGTGAGGCGGCCCCCCACCAGGGCCCCCAGCAGGCACCGGGCGGCCAGAATCAGCAGGGCCTCCCGGCCCGAGAGGCGGCACAGGGCGTACACCGTCACCAGATTGGCCAGCCCCAGCCGCAGGCCGGGCAGGGGGAGGATCACGGTCAGGGGGACCAGCCCCTCGGCTACCGAGAGGGCCAGGGCCAGGGCGGTGAGCACCGCGCAGCGGGTCAGGCCGCGGGTCGCTTGGGTGGTCAGGGGGACCGCCTCCCTTCGGTGTGGAAAATTTTTGTCTCAAAGGGGGAACCTTCAGCCCGATACAGCGTCAAATTCCGGGACAGCCTCTTCGCCGCCCGTGAGGGAAATCACCAGGCGGTTGGGCAGGCAGATGATCCTGTCCCCGGCCCGGTCCGCCCAGCCGGAGCGGAGACAGTCCCCGCCGGGGCAGGCGCTCTCCGCGATGCGGATGCGGCCGGGCTCCGCCTCCACGACCAGGGGATAGGGCCCGCCGACAGGGAGGGCGGCCGGCTCCATCAGACGGTCCAGTTCGTATTGGGCCACGATCTGTCCGTCCAGGGTGATCACGGCGGTGAGGGGGCCCGCCGGCGCCGGGCGGAGAGACAGGGCCAGCAGCACCGCCGCCCCCAGGACCAGGGCGGCGATCAGGGCGTCCCACGGGGTGGGGCGCAGCCGCTCAGCGGCGGGCGGTTTCACAGGTATAGCCATGATCCCCTCCCAGAAAGCGCAGTCCCTCCTCCAGACCCTCGGTGACGGTCACGACGCCGTCCTCCCGGCAGAGGACCAGCTCGAAGGGGTCCAGCCCGCCCCCGCTACGCCAGAGGGCCAGGGCGTCCTCCGCCCCCAGCACAAAGCAGGCGGTGGAGAGGGCGTCGGCCAGGGCGGCGTTCTCCGACACCACCGACACGGAGCGCAGGCCCGACGCGGCGGGATATCCGGTTTTGGGGTCCAGAATGTGGTGGTACGTGACGCCGTCCGCCTCAAAAAACCGCTCGTAGCCCCCGGAGGTGGAGACGGTGCAGTCGGTGAGGGAGAGAACGCAGAGGTAGTCCCCGGGGTGGGCGGGGTCCTTCACCGCCACCCGCCAGGGGATGCCCTCCGGGTTGTTCCCGATGACGGTGATGTTCCCCCCCAGGTCCAGCATGGCGCAGGTGACGCCCGCCGCCCGGACGGCCTCCCCGGCCCGTCCGGCGGCGTAGCCCTTGGCAATGCCCCCCAGGTCCGCCTTCATCCCCGCCCTGGCGAGCCGGGCGGAAGAGGCCTCCGGGTTCAGCTCCAAATCCTGCGCGCCGACCAGGGGGAGCAGGGCGGCCAGCTCCTCCGGCGGAGGGACCCGGCGCTCCCCGCCGGTCCAGCCCCAGGCATCCATCACCGGGGCGACCGTCACATCGAAGGCGCCCCCGGTGGCCTCCGACACGTCCTGGGCCAGGGCCAGCAGGGCGAAGGTCTCCCCATCCAGCGTGACCGGGTTCCCCGCTCCGGCGCCGTTCAGGGCGGAGATCGCGCTGTCCGGCCGGGTGCGGGAGAGCAGGGCCTCCAGCCGGTTGATCTCGGCCCGGGCCGCGTCCACCCCGGCCTGGCCCTCCGGACCGTAGGCGGTGAGCTCGGCCGCAGTATCCATGGCGAAGATCTGGGCGCTGGCGGGGGCGTCCTCCCCCTTCAATCCGGCGCACCCGGTAAAAAACACAAAAAATGCGGCAAGGAGGAAAGAAAAGCGGTGTTTCATGGCATACTCCTAGTAGCTAGTATCCGCAGAGGGCGGCCGGTTTCATGCGCTCCGTGCAAAATTCCCCCGTCCGGCGGCGTTCCAGGGCCTATTTTAGCACATCGCCAAGGGTCTGGCAAAGGGTTTTCTCGGAAGACAGCAGTTTTTCCTGTTGCAAACCGGCGTTCTATCTGTTAAAATATACGAGATTGAGTCTTATCTTCAGGAGATGAATACATGGACAAGAGAGAAAAAATGGAGCGGGCAAGACAGGAGGACGCCGTCCTCCACAAGGTCCTCTACTGGATTGTGGGCGCGGTGGTCCTTGAATTTCTCCTGCTCCTGGTCAACCGCTTTTATGTGAATTACACGGTCGAGCTGGTGGAGGTGGCCCGCGGCATCCGCTCCGCCCTGGGTGTGCTGTCGGTGGTCTTCCCCATCTGCTTCGTGGCCGCGCTGGTATGGACGGCGCGCTGCCGGAAGCAGGGGGCCTCTCTGCGGCTGCCCCTGTTCCTGACGGTGCTGTCGGCCGCCCTGGCGGTCTGCTGCATCATCACCTGCCTGTTCCTGGGCAGCGGCGTCCGCTTCCTCTATATCGCGGTGCCGGTGGTGACGGTGCTGGCGCTGGTGTACTACCTCTATCAGCATGAGTTTTTCCTGGTGGCCGCCCTGTGTACGCTGGGGATTCTGGGCGTCTGGATGTGCCCCCGCTCCGCCAACCACCCGGTGGTGGTCTACGGTTATTTTGTGGTGCTGGCCGCCATTCTGGTGGCCGTGGTGGTCCTGAGCCGGGTGCTGGACGGCCGGGGCGGCGTGCTCCCCCTGGGCGGTAAAGAGGTGCGCGTCCTGCCCAAGGGCGCCAACTACCTGATGTTCTACGTGACCTGCGCCATTGTGGCCATCGCAGTGATTGCCGGGATTTTGCTGGGCGGCCACGTGGCCCTCTACGGCGTGCTGGCGGCCTGGCTGCTGGTGTCCGCCGTCTATTACACCGTCAAGCTCATGTGAGCGCCGCAGCGGTTCTGGCAGACAAAGGCCCTGTCCGGGTTCCGGCCCGGACAGGGCTTTTTGCGCTTCGGTCACTGCGCGCCGCGCCAGGCCCTGTTTGAAACATGTCAAAGCACCCAAGCGGCGTTTTGACGGCTTCAAACAGGCGCTGGAGGGTGTCTTCAAACATCCAAAACACTGTCTTGGCGGCACCTTTTGCTGCCATGCAGCGTTGCTTTGGCTTGAAATCCGTCAGGATTCCTGCGCCAATGCGCCTTGCCTGACAGCAAAATCTGCCCCAATCCAGTATTCTGTCAGTTTGAAGACACCCTCTAGTGTTCCGGCGGGAACAGGCTGCCCATGGCGGTGATGGATTCAGCCAGATCGGCCCGGTAATCCGGGGCGGCCGGGTCCAGGCTGTTGATCACCACTCCGTCACTGCCCGTCCGGGCGGTGGCGTGGACATACCGGCCCTCCCCCAGATAGACCGCCACATGGCCGGGGAAGTAGATCAGGTCCCCTACGTCCAGAGCCTCCCGGGTGGTGGGCCGGATGGGGAAGCCGGGCTCCATGCGGGAGTCCCGGAAGATCTGCACCCCGTTGAGCCAGTAGGACATAAAGGCCAGGCCGGAGCAGTCGATGCCCAGGGGGGATTTGCCGCCCCAGCGGTATTGGGCCCCCAGATAACCTTTGGCGGCCTCTGCCACGGCGGGGCGCAGAACGGCCGGGTCGGGGACTGCCGGTTCCGCAGGCAGATCCGCCAAAAAGCCGGCCTTCACATACCCCTCCCACTCGTCGGGCAGGGCGATCCGCTGCCAGCCCTCCGGGTCGGGTTCCCCCACCGGGGCCACCACCGCACCCCGGGTCAGGGTGGTGATCCGGGGCGCGTCCACCCGGGGGGCGGCCAGCACGTCCCGCACCGGAGCGGCCAGGATCCGCCGGGGCTGCCGGAGCCAGTTCTCGTGGGCCTCGCCCCCCAGCACCAGATCGGAGGCGCGGACATAGCCGGTGTACTGATACTCGGTGCGGATCAGCAGGATGCCGGGGATGGCCTCTCCCAGCAGCTCCACCGTCCAGCCGAAGAGGAGCTCATCCACCTGGGCGGACTGGCCGTCCACATCGGAGAGCACGGGGCACAGGGGCACGTTGACAATCGCATGCATGGCAGTCACCTCAGCAAAGAATTTGAATTTTTGCGGCAAAGTCCTGTTTATAGGACTCTGATTCTGCTACAATGAAGGAGAAAGGAGGAATCATATGGGAAAAAACGCCAACCAGAAGTGGAAGCCGCTGCTGCTGGGCCGCTATCTGCTGGAGAGGACAGACGAAGACCACCCGGCCTCCAGCCAAGAGCTTCTCCAGGCGCTGGAGCAGTACGGCGTCAGCGCCGAGCGCAAGAGCCTCTACACCGATCTGGAGGCCCTGGCCGCCACCGGACTGGATGTGCAGTACCGGAAGAGCAAGCCGTCCGGCTGGTTTGTGGGGGCGCGGACGTTCCAGCTGGCCGAGCTCAAGCTGCTGGTGGACGCGGTGCAGTCCTGCCGGTTCATCACCCGGCGCAAGAGCGGCGACCTCATCCACAAGCTGGAGAGCTTGGTCAGCGTGTGGCAGGCCCGGCAGCTCCAGCGCCAGGTCTATGTGGACCGGCGGATCAAGACCATGAACGAGAGCGTCTACTATAACATCGACAAGCTCCACAGCGCCATTGCGGCGGGCCGGGCCGTGACCTTCAAATACTTTGCGTACAATGTCCAAAAGGAGAAGGTCTTCCGGCGGGAGGGGAAGCGCTATACCGTCTCCCCCTACGGCCTCATCTGGAGCAGCGAGAATTATTATCTGGCGGGCTATGACCACACCAAGGGGGACCTGCGCCACTATCGGGTGGACAAGATGGCCGAGCTGGCCGTCACCTGCCTGAAGCGGAAGGGGGCGGAGGCGTGCGGGGAGTTCGACCCGGCGGCCTATGCGGGCAAGCACTTCGGCATGTTCGGGGGCCGGGAGGGGGAGGTCCGCATCCGCTGTGAGAACCAGCTGGTGGGGGTGGTGCTGGACCGCTTCGGCCAGGACGTCATCCTGGTCCCCGACGGGCCGGACCACTTTACCGCCGCCGTCCGGGCGGTGGTGAGCCCCCAGTTTCTGGGGTGGCTCTTCGGCCTGGGGGCGGGGGTGGTCCTGCTCTCCCCGGACTGGGCGGCGGAGGCCTACCGGGCGCAGCTGGCGGCGGTGGCGGCGGCCAACCGGGCGGAGGCGGCGCAGGAGCCCGCCTACGGCCAGTCCGCCCAGACCTCGGGCCGGTAGCCCACGGTGGCCCGGCGGCCGTTGCGGACGATGGGAGTTTGCAGCAGCCGCGGATTTTCCAGCAGCTTCTCCAGCTTATCCTCCTCGTAAGCCAAATAGGACAGCAGCGGAGCGTCCGGGTGCTTGGGATTGATGAGGGCCTCCAGCCCCACGGCGTTTTTGACGCTCTTCAGCTCGCCGGGGCTGATGCCGTATTTGGCCAGGTCGATAGACTGGACTTTGATCCGCCGCTCTTTGAACCAGCGCTGGGCCTTTTTGGTGTCGAAGCACTTCGCGGTCCCGAAAATCTGAATGTTCATGGGGTCATTCTCCTAGATACTGAAATCTGGGGCCGGAATAGCCGTCCCGGCTCACCTGCTCGCCCCACATCTCCGCCGGGCGGACCCAGATGCCCCGCTCTCCGTACAGGGCCTGATAGACCACCATGGGGGCCTGAGTCTCGGAGTGGCGGGCAGTGCAGAGCACCCGATATTCGCCGCCCTTGAAGTGACGGTAGCGTCCGGGTCTGATTGTCTCGGTCATGGCGCAGCCTCCTTTTCTTCCCTCTACCATACCACAGACCGGGGAAAAAGAAAAGGGCGGACGGCTTTGAAAAGAAGCCCGGGATCTCGCGATCCCGGGCTCTGGCCTGTGCACAATTCAGGGGATGCGGGGCTTTGCGGGCGGATCATCGCATGCCAGCTCAAAGATCAGATCCACCTCGGTGAGGGCGCCGCGCCAGGAGGTCTTGGTGGGGAGGTAGCCCCGGTAGCGCCAGCCCTTGGCCGCCCAGGCGCTGATGATATCCCGGTGCATCAGGCTGTGGTCCGTGCTGAGCACATTGGCCATACCGACCTCCACCGCAACGTATTGATAGCGGTACATAGGAGCCTCCCTCCCAGTCCAACAATGAAAGGTCCATCCAAACGGCGCGCAGCGCCGGCAGCGGTCTCAGCAGAGCCCGTACCCTGCGGGCACCTTGCCGTCCAGCATGAGCAGGTGGAGCTTTTCGGACCCGTCTGGCTCCTCCTTCACGGCGGAGATGAGCATCCCGTTGGACATCTGACCCATCATCTTCCGGGGGGCCAGATTGGTGCAGGCCACCACGGTCTTGCCCACCAGCTCCTCGGGCTCATAGTACTCGTGGATGCCGGACAGGATCTGCCTGGGCTCGCTCTCGCCGCAGTCCAGGGTGAATTTCAGCAGCTTCTTGGACTTGGGCACCGCCTCGCAGGCGAGCACCTTGGCGGTCACGAACTTCACCTTGTCAAAGTCGTCGATGGTGATAAAGGCGGGCGCCTCCGCCTGTTCTGCGGGCTTGGCCTCCGCCGCTGCGGGCGCGGCGGCCGCCTCCAGCTCCTTGAGCTCCTTCTCCAGATCGATGCGGGGGAACAGGTTCTCCCCCTTGCGGACCGAGACGGTCCGGGGCAGCTCCCCCCACCGGGCGGCGCTCTCCCAGGTCTGCTGCTCCGCTGCCGCGCCGATCTGCGCGAACAGCTTCTCCATGCTCTCCGGCATGAAGGGGGTCAGCAGGATGCCGCAGATGCGGGTGGTCTCCAGCAGGTTGTAGAGCACATGGGCCAGCCGGGGCAGCTCCTCCGGGCTCTTCGCCAGCACCCAGGGCTTGTTCTCGTCGATATACTTGTTGGCCCGCTGGATCACCTTGAAGACCTCGTCCATGGCCTTGTGGGGGGCGAAGTGCTCCATGGCCTCCTCATAGCGGCCGCGCAGGCCGGAGGCCAGCGCAAGCAGATCACTGTCCAGATTCCCGTCGGCCCGCTGATCCGCCGGGAGCACGCCGTCAAAATACTTGCCCGCCATGGCCGTGGTGCGGGAGACCAGGTTGCCCAGGTCGTTGGCCAGGTCGGTGTTGATGGTCTGAATGAGCAGCTCGTTGGAGAAATTGCCGTCGGTGCCGAAGGGGAAGGTGCGCATGAGGAAGAAGCGCAGGGCGTCCACCCCGTACCGCCCGGCCAGCACATAGGGGTCCACCACGTTGCCCCGGGATTTGGACATCTTGCCGCCGTCCAGCAGGAGCCAGCCGTGGCCGAAGACCTTCTTGGGCAGAGGCAGATCCAGGGCCATCAGCAGGGCGGGCCAGATGATGGCGTGGAAGCGGACGATCTCCTTGCCCACCAGATGGAGGTCGGCGGGCCAGTAGTCGTCGTAGTCGTCATATTTGGAGTTCTCATAGCCCAGAGCGTTGATATAGTTGCTCAGGGCGTCCACCCACACATAGACCACGTGCTTGGGGTCGAAGTCCACCATGATCCCCCAGCTGAAGGAGGTGCGGGACACGCACAGGTCCTCCAGCCCAGCGTCCAGGAAGTTGTTGACCATCTCGTTGACCCGGCTGCGGGGCTCCAGGAAATCGGTGTTCACCAGCAGATCCCGCACCCGGCCGGCGTACTTGGACAGACGGAAGAAGTAGGCCTCCTCCTCGGCGTCCTTCACCTCCCGGCCGCAGTCGGGGCACTTACCGTCCACCAGCTGGGTCTCGGTCCAGAAGGCCTCGCAGTCGGTGCAGTACTTGCCCACGTACTTACCCTTGTAGATGTCCCCCTGCTCGTAGAGGCGGCGGAAGATCTTCTGGACAGACTCCATGTGGTAGTCGTCCGTGGTGCGGACGAAGCGGTCGTTGGAGATGTTCATCAGCTTCCAGAGGTCCAGAATACCGTCCTTACCCGAGACGATGTTGTCCACAAACTGCTGGGGGGTGACGCCGGCGGCCTTGGCCTTCTGCTCGATCTTCTGGCCGTGTTCGTCCGTGCCGGTGAGGAACATCACGTCATAGCCCTGGAGGCGCTTGTAGCGGGCGACGGCGTCGGCGGCCACGGTGCAATAGGCGTGGCCGATGTGCAGCTTATCCGAGGGGTAGTAGATGGGGGTGGTGATATAGAATTTCTTACGGTTCATCGGGGAGGACCTCACTTTCGGTTTCCGTAGGTTCGGGTTCCGGGCCGGACCGGGGGACCGGCGGCCTCCGGCGGACGTTGGCCAGGAGCACGGCGGTGTTGGCCAGCAGGTATAGGATGGCGAAGGCGTAAAGCAGCAGTGTGGGCAGATCGTGGGCGTCGGCCAGAGTGACAATAGAGAAATAGACCCCCAGCAGGGAGAAAAAGGAGGCCCGCCGGACCTTGGGCCGCTCGAAAGAGAACCCGGCGGTGAAGTAGAGGGCCAGCAGTACGGCCACCACGGCGAAGAGCTCATACACGTAGTCCAGGATCACCGGGTCGGCGGCCCGGGCCTGGTAGGCGGTGACCAGCCACATGCAGCAGGCGTAGGCCGGCATCAGCTGGGGGAGGCTGTACTTTACCAGGGCCTCTCCCCGCAGGTTCCGCTGGGCGGTGATCAGGATGCAGGCGAAAGCGGCCACGCACAGGGCGGCCAGTACCAGCCGGGTCAGAGCGGTGATCTCCCGGGTGAAGAAGAGCCACACGTTCATGACCGCAGAGGCCAGCATCAGAAAGGCGGCCAGCACCGTCACAACGGCATAGAGGGTGTTGCCCTTGGACGCAAAGGCCGGGACCCCCTCGGCCAGGGCGTGGGGCTTTTGCTGGACCAGGAGCAGAAGGACGGCGGCCATAACCACAGAAAAGGCGATGAGGGCCATGGTGGACGGCGAGCCCAGGACAGGGAGACCGGTGTCCGCCTCGAACCCCGCAGTCAGGCCCCAGCGCCGCAGGGCGAAGCCAGCGGCTCCTCCCGCCGCAGCCACTGCCGGCAGGATCAGTTCTTTGCGCATATGCAGCATCCTTTCGGGATGGAATGTTTGATTATACCACAGAAGCGGCCCGGCCGCAAGGGTTCGGGCGGCGGGACGGGGGCTCCACCCCCCTGGGGGACGGGCCTGCCCGGCCGGGGATGCCGGAACCTCCAGCGGGGGATGCAGGGGACTCCCCCTGCGGGGAGCGCGCCTGCGCGGCGGGCGCCCCCTTTCTT
>CANSQX010000074.1 GCA_947649225.1 uncultured Flavonifractor sp.
AGCGTATGGGATGAGGAGACCCACCGGGCCTGTCAGGAGGCGGGCGTCACCCTGCTGTAGGCCAGGGTGGGCCTTACCCAGGCCGCGCCTTTTGGCGCGTGAATACGGAGCGCAGCGGAGTATTTCCGCAGGGGCAATTCATTTGCCCCGAGGATGAAAAAAGAGGGGGTCCCCGCACGGCGTAAGCCGTGCGGGGCACAAGGCCCACATCGGCGAGGTGCAGGCCAGCGTATGGGATGAGGAGACCCACCGGGCCTGTCAGGAGGCGGGCGTCACCCTGCCCACATCGGCGAGGTGCAGGCCGGCGTGTGGGATGAGGAGACCCACCGGGTCTGTCAGGAGGCGGGCGTCACCCTGCTGTAGGCGCTGGAGTTGCGGCCATTGCGGAGCTCAACCCAAATCTTCTTCCATAGGAACAGCGGCCCGCCGGAATGGGATTCCCGGCGGGCCGTTTTGATGCGGCGCAGTTCCGCCACTGCTGCGCACTGCCGCAGGGCGGGCAAACGGAAGTTCTCTTTCGCTCAAGAAAAAGAACAGGCGCGGTAGATGGCGGCGATATCCGCCTTGTCCAGCTTTTTCACAGTGCCGATGGTGCGGGTCTGGCCGAAGGAGCACTTTTCAGACAGGGTTTCGATCTGAGCTTCGGTGAGGCTCAGACCCAGCTCAGGGAGGGAGACCGGCATGTGGATGGAGCGGTAAAAGGCCTCCATGGCCGCGATGCCCGCCAGGGCGGTCTCCTCCTCGCCGCCCGCGCCGTCTACGCCCAGCACATTGCGGGCAAAGCGGGCGAAGCGGGCCGGATTCTCCCGGTACACATACCGGGCCCAGCTCCCCCAGACCGCGGCGAGCCCTGCGCCGTGGGCCACGTCAAACATGCCACCCAGCTCGTGCTCCAGCTGGTGGCAGGACCAGTCGCCCCCGTCGGAGCCGAAGCCGGTCAGGCCGTTGTGGGACAGGCTGCCGGCCCACATCACCTCGGCCAGGGCCCGCCCGTTGTCCGGCGCCGTCATCAACACGGCGGCGCTGTGCATCACGGTGCGCATCAGGGCCTCCGCCATGCTGAGCGTGACCTCCATGCCGCCCTCCCGGTAAAAATAGCGCTCCATAGTGTGCATCAGAATATCCACACAGCCGCAGGCGGTCTGATAGGGCGGCAGCGTGGCGGCCAGGGCGGGGTTCATCACCGCGAACTTACAGCGGCACAGGTCGCTGCTGCACCCCCGCTTGAGCCAGCCGTCCTCGTTGGTGACCACCGAGGAGCCGCTCATCTCACTGCCTGCGGCGGCGATGGTGAGCACCGCGCCCACCGGCAGACAGGCGGTGGGGGTCCGGACCTTGGCGTAAAAATCCCACACATCCCCCTCGTTGGCCAGCCCGTAGGCGATGGCCTTGGACGAGTCGATGACGCTGCCGCCCCCTACGGCCACCAGGAAATCCACCCCCTCGGCCCTGCCCAGGGCGATACCCTCCCGAATCTTGGAGAGACGGGGGTTGGGGACCACTCCGCCCAACGTCACCAGGGCCACTCCGGCCTCCTTCAGAGAGGCGCACACCCGGTCCAGCAGGCCGGAGCGCACCGCGCTGCCGCCGCCGTAGTGGACCAGAGCCTTGCTCCCGCCGAAGGTCTGAACCAGGCGGCCGGTCTCCCGCTCGCTGTCTCGGCCGAAGACCACCCGGGTGGGGGCGTAATATTCATACAGGCTCATCTGCCAGCACTCCTTTTTCCCAAAGCGTTGTTCTCATTATACGCGATCCGCCGGGCGGAATCAAGCCGGAGCGGCGCTGTCAGGAAAACGGGCGCATTTGTACAGCGGACGCGGTGGCGTTTTTCGGGAAGAGGCGCTATAATGGGCGCATCCGATGAACAAGGAGGAGATACAATGCACTTAGGTACCCATTTGTTTCACGCAAGAAAGCGCAAGGGGCTCTCCCAAGAGGCCGTGGCCGAGCGGCTGGGGATCAGCCGGCAGACGGTCTCCAAATGGGAGACCGGTGAAACGCTGCCCGACATCCGGCAGGCAAAGCGGCTGGCGGTCCTGTACGGCGTGACGCTGGATGAGCTGATCGACTTTGACCCCGATATGCAGGACATTCAGGACATGCTTGACCAGACCGGCAGCGTCTCGGACAAGATCGACTGGACCAAGGCGTGGAGCCGACAATACCCGATCCTCGCACAGTATCAAAGCGAGGTGCAGACCGGCCTCTATGCCGTAGAGCTGGGCAGGCTGCTGGATGATTTGAAGGGCCGTTACCGCTACGACGAGCGGAACGCCTTCCTCGTCCTAAAGGACATTCTGGGTTCTGTCTGGAAGGAGCGGGCGGAGTCCCACAGCTAGGGCGATGCAAACAGCCCACAGGGGACGGCACAGCCCGGGGCTCCGGGCTGTGCCGGAAAACTGCCTGTGTATGCCCTGATTCGGCGATAGGATCGCTTCGAAGCACCTGGAAGCCGGACGGCAAGCGCGGCAGCGCGCCCCGGGTGGGGACGGACGCTGTGTATGGCGGCATGAGTGTGCCGTCCCCCATGGCAGTGGAGCGTCCGTCCTGCCGCAGGGGGACAGCCGGAGGGACTTTGATTGGGTATGCGGCGCGGGATTGTGACATCCTGCGCCGCTTTTGCCTGCTCCGGCAGGGCTGCCAGCCGCCAATGCCTCCTCTTCTCCAAAGAAAAATAGAGAATCAAAGTGCGGAGAGCCCCTTCGGCCGTCTGCCCGTCAACCGTCAGGCAGCAAAGCGAAAAAAAGTCTGCTTTTCTTGGTGACAGATGGGCGGAAACGTGTTATGATAAACTGAGACTATTTGGGAGAGAGGAGGGAGCCGTCTTGTCCGAGCATCAGAGCCTAATTGAATACCTGCTGTCTGTACAGGGGGTGCCGGAGGACGCTGAGCGTGCCTCCGGGGAGGCGCTTTCCCCGGAGCAGAGCTCCCTTCTGTACGCGCACAGGCGTCAGGCCGCGCTTTTGGTCGAACAGTTTACCGATCAAATGCCTGGCGGCTTTTTCATATACCGCGCGGACAGAGACGAGGAAATTCTCTATGCGAACAAGGCGATTCTGAGGATGTTCAACTGCGCCACAATAGAGGAGTTCCGGACGCTGACCGGGAATTCCTTCCGCGGCATGGTCCATCCAGACGACCTGGAGGCAGTGGAGGCAAGCATTTGGGAGCAGATCGCAAACAGCCGGTATGATCTGGACTATGTGGAATACCGGGTGATCCCCAAAGGCGGAGGCGTCCGCTGGGTGGAGGACTACGGACATTTTATTCATAGTAAGAATGCGGGCGATGTGTTCTATGTCTTTGCGGCCGACGCCACCGAGAAACGCCAGCGCGAGCTGGAGGAGCGATCGGCGCTCCTCAACGATAAGCTCAGCAAGGAGCAGTGCCTGCAAAACCAGATCGAGGAGTACAATCTGGAGCTGGAGCGCATTAACCAGGAGCAGATGCGCCGGCTGGAGCTTATTGAGGGTCTCAGCATCGACTACGAGTCCATTTTTTATGTGGATCTGGACGAGGACCTCATTCAGCCCTACCGGGTCAGCACCTGCGCGGAGTACCGCTTCGGGAAGGACCTCCAGGTGCGGCGGTTCGTGGGCTTTGCCGACAGCTATGTCACGGCCTGGGTCCATCCGGAGGATCGGGAGAGCTTTCTCCAGGCAGTGGACCCTGTCTATATCCGGGAGATGCTGAGTACCCAGAAGGCCTTTCATATTAACTACCGGATCATGAAGGAAGGGCGCACCGAGTATCTGCAAATTCTGCTGGTCAACGTGGGAAAGGGGCTGCCGGTGTCCCAGATCATGTTCGGCTGCCGCAGCGTGGATGACGAGCTCCGGCACGAGCGGGAGCACACCCAGCTGCTGGAAAACGCGCTGACCCAGGCCAAGGCGGCCAGTGCGGTCAAGACCACCTTCCTTTCGAATATGTCCCACGATATCCGTACCCCCATGAACGCCATCGTGGGCTTCACCACCCTGGCCAAGAGCCATATGGAGGACCTGGAGAAGCTCCGGGGCTATATGGACATGATCGAGGCATCCAGCGGACAGCTGCTCCGGCTGATGGACGATGTGCTGGAGATCTCGCGGCTGGAGGCCGGCAACTCCCGGCTGAATGAGACGCCGTGCAGCCTGCTCAGCATCGCCCAGGAGCTGCACGCCCTCGTGCTCCCGCGGGCCGCCAAGAAGAACATCGATATATCCCTGTCCCTCGACAAGCTCCAGCACCCGGATGTGTACTGCGACCGGCAGAAGCTGCTTCAAATCCTGATGCGGCTCACCAGCAATGCGGTCAAATACACGGAGAACGGCGGCTGGGTCGCCATTACCTTTACGGAGCCCCACACCTCCCAGCAGTTCGCCACCTATCAGTTTGTGGTGGAGGACAACGGGATCGGGATCAGCGAAACCTTTATGGAGCACATTTTTGAGCCCTTTGAGCGCCAGAAGAACACGACGCTGAGCGGCGTGCAGGGCACGGGGCTGGGCCTTCCCATTGCCAAGAGCATGGTGGAGATGATGGGCGGATCCATCGACGTCTACAGCGTACTGGGCGAGGGCAGCCGCTTTATCGTCACAGTGAGCCTCCGCCTCCAGGAGAACGAGGCCAACCTGCCCCACCCCCCGGCTCCGCCGCCGGCCGCGCCCGCCCAGCGGCGGCTCCTCCTGGTGGAGGACAACCCGATCAACCGGGAGATCGAGGTGGATCTGCTGGAGGACGCGGGCTTCCTGGTGGACACGGCCGCCGACGGCAGCATTGCGGTGGAGACCATCAAGGCATCCTCTCCCGGCGATTACGACCTGATTTTAATGGACCTGCAAATGCCGGTGATGGACGGCCACACCGCCGCCAGGACCATCCGGAGCCTGGATAATCCGGCGCTGGCCGGGATCCCCATCGTGGCGCTGTCGGCCAACGCCTTTGACGAGGACCGGCGGATGTCGGCCGAGAGCGGAATGAACGCCCACTTGGCCAAGCCCGTCGATCTCCCGCAGCTTCTGGCACAGATCGAGGAGCTGGTCGGACCTACCGCGCCGGACGGAGCCCAGTAGGCCGGTCCGCGCTGCAGACCGCAAACCAAAGCACCCCCGCCCGATCCAGTGGATCGGACGGGGGTGTTTTTTGTTTTTCTGCCGCTTCTCAGGAGCCCGGCTTGAGACGGAACCGGTTGGTCTGGTCCTGGAGGAACCGGACCTGCTCAAAGAGCTCCGTGCTCACGGCCGCCGACTCCTCGCTGCTGGCCGAGTTAGTCTGGACCACAGCGGAAATCTGACCGATGCCCTCGGTCACCTGTGCGATGGACTCCGCCTCGCCGTGGATCGCCTCGGCAATGACGCCGATGTCCTGGTTGGAGCGGACCACCAGCTCCAGGGTCTTGGCCAGGGTCTGGGAGACCTCGCCCACAATCTTGCTGCCGCGCTCCGCCGCCTGCACAGAGTTTTCAATGAGCTCCTTGGTGGCCTTGGCGGCCTGATCGGAGCGGGCGGCCAGACTGCGCACCTCGCTGGACACCACGGCGAAGCCCTTGCCCGCCGTACCGGCCCGGGCGGCCTCCACGGCCGCGTTGAGGGCCAGGATGTTGGTCTGGAATGCAATGTCCTCAATGGTGGAGATGATCTTGCCGATCTGCTGGGAGGCGTCCGTGATGTCCGCCATGGCGACCACCATCTGCTTCATCTGCTCGCCGCTGATCGACACCTGCTCGCCGGTGAGGCGGGCGTTCTCCTGGGCTGCGGAGGCCGCCTGGACGTTCTTCTCCGCGCTCTTGGACAGGTCGTCCAAGGTGGCATACAGCTCCTCCACGGCACTGGCCTGCTCCGTGGCGCCCTGCGCCAGGGACTGAGCCCCGCTGGAGAGCTGCTCGGCGTTGTCAGAAACCCGGTGCTCCGCCTGGTTAATATGTCCGATGGCCTGGGACATGGTGGATGTAAAGCTGGTGATGGACTCCTCGATCGAGCGAAAATCGCCGATGTAGTCCGTGGAGGTGCCCACGTCAAAATTGCCGTCGGAGAGCTCGCCCATGATGCGGTTGATGTCCCGGACATAGCTGTGGATTTGCCCCATGGACTTCTCCAGGGTGGCGGCCAGCGCGCCCAGCTCGTTACTGGAACTGTAGTGCAGATCCAGATCCAGCCGGCCCTCCTGAAGGGGCATGGCGTTGCGGGTAATCCGGATGATGGGACGGACCACGTGGCGGAGCACATAGAAGACCAGACTGATCAGGCAGATCAGGGCTAGCGCCAGACCGGAACAGGTGCTGACATGCATGATAGCGATGGTGCGCTCCATATTCTCTGCATGAAGCGCGTTCAGCTCTGTCCCCCGCTCCACCACGTCGTCCAGCAGGCCCACCAGGACCCCCAGGTTGCTCTGGATCTCCCCATTGTAATAGGCCTGGGCCTGGGCGGGATTCTCCTCCAGCATCGCCAGCACCGAGGTGGCCGACTCATGCAGCTCCTTGTGCAGGGGCTCCAGCTCGGTTCGCAGCTGGAGGATTTCCGGGTCGCTCGTGCCTGCGCTCCCGTAGAGCCACTGGCCCAGTACACAGGTCGTGGGGTCGATGCTGCCGGTAAATTCCGTACCGGCGTACAGGGCATTGCTCAGATTGCTGGACCATTTGTAGTGCGCCGCCTCCGCCCGCTGGGCCCGATCCAACAGCGCGTTGGCCTGGGCACTGGCCTGCTGGGTGCGATCGATGCGCATGAGATTCACCGTTGTCATCACACTGAACAAAATGATGGCAGCCAGCGTTAAAATCACCCGAATGCCTACCATCTTCTTGATACTGTTGCGCATGGCATAAGTCCCCTTTTCATCCCAAAATCAGTGCGCGCATCCGGCTGGCCGGAGGCGCAGAACCGTGAACTAAGTATACCATAGGAAAACCCGTACTTTCAACCCCCTGTTTCCAGAACTAGGCCTTGTTTGAAAATTGGCAGAATGCCCAACGGCGAAAGATTTTACCCCAAGGGTATGTGATATCCGTAAGGCAGCAAAGCTGCCAACGGCTATCCGATTCCGCCGGACAAGGCAAACATTCGCAGGAATACTTGGTGTATTTCAAGAATGATTCACGCCGTATGACGGAAAAAGATCCGCCGCTTGGGCGTTTTGACATGTTTCAAACAAGGCCTAATCTTTTTCTGACTCTGAAACGGCGCCCCGGTTTCATACCGCAGTTGCGGCAGAAACTTGACAGTGTGCAGCGGGCGGCTTTTGTGATATAATCATCATGAAATCTTTTGAGAAGCATCCCGCCCAGGCCGGATGTGTACCGTGAATGAGAGGATTGTTATGAGCGAACAGAAAGAACAGCACAAGGCGGACCTATTTGAACGAACGCCGGTCCCCAGGGCCGTCATGACCATGGCGGTGCCCACCATCATCAGCTCTCTGGTGATGGTCATCTACAATATGGCCGACACTTATTTTGTGGGTATGCTGAACGACCCCATCCAGAACGCCGCCGTCACCCTGGCCGCGCCGGTCCTGCTGGCCTTCAATGCGGTCAACAACCTGTTCGGCGTGGGCAGCTCCAGCATGATGAGCCGCTCCCTGGGCCGGAAAGAGTACGAGCTGGTGCGGTGCAGCTCAGCCTTCGGCTTCTACTGCGCCCTGATCTGCGGCGTGCTTTTCGGCCTTGGCTATACCCTGCTCCGCCCCGCCGTCCTGGTCACTCTGGGCACCGACGCCGGGACCGTTCAGGCTACCGCCGCCTACCTGAAATGGACGGTCAGCTGCGGCGCGGCCCCCGCCATCCTCAACGTGGTCCTGGCCTATCTGGTCCGGGCCGAGGGCGCGTCGCTCCACGCCAGCGTGGGGACCATGAGCGGCTGTATCCTCAACATCATCCTGGACCCCCTCTTCATCCTGCCCCAGGGGCTGAACCTGGGGGCGGCGGGGGCTGGGCTGGCCACCTTTTTGGCCAACTGCGCGGCCTGCCTCTACTTCTTCCTGCTCCTCCGCCACAGAAGGGGGGGCACCTTTGTGTGTATCCATCCGGCCATGTTTCGCCCTGACCGGGCGATTCTGCGGGAGGTCTGCGGCGTCGGCATCCCGGCCTCCATCCAGAACCTGCTCAATGTGACCGGCATGACCGTCCTCAACAACTTTACCTCCTCCTACGGCGCGGACGCCGTGGCCGCCATGGGCATCTCCCAGAAGATCAACATGATCCCCATGTATATTGCGCTGGGCCTCTCCCAGGGCATCATGCCCCTGGTCAGCTACAACTACGGGGGCCGGAACGCCCTCCGGATGCGGCAGGTGATCCTGTTTGCCGTCCAGCTTTCCATGGCCTTTATGGCCGCCGCCGTGGCCGTATACTTCTTCGGCGCGGGCAGGCTCATTACCTTATTTATGCGCAATGAGACCATCGTGTTTTACGGCAGCCGGTTCCTGCGCTGCATGTGCCTGGCTCTGCCCTTCCTGTGTCTGGATTTCCTGGCGGTGGGCGTGTTCCAGGCCTGCGGTATGGGCCGCCGGGCCCTAATCTTCGCCATCCTGCGCAAAATTATCCTGGAGATCCCCGCTCTTTTCCTCCTGAACTGGATCTGGCCCATGTACGGTCTGGCCTGCGCCCAGTTCGCTGCGGAGGTGGTCCTCGCCATCGCCGCCGCCGTCACCCTCAAAAGGCTGCTGCGGGAGGCCGAGCGGAATCTCGCCGCTTAGCGCCGCCCGACGGAGGCAGAGCTTCGGGCCGCCCGTTTCAAAGGGCGGCGGGTCCAGGGGCGGAGCCTTAGGCCTTGTTTGGAACTTGGCGGAATACCCAACGGCGAGAGAGGTTACCCCACAGGAATACTTTGCGTATTTCAAGAATGACTCACGCCGTATGGCGGAAAAAGAACGGCTGTTTGGGTATTTTGGCGTGTTTCAAACAAGGCCTAACCCCTTGCGCGCACAGAGGGACGGCGGAGCTTGGCTCCGCCGTCCCTCTGTGGTCCTATTTTCCCGGCAGCAGATCCACCAGAACCAGCTCGGGCCGGTTGTAAAAGCGTGGGATCCGGGTGGACTCCCGGGCCAGCCCCCGGCTGACGACCAGCGTGGAGGCCCCCAGCGCATAGCAGCCTCCCGCATAGGGCGGGAACAGCCCCTGATTGGGGGCGATCGCTCCGTTCACCAGCCCGGGGATCCGCCACTGCCCTCCGTGGGCGTGGCCCGCCAGGATCAGGTCGAAGCGCCCCGCCCGGTAGGCCTCCACCCGCTCCGGCCGGTGGGTGAGGAGCACGGTGTACCGCCCCTCGTCCCCGGCGGCGCAGGCGGCCAGCTGCTCCGCCCAGCGGTCCTCCCCCGCAGCGGGGTCGTCCAGGCCGCACAGGTCCAGGGCCTGTCCCCGGACCTCTACGGTCACCCGGTCCCCCTCCAGCACGGCGATCCCCATGCCCCGCAGGGTCTCCTTATAGAGCGCGGCCTTTCCGCTCCAGAACTCGTGGTTGCCTGTGACGTACCAGCAGGGGTACTCCGCCGCCAGGGCGGCCAGCAGCTCCAGCCCGTGGTCCGGCGGGAGCCCGTCGTCGAGAATGTCCCCGCCCAGCAGCACCAGATCCGGAGCCGCGCGCCGGACCGCATCCAGCAGCTCTCCCTGCCCCGGTCCGTAGTCGCAGCTGTGAAGATCGGTGATCAGCGCCAGCCGCACCGGCCCGGTCAGTCCCCCGGCGGGCGCCGGATAGGTCCGCACCGCCAGGCGGCCGTCCAGCCCCGGCAGCACCAGGGCCGCCACGGCCGCCGCAGCGGCCAGGGCGATCCACCGCCGCCTGCCCCGGGCGGCAGGCTTCACTTGCGCCCCTTCAGCAGGGACTGCTTCACGTCCCACAGGGCCTGGGACAGGTCCACATAGTAGTTGTGGGGGTTTTCAAAGCGCTTGACCTCGTCCCACAGCAGGTCGATCTGGGCGGCGCAGTAGGCCCGCACCGCAGTGATGGGGGGCACCTGATACACCAGCCGTCCCCCCTGGAAGATGGGCACCAGCAGCTCCTTAGCGGTGAAGCCGGTGAAGGTCTGCCGCTTCCAGGTGGCGTCCGGGTCGAAGAGCTCCAGGGGCTGGGTCTCGTCCACGGTCTCGTCGTGGAGGGTGAGCAGGTCGGCGAAGGCCTTGCCCGTCCCCTTTTCAAAGAGCCGGTAGACCTTTTTGAAGTGGGGGTTGGTGATCTTGGCCGGGTTCTCGCTGATCTTGATCTTGGGAATGATGCGCCCCTCGCTGTCCTCTACGGCGGCCAGCTTGTACACGCCGCCGAAGACGGGCTCCGACTTGGAGGTGATCAGCCGCTCGCCCACGCCGAAGGAGTCGATTTTCGCCCCCTGGAGGATCAAATCCCGGATGATATACTCATCCAGCGCGTTGGAGGCCACAATCTTACACTCGGTCAGTCCTGCGGCGTCCAGCATCCGCCGGGCCTGCCGGGACAGGTAGGTGAGGTCCCCCGAGTCCAGGCGGATGGCGCAGTGGGTGATCCCCTTGGGGAGCAGGACCTCCTGAAAGGCCCGGATGGCGTTGGGCACCCCCGATTTCAGCACATTGTAGGTGTCCACCAGCAGGGTGGCGCTGGTGGGATAGAGCTCGCAGTAGGTCTTGAAGGCGGTGTACTCGTCGGGGAACATCTGCACCCAGGAGTGGGCCATGGTACCCCCGGCGGGCGCGCCGTAGAGCTCGTCGGCCAGGGTGCAGGCCGTGCCCGCGCACCCCGCGATATAGGAGGCACGGGCCCCCAGCACCGCCCCGTCGGCCCCCTGGGCCCGGCGGGAGCCGAACTCGCTCACCGGCCGCCCGGCCGCCGCCCGGACAATGCGGTTGGACTTGGTGGCGATCAGGGACTGGTGATTCAGGCTCAGCAGCAGGAAGGTCTCGATAAACTGGGCCTCGATAGCGGGGGCACGGACGGTTAGGATGGGCTCCCCGGGGAAGATAGGGGTGCCCTCCGGCATGGCCCAGATGTCCCCGGTGAACCGGAAGGTCCGCAGGTACTCCAGGAATTCCCCGCTGAATACGCCCTTGCTCCGCAGGTAGACGATGTCCTCTTCGTCGAAGCTTAATGCCTCAATATAGCGGATCACCTGCTCCAGGCCGGCCGCAATGGCGAAGCCGCCCCCGTCCGGCACGTTCCGGAAGAAAACGTCAAAATAGCAGATCTGATCCGCACAGCCGGTCTTCCAATAGCCGTTGCCCATGGTGAGCTCGTAGAAATCGCACAGAAGGGTGTAGTTCATCTGCTGCTTGGCGCACATGGCTCAGCCCTCCTGCTTCCGGTTGGACACGGTGATCTGAAGGGCCTCCATGAGGTCCAGGGCCTTCTCGTGGAGGGCCTGGTCGGGCCCGGCCACGCAGGAGGCGTCCACCAGCACCTCGGCCTCGGGCAGGGCCGACTTCACCATCACCGCATTGGAGAGCACGCACAGATAGGACACCACGCCGCACAGCTCCACCTGCTCATAGTCCTTGCCCTTGAGCCAGACCGCCAGGTCCAGGGACGGGAAGGTGCTCTTCAGGATGCAGCGGTCCAGGGGCCGCCTGGCGCCCGCCGTCTGACCGTAGAGGGTGCGGCCCTCGGTGCCCTCAATGCAGTGGGGCACCGGGAGCTTCCGGCCCTCCTGGGTCTCGGCATAGTTCTCCTTGTGGCCGTCCATGGTGAAAGCAATGTCGCAGCCGCTGCCGCGGTACGCGGCGATCTTTTCGGCCAGCCGTCCGTCCAGGTCGGCCGCCCCGGCAAAGCCCAGCGGCCCGGTGACAAAGTCCTGCTGATAGTCCACGACGATCAAAAGTTTTTTCATGGTTGCTTCCCGCCTTTTCAACATATTGGATCTATTATATGCGCTCCGGCTCCGTTTTGCAAGCCTTTGTCCCCCGGCCTGCGGGGGTCCAAACCGCCGGAGGATGGAATTGACGGACCCCGCCTGCGATGATATAATAGCCACAAAGCGGCTATGATATCTGAAATACCGTCCATCTGGCACAACAGCGCTTAACGCCTGCGGCTATGGACCGTTCACACAGATGGACCGGCTGGCGGAGGGAGAGCCTATGTGGACTGCGGACAAGTGGAGCGAGTACGAGCTGCTGGACTGCGGCGGCGGAGAGCGGCTGGAGCGCTGGGGTCCCTATACCCTGGTGCGGCCCGATCCCCAGGCCATCTGGAGCCCGCCCCGGCGCAATCCCCTGTGGAAACGGGCGGACGCCCGGTATGCCCGATCCTCGACCGGCGGCGGGGCGTGGGAGAAGAACAGCCTGCCCGGGCGCTGGCAGATCGCCTATGGCGATCTCACCTGGAACATCAAGCCCATGAATTTCAAGCACACCGGCCTGTTCCCCGAGCAGGCCGCCAACTGGGACTTTGCCCGGGCGCAGATCGCCGGGGCGGGGCGTCCGATCTCGGTGCTCAACCTGTTCGCCTACACCGGGGGAGCCACCGTGGCCTGCGCCGCCGCCGGGGCGTCGGTCTGCCATGTGGACGCCGCCCGGGGCATGGTGAGCTGGGCCCGGGAGAACGCCCGGTCCTCCGGCCTGGAGGAGGCCCCCATCCGCTGGATTGTGGACGACTGCGCCAAATTTGTGGAGCGGGAGATCCGCCGGGGCCGCCGGTACGACGCGGTGATCATGGACCCCCCCTCCTACGGCCGGGGACCCTCCGGGGAGGTCTGGCGGCTGGAGGAGAGCCTCTATCCCTTTGTGGAGCTGGCAGCGGGCGTGCTGTCCGACCGGCCCCTCTTTTTCCTGATCAGCTCCTACACCACGGGCCTGGCCCCGTCGGTGCTAACCTATCTCCTGGAGACCGTGGTGGCCAGGCGCTTCGGCGGCCGGACGGAGAGCGCCGAGCTGGGGCTCCCCGTCACTGAGACGGGGCTGGTCCTCCCCTGCGGGGCGGCGGGCCGGTGGACGGCGGAATAGGGCGGTGCGCATGGAACAGACAATCATCAAAACCGAGGATCTCCGCTTCTCCTACCCCGCCGCCGAGGGGGTTTCCCCTGTGGTGCTGGACGGGGTGGATCTCCAGATTGAGGCGGGGTCCTTTGTGGCGGTGCTGGGCCACAACGGCAGCGGAAAATCCACCCTGGCCAAGCATCTGAACGCTATCCTGCTCCCCTCCGGGGGCAAGGTGTGGGTGGACGGCATCGACACCTCTGGCGAGGCCTGCCTGCTGGACGTGCGCCGGACGGTGGGCATGGTCTTCCAGAATCCGGACAACCAGATCGTGGCCAACGTGGTGGAGGAGGACGTGGCCTTCGCCCCGGAAAACCTGGGGGTTCCCCACGAGGAGATCCGCCGCCGGGTGGACGACGCCCTCAAGCTGGTGGGCATGTACGAGTACCGCACCCACGCCCCCCATCTGCTGTCCGGCGGGCAGAAGCAGCGGGTGGCCATCGCCGGGGTGATCGCCATGGCGCCCCGGTGTATTGTCCTGGACGAGCCCACCGCCATGCTGGACCCCACCGGCCGCCGGGAGGTGCTGGATACCATCCGGCGTCTGAACGAGACTGCCGGGGTCACGGTGGTGCTCATCACCCACCACATGGACGAGGCAGCCCAGGCCCAGCGCCTGATCGTCATGGCGGAGGGCAAAATCGCCGCCGACGGGCCCCCGGCCCAGGTCTTCCAGCAGGTGGAGTATTTGAAATCCCTGGGTCTGGCCGTCCCTGAGACGGTGGAGCTCTGCTGGGCCCTCCGCCAGGCGGGGCTGGACGCCCCCTTGGACGCCCTCTCCGATGAGGCGTGCGCCCAGGCGCTGCTGGAATTGCTGGGATAGTCCGCCGGGGCCTCCGGCGGGGCTTTGCAGGGGACTCCCCCTGCGGGGGGCCGCTGCCGCGGGGGCCTACTTTCTCCGTTTGGAGAAAGTAGCAAAGAGAAACCAGGGCTTCGGCCCTGGACCCGGAGTTGGGCGGCTGGTTCGGTTTACGCGGCCTCCGAGATCGAGAGTAGTTGCCCGCCGGTTCGGATGTTGCGTGTCGTTACTAACGGCGGCCTCAGGCCGCCCTTCGAGCGATTGTTACCTTGCAAAACCTGATAGCAAAAGCGTTTTTCTTCGTGCGCTCTATGCCGCCACCGGCTTCCATGCGCCGTGTGGATGGCCTGCCGTTCACCGGAGGGGCGGATAGTATCCGCCCGTGCTCCGCACCGATTCAACCGAACGCCTAACAACACGGCGCGTCCTCTCCGTGGCGGCCG
>CANSQX010000075.1 GCA_947649225.1 uncultured Flavonifractor sp.
GCATCTCCTTCTACACCTTCCAGACCATGAGCTACACCATCGACGTGTACCGGGGTGACGCCAAGGCTCAGCGGAGCATCATCAACTTCGGCACCTTTGTCACCCTCTTCCCCCAGCTCATCGCCGGGCCCATCATCAAGTACAAGGACCTGGGGGACCAGATCGACCATCGGGAGCACCGGGTGGAGCAGTTTGCCTCCGGTGTGCAGGTGTTTGTGGTGGGATTGGCCAAAAAGGTGCTGCTGGCCAACAACCTGGGCCTGCTGTGGAACGCCTATAAGTCCATGCCTGCGGAGCAGCTCACCACCGCCGGGGCCTGGCTGGGCATTGCCGCCTTCAGCCTCCAGCTCTACTTCGACTTCTCGGGATACTCCGACATGGCGGTGGGGCTGGGCCGGATGCTGGGCTTCACGTTCATGCGCAACTTCAACTATCCCTATATCTCCCAGTCCATCACGGAGTTCTGGCGGCGGTGGCATATCTCCCTGGGCACCTGGTTCCGGGAGTACCTGTATATCCCCCTGGGGGGCAACCGGGTCTCCCGGCCCCGGCTCTTCCTGAACCTGCTGGTGGTCTGGGCGGCCACCGGCATCTGGCACGGGGCCAGCTGGAACTTCCTGATCTGGGGCCTCTATTTCGCCGCCCTGCTGGTGCTGGAGAAGTGGTTTTTGGGGCGGCTGCTGGAGAAGCTCCCCCGTCCCGTCCGGCACCTTTACACCCTGGTGCTGGTGCTGGTGAGCTGGGCCATCTTCGAGGTGGGGGATTTTTCCCGCATCGGCGTCTATCTGGCCGCCATGTTCGGCCGGGCGGGGGGCGGCGGCTGGGACCCGGCCTTCGGGTACCACTTCCTGTCCTACCTGCCCACGCTGATCCTGGCCGGTGCGGCGGCCACCCCCCTGGGGGCCATGCTGTGGAAGCGCCTGCCTGAGCGCGCCCCCAAGATGGCGTTGGGGACCGTCCTGCTGGTGGGCGGCCTGCTTCTCTGCACCGCCTATCTGGTGGATGCCACCTACAACCCGTTCCTCTATTTCCGTTTCTAGGAGGGATTTTTATGCCGAAGAAATATGCGATCTTCCTCAGCGCCCTGTTCTGTGCCTTTCTGGGGGTTTTTCTGGCGGCGGGGGCCCTCTCCCCGGACGTGGAATTTTCCCAGATGGAGAACCGTTGTCTCCAGCAGCTGCCCGTCCCCACGGTGAAGCGGGTGCTGAGCGGGGAGTTCATGTCCGAGTTTGAGACCTATGTCACCGACCAGTTTGTGGGCCGGGACGGCTGGATTGCGATGAAATCCAGCACCGAGCGGCTGCTGGGCAAGCGGGAGAACAACGGGGTCTATTTCTGCACGGACGACACGCTGATCACCCGCTTTGACCCGCCCGACCCCGGAAAGCTGGCGGGCAACCTGGGCTATGTCCAGCAGTTTGCGGAGAAGGCCCCGGGGCAGGTGTACTTCTCTCTGATTCCCACCCAGGCGTGTATCTGGGCGGACCGGCTGCCCGCCGGGGCCCCCAACGCCAGCCAGCCGGACGTGCTCACCCAGGCCCAGGCCGCCGTGCCCGGCGCGTCCTGGTGCGATCTCCATGCCCCGCTGGCCGCCCACGCAGACGAGGACATCTTCTACCGCACCGACCACCACTGGACCAGCCTGGGGGCCTACTACGGCTATGCCGCCCTGTGCGAGGCCATGGGTCTGACGCCGGTGCCCCTGTCCGGCTACCAGAAGACCACCGTCACGGAGGATTTTTACGGAACCGTGTTCTCCTCCTCCGGCGTGCGCTGGGTGCGGCCCGACGCCATCGACACCTATGTCCCCGACACGGGGGTGGAGGTGGTCTCCATCACCTACGACAACCGGGGGCAGCAGGTGGAGGAGCCCCGCGCCCTCTACGAGGCCTCCTACCTGGAGGTGAAGGACAAGTACGCCATGTTCCTGGGCGGCCAGCAGCCCCTGGGGATCGTCAGGACGCCCAACACGGACGCCCCCAAGCTGCTGCTGGTGCGGGACTCCTACAGCGACTCCCTGGTTCCCTTCCTCACCGCCCACTTCTCTGAGATCCACCTCATCGACCTGCGCTATTATAAGCTCTCCGCCGTGGACTACATGGCGAAGCACGGTATTGATACCGCCGTGGTCCTCTACAGCGTCCCCAACTTCGTCACCGACAGCAACCTGGTCTGGCTCTCCCGCTGAGCGGCCCGCCCGGACCGGCGGTCCTGGAAGCGGCGGCAGGCCGACCTGGAGAAATGCCTCTTGCAATTCCGGCGCGGCTGTGCTATTATTATAGTTACGTTTGAGTATGCGCGGGTATCACTGCGCCCATTCATAGGAAGACTGCGCCCCACTGGGGCCGAAAGGACGATGCAACGTGGAAATCGCGAAACTGATCCTCACCATCATTACCGTGATCTGCGGCCTGATTCTCATCGCCGTGGTGCTGCTCCAGTCCGGCAAAAGCGCCGGCCTGTCGGGCGCCATCGCCGGCGGCATGGATACCTTCCTGTCCAAGAACAAGGCCAAGAGCTGGGATGCCAAGCTGGCCCGCTGGACCAAGTGGGTGGCCATCGCTTTTATTGTGCTGTCGATGGTCATCTGCCTCATGTGAGGGACAAAACGGCCTTCCCGCCTGCGGGAAGGCCGTTTTTTGCAGGCTGCGCATGGATTCTGCCCGGCCGGGAAAGAAACCGCCCCATCGGGGCACAGGATACCGGGCATGTGATTTGAGAAAGGAAGCTGTTATGACCGAACACCGAGACCACCCTCCCTCCGGCGGCGTGACCGGGCGCTATCAGGCCACCGGCCGGGGCTTTGGCTTTTTGATCCCCCAGGACGGCACGCGCCGGGAGGACGACTACTTCATCCCGCCCCGGTGCGAGGGGGGCGCGTGGCACGGGGACACCGTGCTGGCCGTCCCCAGCGGAGAGGACGGGGATCGGCGCGCCGCCTCCGTCACCGCCGTGCTGGAACGGGCCAACAAAATCGTGACCGGCACCCTCCGCCGGGAGAACCGGGTCCTCTGGCTGGAGCCCGACAGCCCCAAGCTCCCGGGACCCATCCAGGTGGTGGGCAAGGCCCGGGGGGGCCGGGCGGGGGACAAGGCCGCCGTGGCCGTCACCAGCTACGGCAGTACCAAGCGCCCGCCCATGGGGACGCTGCTGGAGACCTTCGGCCCCGCCGGGACCCGGGCGGCCTCCACCGCCGCCGTCCTGTACCAGTACGAGATCGACCGGGACTTTCCCGTCCCCGTGCTGGCCGCCGCGGAGGAGATCCCCCAGTCGGTGGACCCCCAGGCCCCGGCGGGCCGCGCCGATCTGCGGAACAAGTGCATCATCACCATCGACGGGGCCTCGGCCAAGGATCTGGACGACGCGGTCTCCCTGGAGCGGGACGATCAGGGCCGCTGGGTGCTGGGGGTCCACATCGCCGACGTGAGCCACTATGTGACCGCCGGATCCCCGCTGGATCTGGAGGCCTTTGAGCGGGGCACCTCGGTTTATTTTGCGGACCAGGTGGTGCCCATGCTGCCCGAGGCCCTCTCCAACGGCATCTGCTCCCTCAACCCCCGGGTGGACAGGCTGACCCTGTCCTGTACCATGACTCTGGGGGCGGACGGGGCGCTGCTGGACCACCGGATCGAGCAGAGCGTCATCCGCACGGCGGAGCGGATGACATATGAGGACTGCAACCTCATGCTCTCCCGGGAGGACGGCCCCCAGGCCGGGGCCCTGCGGGCCCGCTATGCCGCCATCCTGCCCATGCTGACAGACATGGCCGCCCTGGCCCGGGTGCTGGAGCGCCGCCGGAGGCTCCGGGGCAGCCTGGATCTGGAGACCGGGGAGAGCTGTATTGTCTGCGGGCCGGACGGGACCCCCACGGACATCCTCCGCCGGACCCAGGGGACCAGCGAGGCCCTTATTGAGTCCTTTATGCTGTGCGCCAATGAGTGCGTGGCCCAGCACCTGGCCACCCTCCGCAAGCCTGCGGTCTACCGGGTCCACGAAAAGCCCTCCGCCGACAAGGCCGAGGGCCTGCGAGCCATGCTGGCCCCCCTGAACATCGCCCTGAAGGACGCGGACAGCTTTGGACTCCAGAAGGTCCTGGACGCCGTAAAGGATAAGCCGGAGGCCCCCATGGTCCACGCCATGGTCCTCCGGGCCATGATGAAGGCCCGCTATGACGCCCAGAACCTGGGGCACTTCGGCCTGGCCGCCCCCTACTACTGTCACTTCACCTCCCCCATCCGCCGCTACCCCGACCTGATGGTCCACCGGATCCTCACCGCCCTGCTGGCGGGCGCGCTGGAGGGCGGCCGGGAGAAAAAGCTGGCCGCCGCCGTCCAGCGCGCTGCGGTGCAGTCCTCCCAGCGAGAGCTGGCCGCCCAGAGCGCCGAGCGCGAGATCGAGAAGCGCTATATGGCCGAGTATATGGCGGGGCGCCTGGGTGAGACCTTCCCGGGGGCGGTATCGGGGGTCACCAAATTCGGCCTGTTCGTGGCTCTGGCCAACGGCGTGGAGGGCTTTCTGCCCGTGGCCGCCCTGCCCGGCGGGCCCTACCGCTGCGACGGGCTGCACACCGTCCTCACCGGCCCGGGCGGGGCCCGGTACGCCTTCGGCATGGCGCTGGAGGTGGCGTGCGCCGCCGCAGACCCGGCCTCGGGCCAGGTGGACTTTGTGCTCCCCGGAGGGGAACCTGTGGAGCGGTCCCCCCGTCCCGCCCGGCCGGATCCCCTGCCGCCCCGCCGGAAGGGCGGCGGCAAGCGGGCCATGCATGTGCCCCGGGGGCGAAAGGGGAGAAGGCGTCGATGACGGTACGGCGTTTTTCTGCATATTTATTGCTATTTGTATTCTCTGTTCTTGCAGGCTGCCGGGCTCCGTCCGCCCAGACGCCCCCGGCCAGCCCGCCGCCTGCCGTGACGCCCGCCCCGGCGCCCACGCCGGACCCCACTCCCACGCCTACCCCCGACCCTGTCGCGGCACAGCTGGCCGCCATGACGGTGGAGCAGAAGGTGGGCCAGCTCCTCATCACCGGGATCGACGGAGCCCAGCCCGGCACCGGCGCCCAGGCCGCCATCCGGGACTATCAGGTGGGGGGCGTGATCCTCTTCCGGCGGAACGTGACGGACGGGAACCAGCTGGCCAGCCTGACCAACAGTCTGAAGGGTCTGAACGGGGACTATATCCCCCTCTTCCTCTGTGTGGACGAGGAGGGGGGCCGGGTGTCCCGGATGCCCCCCGAGCTGGCCGATCTGCCCAGCGCCCTGACCTTCGGGTCTGTGGAGGACCCGGAGGCCCGGCTGGACGCCTGCTTCGCGCTGGGGCAGACCCTGGCGGCGGAGTGCGCGGCCTTCGGCTTCAACGTGGACTTTGCGCCGGTGATGGACGTTTGGTCCAACCCGGAAAATACGGTGATCGGTGACCGGGCCTTCGGGCGGGACGCTGAAACAGTCACCGGGGCGGCCAACATGACCGCCCTGGGGCTGCTGGACGGCGGCGTAATCCCGGTGGCCAAGCACTTTCCCGGCCACGGGGACACGGCGGTGGACTCCCACGTGGGCCTGCCCGTGGTGGACAAGTCTCTGGCCGAGCTGGAGGAGCTGGAGCTCAGGCCCTTCCGGCAGGCCATCGACGCCACCTGCGTCTTTGGGACCTACGGCGGGGACACCGCCATTCCGGCCGTCATGGCCGCCCACGTGCTCCTGACCGAGGTCGACCCGGAGCGGCCGTCCTCCCTGTCCCCGGCGGTGATCGGCGGCCTGCTGCGGGAGGAGCTGGGCTTTGACGGGGTGGTTTTCACCGACGATCTCACCATGGGGGCCATCTCCAACACCTACGGCCTGGGCGAGGCCGCCGTGCTGGCCGTGGAGGCCGGGTGCGACGGCCTGCTGGTCTGCGGCGGTGTGGGCCAGCTGACCGAGGCCCGCTCCGCCCTGCTGGAGGCGGTGTCCAGCGGCCGGATCACGGAGGTGCGGCTGGACGAGAGCGTCCGCCGGATTCTGACCCTCAAGCTGGAGCAGAACCTCAGCAGCGCCCCGGTGGACCCGCCGGATATCGATGCGCTCAATGCCGCCATCGCCGGGTGTCTGGACGCGCTGGCGTGACGCATAGCTACGGCGCACCCCGCTCCACCCCGCCCCGGCTTTGCAGGACTTCTCCTCTCCACCTGGCCGCTGGAAGCATTTCCCGCGGCCAGGTTCGCATATTGCCGCCTGCTTCCCCGTAAACTAACTCCAGATCTAGGATAACGGAGGCGAAGCCTTTGCAGCAAAACAGACGAAAGCTATGGGGGGCGCTGGCCCTCCTGTTTGCGCTCAACATCACGCTGATCGCCCTGGCTCAAACCGCCCAGGCGGCGGTCTACCGGCAGGGCTCCACCGGCGCGGAGGTCCGCACCATCCAGACCAAGCTCCAGCGGTGGGGCTACTACGACGGTGAGGTCGACGGCATCTACGGGAGCCGGACGGAGGCGGCGGTGCGGAATTTTCAGCGGAAGAACGGCCTGACCGTGGACGGCGTCGTGGGCCGGGCCACTCTGAGGGCCCTGGGCATGACGGTCTCCAGCGGGAGCCCCGGGGCGGCCCAGCAGGGCAGCGTGGATCTGCTGGCCCGGGTCATTTCGGCCGAGGCCCGGGGGGAGCCCTACAGCGGTCAGGTGGCTGTGGGTGCGGTGATTCTCAACCGGGTGGAGCATCCCTCCTTCCCCAATTCCATTGCCGGCGTGGTCTACCAGCCCGGCGCCTTTACCTGCATGGTGGACGGGCAGTTCAATGAGCCGGTGGCCGAATCGGCCTACCGGGCCGCCCGGGAGGCCCTCAACGGCTCCGACCCCAGCGGCGGGGCCATCTACTATTTCAACCCCAGCACCGCGACCAGCGCCTGGATCTGGAGCCGCCCCCTGATCAAGGTCATCGGGAAGCACCGCTTCTGCGCCTGAGCGTCAGACAGAGCCGGCCAAGCGCCTATCCCGAAATGCGGCGTGCGCTGTATGCGGATTATTTGGGGATAGGCTCTAAAACGCCCGGCCGGGCCGCCGCAGGGAGATCTGCGGGCGAACCGGCCGGGCGCTTTGTCCATAGAACGAAGGAACGCCCCCTCCCCTGCTCTGCCGGAGCGGGAGAGGGGGCGTTCCAGCGGCCAACCGGACCGTCAGGCCTCCATATGGCGGCCCAGGAACCCGGCAATGGTCTGGACCAGCTTGTAGTCGGTCTCGGTGCTCTTCATGTCGGCGTCCGGGCCCACGAAGAGGACACAGCCCAATACGTCGCCCTCGGACAGAATGGGCGCGGCACAGGCCACCAGGTACTTGTCGTTCTCGTCACAGACCGGCAGAGGGGTGTCGCCGGTCTTGAACTGGTAGATCTGGCGGCCCTCCATCACCTGCTCCAGCTCGGGGGAGACCCGCTTGTCCACCAGCTCCCGGCGGGCGGCTCCCGCCACCGCGATGCAGGCGTCCCGGTCGGTGATGACCGCGATCTGGCCGGTGGTCTTGTTCAGCGTCTCGCACATCTGGCCGGCAAAATCGCCCAGACCGCCCATGAGCGAGTACTTCTTGAAGATCACGCCGCCCTCCTTATCCGTGTAAATCTCCAGGGGGTCGCCGTCACTGACAACCTTGACAGTGAAAACCTTATCGTTATGCTTGCCGCTCTCCTGGACGATTTGAATTTCATAGGGTTTGGGGGCGACCGGGGCCATAGCCGCCACGGCCTCAGGCTTTTCCTCCGGGAGCGTGCCGCTTTTTAGGATACTGTCCACATCGGCCTTGAGCTGGATTTCAATGTGATCCTCGTAAACCTTAATTTTCTCAATCAAAAGCTGGAGGTCGTTCCGGTCCAGCTTAGGCTTGTTCAGGATGTCGTCAAAGACCTCCAGGGCGGTTTTGGCAACCCGGTTTACCCGGATGATGGTGTTTTTCTTGTCCTGGGCCAGGTCGATCTGGTGCTGGACGCCCTCCATTCGCCGAACAAGGTCGCTCTCCAGCTCGTCGTAGGTCTCCTCCAGGGTGGCCTCCTGCTCCGGGTGCTTCATCACATCCCGGATCCGCTGGCGCTTGGTGGCTTTCAGCTCCTCTTGGAGGTCCAGCAGGGTGGCCTCCAGATTTTCCGCCGCCCGCTGGGTCTCCGCCACGTCCTCCTGCTCCCTGGCCAGGTCGGCGTTGAGCCGCTCCAGCATGGCAGCGGAGTTGTCCTTCACCTTTTGCACATAAATTTTCACCAGTTCGTCCAGCTTGTCCACCCGGATGTGGTGGCTGGTGCAGCCCTTCAGCCCCCGGCGGTGGTAGGTGCCGCAGCGGTAGGCGTCCTTGATATCCCGGCGGCTCATGGCGAACATGGGAGAGCCGCAGTCGCCGCAGAACAGGAAACCGGAGTAGGTGTTGTCGTACTTCTTCTGCCCCCGGTAGTGGGCGGTGAAGCGGCTCTCCCGCAGGGCCCGGGCCGTGGCGAAGGTGCGGTAGTCGATGATGGGCTGGTGGTGGTGCTCGATGACGATGTGGTCCAGCTCGTCCCGCTTCACGTCTTTGCCGTTGATCTTTCTTCGAGTGTACTTCCCCTGGCGCAGGGTGCCGATATAGAAGTCGTTGTCGATGATGCCCTGCACCGTGACGATGGCCCACTCCGGCCGGACGCCCCGCTTGTACTCCTTGCCCGCCGCCTCCTTCCGCTCCCGCTCAGTCATCCGAGGAGTGGGGACTCCCTGGTCGGTGAGGTGGTTGGCGATTTTTTTATACCCCCAGCCGTCGATGTACAGCCGGAAGATCTCCCGGACGATCTCCGCCTCGGTGGGGACGATCTCGAACTCCTGCCGGGGATTGATGATGTAGCCGTAGGGCGCGGCGCACAGCCACTTGCCGTCCTGCTGGCGGCGCTTGATAACGGATTTGACTTTCTTACTGGTGTCGGTGACAGGCATTTCGTTGATGAGGAACTGGAACTGGATTTTCAGCCAGTCGTCATCGTTGGGGAAGTCGATGTTGTCCCCGATGGAGATGATGCGCACCCCGGCGTCTCTTAAATCTTCCAATTCCACCAACCCCCGGCTGTTCCGGCGGGAGAACCGGGAGAAGTCCTTGACGATGAGGATATCTTTTTTATGGCTCATCAGCTCCCGGCGCATGGCCTGGTAGCCCTCCCGCTGCTCGAAGGTATAGCCGGAGCGGTCGCGGTCCTCGTAGAAGGTCAGGGTGGAGTCGGGGAATTTCTGCCTCACGAAGTCCGAAAGGATGGCCTTCTGGTTTTCAATGGAGGTGTTGTCGCGGTCCAACTCCTCGTCCACTGAAATGCGGCAGTAGCCGGCGATGTCAAATTTTTCAATCATCCGCTTCACCCTTCAGGTATTTTGCTGTCTGGCGGTCAAACTCCGAGATGTAGTCGGCGTCCTGCTTTTTGCGGAACTCCGTGTAAATATCGCTGACCTTCTTCACCGCGTCGTCGTGAGAGATGCGGCCTTTACCCTCCAGCACCTTGCGCCGGTTGTTGGTCAAAAAGCGGTCCGTCTCTGCCAGCCAATCCTTCATGCTCATGAGCTGTTCATCCTCCGCCATCAGCTCGGCGTAGTCGATGAACATGGTCACTAAACGGTTGAGACGGGCAATCTCCTTTTCGTTCAGATAGTTCTTGGCCACCAGCGTATCGCTTTTAAGTATCTTGCCATCCGGAGCGCCCTTCCAGGTGGTCAGGCCCATGGTAGGACTGTCTGGGTTGGCGCGCTCGGAGATCAGTTCTGCTGCCGTCTTGCCGGTAACGGCGAAGTGGAGCTTGTTCTGGACGAAGGCGTAAAAGGCTTTGGTGGTTTCGCTGTTTTTGTCATAGTCGTAGCTGCACTGCTCAAAAATATCCGCGATTTTTTGGTAGGCCCGGCGCTCGCTGGCCCTGATCTCCCGGATACGCTCCAGCAGCTCGTCGAAGTAGTCCCTGCCGAAGGGCCGGCCGTTTTTCATCAGCTCGTCGTTGAGGACAAAGCCCTTAGTGATGTACTCTTTCAGTGTCTTGGTGGCCCACTGGCGGAACCGGGTGGCTTTCTTAGAGTTCACCCGGTAGCCCACGGCGATGATGGCGTCCAGATTGTAGTGCTGCGTCTTATAGTTTTTCCCATCTGCGGCAGTTGTCAAGAAATCCTTGACAACTGATTCTCTGTCCAGTTCTTCCTCATCAAAGCAGTTTTTCAGGTGTAGACTGATGTTTTGTTTTGACGTCTCAAATAATTCTGCCATTCCCTTTTGTGACAGCCAAAAAGTCTCATCCTGAAACACCACGCTAACAAATTCCTTCTCGCCGCCGTTGTTGTAGAGCAGGATCTCCCCGCTGGGTAGCAGTTCGTTTCCCACATGATTTCCTCCTGTCCACTTTTAAATTATACGAATCAAATATTTTCAGATAATATTGTATCATAGCTTTTATCGTAAAGCAACAGTAAAAAGGAGACCGGGACAGAAAATATCCCGGTCTCCGAAGCGCGGGCGAGGGGCTGCGGCCATTCAGCCTGGTCGGCCCGCGTGGGTTGTCAGTTGTCAGCCTGGGTCATAGCCCCATGACCATCCCGCTCTGTCGCTCCAGCGTCACTTCCCGCTGGGCGCTGCGCCGACGGTGGTCGCAGAGCAAACTGCTGGTCAGCTCCGTCAGGTCCTGCGTTCCCGACTCAAACACCGCTACCAGGTAGTTCTTCGCCGTGTACGCCCGGTACAGCGGCTTAAGCCGTTCCCGCAGTTCCGTGTCCTGCTTTTCGGAATTGGTGAGCCAGACCTCCACCAGCTTGCTGCCGTCCCTGACATGGATCTCCAACGCTGTGTCACGCCCCTTTCTCCCTGCCAGTATTTTCCGCTGTTTTTATGGGTTTATTCACATGGACAAGGTCATGTTTTTCTGCTCCTCATGGTCATCCGGCTTGTGGCCGGAGGCAATACGTTTTTGCTGAAGTTCCTGCCAGCGCTTGCGGTCGATGCGGCCGCTCACTAGAGCAGTTGGAGGAACGGTCTCAGCAGATTGTTCCATACGGCGGCCCCACTGCACCAGATCACCAGCAGCCCCAGCAAGATCGGGATGGCCCAGAGCCAGGCCAAACTGGGCCGGGGCAAGGTTACTCGGGGCAGGCGCAAACGCCTGCGCCTGTTCTTCCTCCCAGCCTGTTCTCTCCGCTCCAGCAGTTGGCGGATCGCCGCCGCTTCCCTTGCCAGCTTCTCCGTCTGTGTACTCGTCGCCTGCAACGTTGAGGGGATACTCTCTGCTGTATCGCTCCGGGCCGCCGTCAGGCGGTACAGGGCGCTGAGAATCGCCAGCAGGTCGTCCCACTCCTCCGCCGAAGGATGTACCCCCGACGGCGGGTTCCTTTCCTTCAATTCTTCGACGGAGCATCTCTTCCCGGATTCTGAATTCACGCTCCATAACCCCCTTCCGGTATCTGTCCTCGTGGAGCCGGTCATCCCGGCACTTCTTTCCCCTGGGCGTGTTGTAGGTGATGGCCTTTCGGGTTTCCTCCCACCGCACTTGATATCCACGCCGTTCCATCTCCCGGATGAACTCGGCCCTCGTTCTGGCTTTCCGCATACACAGGTCGATGGTGTTGATCAGTTGAAACTTCCAGCTCTCGCCCCGGACTGCCGATCGGTACTCGCCGGGGCGCATCTTCTTGTCCTGGACGTACTTCTTGGGCGGCTCCAGCACGTGCAGGCCGTGGGCCATACAGATCTCGTCACTGACCTGCCGCTGCCGCTGGAGGTCCGCGGCGTTCTGGTGGAGCTTGTGCCCATCCTTCCAACTCACGCTGTTGACGATCAGGTGGCTGTGGAGGTGATCGGTGTCCACGTGGGTGGCGACTACCACCTCGAACTCCGGGAACAGCTTTTGCGCCAGCTCTAGGCCGATAGCGTGGACCTCCTGCGGCGTCACATCCTCCGCCGGGTCGAAGGACTGAACGAACTGGTAGAACATCCTGCCGTCCGTTTTCCCGTATTGCCGCTTGGTGGTCATCATCTCATCGTAGGCGGACCGGGCCACACAGTTCCAGCCGGTGATCAGCTGCCGTTCCTCCCAGAACGTTTTCTTCTCCTGCTCCACATAGTCCAGCGCCCGCCCCAGAGCACCGCCGCTTTGGGCCTTATTCTTGATTGCAGTGAAGGTAGCCACTATCTCACCTCTTCCGCAATCTGACTGACCTGCTGGCATAGCCTGGCGTAACCGTCCACCAGGTCATCGCCTCGGAGCGTTTTTACCTTGCCCATATTGGCTAAGGTGGTGAGCTGGTTCAGATTCCGGCCTTGGGCTTTCAGCTCGGAGAGAACTTTCTCCAGGCCATCTACCCGGACGATCTCTTTGCCCAGGCCGCAGATACACAGGTAGTCGGTGAGTGTCATGTTGGCATCCTGGGCTCTCTGGCGGAGCTGCTCTTTCACTTTTGAAGTCATCCGTATCGTGACGATTGCGGTTTTCCTCTGCATTGGTTCTCTGTCCTTTCTCCCTTCTGAGGACTGGGGCACGGGGCAGCGCCCCGAATGCGGCCGGCGTATAGCCAGGGGCTATGCTTGCCCCACCCAAGGGTGGGCATCCGTGTCCTCGGCCCTCGCCGAAGGCTGCAAGTCTGCAATATCCTCAGTCCTCTACAGCCTTACAGCCTTGCGCGGGCAGCTTCCAATACCACTGACCGCCCCGCCTTTCCGAGAGGACGCTCAGGTTCTTCTTGGCGGTCATCAGTGTGCGCTCCGATACGCCCAGCTCCTTTGCCCTGCGCAAGACCGCTTCCGCCGGTATGGTTTCCGTGAGCATCTGCCGCAGTTCCTCCTCCATCTGGGTGGTCTTTGTCTGGAGCTTTCCACCGCCGCCCAGCACATCGTCCACTGTGAGTTCGCATAGACCCTTCCACTGAAAGCCCTGCTCCCCACCCAACTGGAAGGCGATGGACTTCCCCTCCGGGGCCAGGCTGTTCTTGTCCTGGGCCACGATCCGGACAGTGGGATCATCCTTGATCCGCCCCACCACCAGCACACTCCGGGCCGCCGCGCGAAAGTCGATGGAACCCAGACCCCGGTAGCCGGATTTCAACCCCCGGGCCTTGTTCATGTGGCCGATGAGAATCACCGCACAGCTTGTCCGCTCCGCCATGGCCGCTACGCATTTCAGCACCGGACGTACCTCGTTGGCCCGGTGCATATCCACGCCGTCCCCCAGGTATGCCTGAATGGGGTCCAGGACGATGAGTTGCGCTCCGGTCTGATGCACCGCCTGCTCCAGCCGGTCGTCACAGAGTGTCAGCTCCCGCCTGCTCTCGTCGATGACCAGCACCCGGGAACAATCCGCCCCGGCAGCCTCCAGTCTCGGCTTGATGGTATCTGCCAGACCGTCCTCCGCCGTCTGGTAGATCACACTCATTGGGGCCTGCGCCTGTTCGTCCTCTGGCAGAGCCTCCCCCCGTGTCAGCGCCGCCACCACCGCCAGCACGAAAGTGGTCTTGCCCTCGCCGGGGTCGCCCTGGACGATGGTCAGCTTTCCCAGCGGGATGTAGGGATACCACAGCCACTGCACTTCCTCTGCCTGTACATCCTCCATGGAAATCAGCTTTAAATCGTTTCTCACATCGTTCACCTCCTCCCCTTGGCCGAACCGCTGCCTGAAAAGAAACGGTTCCCCTTCGGACTCTTTCATGATAGAATCACAGAGGAAAAACTTACATGGGAAAGGAAACTCCCGGATTTTTGAAAAAGTTCCTGCGACGGAAGGGGTACACGCCTTGGACAAAAAAAGAGAACCCGGTATCTATCTGCTGACAGATACCGGGAATAACGTGGAGATCATTTTGACTTGGATGGACGGCCAGGAGACCCGCCTGCCCCGGCAGTCCCCCGCAGAGGCGTTAGTGGACTTCGTGGGTTTTGACTTTGGTGACTACCGCTCCCAGGTAGAGCGGCTGTGGGAGGAGCACTGTGTGTTTGAGGAGCGGGACGAAGTGCCCTACGCTGACTATGAGGACTTCGCCGCACAGGCCGTTCCTCTGGCGGAACAACTCCATACGGCTGCTCCCACCGCATACTGGGATGTCCAACATCATGTTGCGCTTGCCGAGGAAATGACGGACAATGGCGAACCGATCTTTGCCTCCCGCTGTCAACGCCAATCTGAAATTGTAAGAAAACGCCGAAGAAATTTTGTCATT
>CANSQX010000076.1 GCA_947649225.1 uncultured Flavonifractor sp.
GGACGGAGACTCCCTTCCTGGCCAGCGGCAGCGCCATTGTCACCGCCCCCGACTGTGGCAAGGGCCTGTACGGCGCGGTCACCCAGAAGGAGATGGACAACAAGTGGCACACTCACGCCGGGACCCGTGTGCCCAACTACCTGTCCACCGTCAAGCCCCCCGTGGATGAAACGACGGTCTCCTGCCGGCCGCTGTTCGTGCCCAAGACCCTCAATCCCTGGGTGGCGGCGGAAAAGGTTCTCGCGGCCTGACCGGGAGAGAAAGGAGTAGGTCATGATTAGAATTATCTGTGGCACCTGCGGAACGTCCAAGGGCTACAAGACCGCCGCCGATGGGGAACTCGCGCTTCCCGCCGCCGAGGAAAAACGGCTTGTCGCCCGTGGCGTGGCGGAATATGTGACGCGGCCGGTTATGAGCCCCGCCAGCGACGCTGACAGCCCCGTGGACGGCGGGGACGGCGGCGGGGCGGGTATCAACCCGCCCGTGGAGGGGCTGGAAAACGGCGGGAGCGAGGACCCCGCCGGGGGTCTGCCGGATTCGGCGGAAACGCTGGACATCGTGAACGGCCATTTCACCCGGGAGAGCCTGATGCTGATGCGGCGGCCCGATATGGAGAAGCTGGCCGGGGACCTGGGTGTGGATGTCAGCCGGTGCAAGAACAAGGGCGACATTGCCGATCTGCTGGTTGAAGTCGAGGTCGAGGCCCCGGCGGAGGACGGCGGCGAGGCTCCGCCCGAGCTGGGCGCGGAGGCCCCGGTGGTATGAGCTTCAAGGATATGCTGGCCGACGACATCCACAACATGTTTTTGAATGTGGACGAGTTCGCGGAGAAGCGCACCGTGGAGTATGATGGGGAACGCTATGAGGATATCCCCATTGTCCTGTCCGGGCTGAAGGAGAAGGACCGGCGGCAGCTGGTGAGCGATCATGTCCAAGGGCTTTTCCTGGTGTCCTCGGTGCTGCACTGCGCCCTGGAGGACCTGGGCGGCAACCAGCCGGAGAAGGGCCAGCGTATCCGTATCAACGACGAGAAGGGCGGCGGAGGATTCTTCCGGGACTTCTGCGTTGCTTCTTCCGTCTGTGAGCTGGGTATGCTGCGCTTGGAACTGGAGGCGATTGACGAGTGAGCGTTATCCAGGTTGAGGCCGCCGGCCGGGAAGCGCTCGACCGGGCCGCTCGGATGCTGGCCGGTATTGACGGCGGCGTTGACAGGGCTGTCAAAAGTGCAATGGCCAGGGCGGTCTCCCATTTGCGGACGAACAGCACCAAAGCTATTCGGGAGAAGTATGCCATATCGGCCGCCAATATCCGGGCAAATGAGAATGTCACCGTCCGCTACACCTATCAGAGCGGTGTACAAGCAGTGGTCACCTTTGCGGGCCGAAAAATTCCCCTATACCGCTATGACGGTGCCGCCCCCGCCCAGCCCACGCCGGACACGAGCAGGACGGTAGCTGTCATGATCAAGGGGGAGAAAAAATGGGCTCGTCCGTGCCTCAAATGCTGGGAAATAAAGAGGTAGAGGAGAAACTGGCCCATGAATCCATGGAAAAATTCGAGGAGCGGCTTGACCATGAGGTTCTGCGCATCCTCAACGGCTGGGGGAGATAGCCCATGACGAAGGTGATTCTGCTGGAGCAGCTGAAAATCTTTACCGAGGATGCCACTGGCGATCTGCTTCTTCCGGTGGCCCGTCAGAAGGGAGATTCGGGACCGCCCGCTCCCAGAGCGGCGGAGGTATACCGCGCCCGTCTGCCGGACAGTACGGCGGCAAAGAAAAAGGCCCCTTATATCCTCCATCAGATCATCATGGGGAAAGATGCCCAGCGCTCCGGCCAGTTCGGAACGGCGGTTGCTACGGTCCGGACAATCTTCTGCGTCTATCACCAGGATGAGCAGGAGGGCGGATTGGCTCTGCTGAACTTGATGGAGCGGCTGCGCATTGCTCTGCTGGAGCATGGCATGGTCGGAAAGCAATTTATTCTGGACCGGGAGGCCGGGCTGGAAAGTCTTGTTTACCCGGAAGACATCGCGCCCTATTATGCAGGGGAAATGCTTTCCACGTGGAAACTCCCTGCAATCGAAAGGAAGGTTTTCGATGGCAAAGGAAAAGAAAGTAACTGGACTGGCGGAGGAATCCGCTGACGGGGCCGCTGTGGTCAATGCGGAGGTTATCCCCGCCCCTCTTCGGAAGACGGAGAAACCCGACGGCTGCGCCGCCGGGTTTTACTGTTACATCGGCCCCACGATCCAGGGGCTGATTCGGAACGGCGCGATTTTTCGGGGAACCAGAGCGGATGCGCTGGCGGCGGCCTCTGCGGCCATTGAGGCTCAGCCCCTGGTGAAAACCCTGATTGTCTCCGGAGACGCCCTGGCGAATGCCTACCGGAAGGTCAGGCAGCCAGGAAACGCGCTGCATGAAAACGCCCGGCGGATTGCCGGAAGGAGTAGGTGAACTGAAACGTGCGTATTGTAACGGATGACCAGGGGAAGCGGGTTGTGGAGGCGCTTTTGGAATTTGTGCATCGTGTGGCATCTAGCCCAAATGCATCTCCGGCAGAGATTGCGGCTCTGCCGGAGATTGCAAAAGTGCTTTTTTGGCTGAACCCGCCGGATTAGTTTAGTCGGATTCTAAAAAATCGACTGCGCTGCTTAAAAGGCGGATGCTTCGACGCACATTGTAGATATTGTCATCTTCTTTTTTTGCGAATGTGACGATGTGGCTTTGTCCGCGCAGATACAAGCAGCAAACCCTGCAGTATCTCCCGCTTTCGAGACCCAGCGTCTCAGCTAAACTATTGTAGCTGAAAGTATCATTGGTAGAGCTCAGATCGAAATCACCATATTCGATCGCCTTTTCAAGAAAGTGCTGCACGATTTTTTTAGAATCTTCACGTATGTTCATCACCAATCACCCCCTTTCTTTGTCAAAATTTTATCACAACTAAGAGCAAGGAGGCAAGACTATGCCGAATTTGGGCGTACATGTAAGCAGAAAAGCCACAGCGGTGAGCACGCCTGCAGTGGCCGCAGTCAGCATCCCCTTTGTGGTGGGGCTGGCCCCGGTCCACACCGCTGCCAGGCCCGCCAAGGCAAACGTGCCGGTGCTCTGCACCGGCTGGGACGAGGCCGTGGAGCAGCTGGGTTTTAGCTACGATTGGAAGACCTACCCGCTGTGCGAATTCATGTATTCGCACTTCAAGCTCTACCAGTGCCAGCCGGTCATTTTCTGTAATGTGCTGGACCCGGCCAGTGCAAAGGAGGCCCTGGCGGAGACGGAATACCAAGTAACCGGCCGGCAGGCTCTCCTCCCCTTCGGCACCCTCGCAGACGATTCCCTCAGTGTGTCCGCCGGGGAGACGGAACTGGTCCGGGACACTGACTACAGCATCTTTTACGATGCGGAAAAGGGAGCCTGCATCGTGGAGCTGCTGAGCTCCGGCAACGCATATGAGGCGGCCGCCCTCACCGTGAGCGGCAGCACGGTCAAGCCGGGCAGTGTGACCACGGCGGATATTGTGGAGGGACTGGACCAGGTAGACGCCTGCATGACCCGGGTGGGGGTCATCCCGGACCTGATCTGCGCCACGGGCTTCTCCCACCAGAGCGCGGTGGCCGCCGTTATGGCAGTCAAGGCTGCGGGGGTCAACGGCCTGTTTGGCGGCAAGGCTCTCATTGATGCGGACTGCGGCGCGGAGGGCGTCCGATCCTACTCGGAGCTGCCGGCCTACAAGACCAAGCACAATATCGTGGACGAGAATCAGATCCTGTGCTGGCCCCTGGGTACCCAGGGGGATTACACCTTCCACATGAGCACACAGCTGGCGGGGCTCATGGCCCAGGTGGACGCGGGCAACGGCGGGTGTCCCTGTGAGAGCCCGTCCAACAAGCGGCTCCAGATTGACGGCTGCCGCCTGGAGGACGGCACAGAGGTCAATCTGACCTGGGAGCAGGTCAACCTGGTTGCCGGGAGCTGGGGCGTGGTCACCGCCATCAATTTCATGACCCAGGGCTGGACGGCCAAGGGCAACTACACCGCCTGCTATCCCGGTAATACCGACGTTAAGGACCAGTTTATTCCGGTCTCCCGGATGTTCGACTGGGTGGGTAATACCCTGATCCGGACCTTCTGGTCCAAGCTGGACCAGCCCATGCGGCGGCGGCTCCTGGACACCATCCAGGACACCTGCAACATCTGGCTCAACGGACTGGTGAGTCAGGAGTATCTGCTGGGGGGCCGGGTGGAAATCATCGGGGCGGAGAACCCGCTGACCGGACTGCTGGAGGGCGTTATCGCGTTCCATATCTACCTGACGCCCCCCGGTCCCGCCCAGGAAATCAAGTTCACACTGGAGTACGACGTGGACTATCTGACCGCCGCCCTGGCGCCGGCGGAATGAGAGGAGGAGCACGATGTCTAAACAGCACGCGGCATACATCAACCTGGCACTCTATGAGGACGGCAACGATATGCTGGGCATTGCTAAGGTGAACCTGCCGGATATCCCGTTTAAGGTGGTCACTGTCAGCGGCGCGGGGATGGGGGGCGACATTGAGGTCCCCCTGATTGGGATGCTGGAGAACATGACCATGACCGTCAACTTTTTGAGCGTCACCTCCTCGGCGGTGCGCCTGATGGCTCCCCGCAAGCACCAGCTGGACCTCCGGGTGGCGGAGGAGAACTGGGACGTGGAGCACGCGGAGGCTGAGATCCAGGCGGACAAGTACGTGGTGGTGGCTATGCCCAAGAACATCAAGCCGGGAAACGTGGCCCCGGCCTCCGCCGCCGATGCCTCCGGGGAGTTCGCCGTTTACTATTACGCCGCCTACAAGGACGGCGAAAAGCTCTGGGAGATCGACAAGCGGGCCCTCAAATGCGAGGTGGCCGGGGTGGACTACGCCGCGCCCCTGCGCAGGGCCCTGGGAAAGTAAGAACAGAGGGAGCCGCCCGGCTGGGGCGGCTCCCTTTCTGTCACTGGATATTCAGGCGCTCTTTCAGGGCCTCCTGGAGGACCTGGGAGAAGTTCACCCCGGCCTGTTCCGCTTTGGTGTTCAGCCAGTTCGGGATAGAGAGCGTCTTTTTGACGGCTCTGGCGTCGTTTTTGCGGCGGTATTCGTCGGTGTCCGCGTAAACGTAGTTGACAAATCCGGGAGCCGCCGCCTCGGGATTCCGGGTGGGGGCTGGAACCGGCTCGCGCTTGTTTTCAGCGTCCCACAGCCACATGGAGGCGGCATCTTCTGCCATGAAAATGGCCTCGGCCAAGTCTTGCCCAAACGTGCGGCAGCCGGGCAGGTCGGGGATCTTGACGTCAAAGGCCCCCTCCTCCATGGGGGTAAAGATTGCCGGATATGCGTATTTCATGACTTACCTCCTGCAAATATCGGAGAGCGGGGCTTATTTCAGCCCCGCGTCCTCCAGGATTCCCCGGGCTGTGTATTCCGGGATTTCTTTGTGCCGGGGTATTGCTATCTTGACCCCGGGCTTGTCGGGGTGGGTGGCAAGGTCGTGATTTCCACCATGTGTAATCTGCCAACCGGCCTTTTTCAACGCCTTGTCAATGTCCTTGCGTTTCACCGTTCCCTCACCTCTTGTTCCTATTATAACACGTAATAATACGTATGTCAATATGAATACGTAAAAACACGTAAAATATTGAAAGGAGAATCACGATGCCTACCGAAAATAACGCCACCTCCGTCTTGGACGGGGATGAGCTGGATGCGGCGCTGAAGCAGTCGCTGAAGGAGTCCGCCGCCACCTATGTCCACCGCCTGAGGGAGCCCTTCACCTATGAGGGAAGTACCTGGGAGAAGCTGACCTTTCACTTTGGAAACCTGACTGGCAGGGACAGCCTGACCATCGAAAACGAGATGGCTCTGGAGGGCAAATCGCTGATTGCGGCGGAGTTCTCCGGGGAGTTCCTGGTGCGGATGGCGTCGCGGGCCAGCGCGGAAAAGCTGCATCCCAAGGTGCTCCTGGCCCTGCCCCTGGCCGACTATACCAAGATCATCGGGAGGGCCCGATCTTTTTTGCTCAGGTCGGGGCGGTAGACGGGCAGGAGCTGCGCAAGCAGTATCTGATTCTGGCCCAGAACAACCACACGCCGGTGTCCTTTTGGATGGAGCTCCCCTTTCCGGAGCTGAGGCGGTGGCGGCAGGCCAATAACGCCGTCGTGGAGGAGGCTGCAAAGCAGCGGAAGGAGATGCAGGATGGCCGGAAGAAAGGACTATGAGCTGCTGTTCCGCCTGAACGCCCAGCTGGGCGGCGGCTACGTGGGGACCTTCGGTAAGGCGCAGGCCGAGTTTTCCCGGCTGGGGAAGGAGATCCAGGCCCTGCACAAGCTCCAGGCGGACGTATCCTCCTACCAAAAACAGCAGCAGGCGCTGGAGAATACCCGGACCCGGCTGTCCAACCTGGAGCGGCAGCATGACCTGCTGCAAAAGGAAATCAAAGAGACCGAGGGCTCCACGGCGGGGCTGGAGCGGGAAAGCCTGAAGCTGGAGCAGCGCATTAAGGATACCCGCGACGCTCTGGAGCGGCAGGACCAGAAGCTGAAGGAGACCGGGGAACGGCTCCGGGAGGCCGGGGTCAATACCGATAACCTGGCCCAGAAGGACGGCGAGCTGACCGCCAGAATCAAAGAGCTTCAGGCGGAGCAGGACAAGGCCGCGGAGGGAGCCGGAACCTTTGGCGGGAGTTTTTCCGGGGCCATGGACTTGGCAAAGCGGGCCCTGGGCGCCGCGGGGCTGGCCCTGGGGCTCCGGGAGGTCTGGGAGGGCCTGCGGGAGTGCGTGAGCGCCGCCGGGAATTTCGAGGCGTCCATGTCCAACGTGGAGGCGCTGTCCGGGGCCACGGCGGCGGAGCTCTCCCAGCTCTCCGCCCTGGCTAAGGAGCTGGGGGCCACGACGAAGTTCACCGCCCTGGAGGCCGGGGACGCCATGGGGTACATGGCGATGGCCGGGTGGGACGCCCAGGAGATGCTCTCCGGCATGGACGGGGTGCTCCAGCTGGCGGCAGCCGCCGGGGAGGATCTGGCCCAGGTGTCCGACATCGTGACCGACAACCTGACGGCCTTTGGCCTGACCGCCGCCGACACCGCCCACTTCTCCGATGTGCTGGCCGCGGCGGCCGCCAACTCCAACACCAGCGTCAGCATCATGGGCGAAACCTTCAAAAACAGCGCGGCCATCGCCGGGGCCCTGGGCTACAGCGTGGACGATGTGGCGGTGGCCGTGGGCCTCATGGCCAACGCGGGCGTCAAGGGCAGCAACGCCGGAACCGCCCTGAAAAACACCCTCAACGGCCTGGTCAGCGGCGTGACCCTTACCGGAAAGGCACTGGGGGATTACCAGTTCACCGCCGTCAAGGCCGACGGCACCATGAAGTCCTTTGCGGAGACATTGGACGAGCTGCGCGCCTGCTTCGCCCGGATGACCGAGGCGGAGCGGTTTGAGAATGCCCAGGCCATCGCGGGCCAGCGGACCTACAACGGCCTGCTGGCTATCCTCAACGCCACAGATGCGGAGTACGCATCCCTATCCGGGAAGATCCGGAACTGCGCCGGTGCGGCGGAGAAGATGGCGAATATCAAGCTGGATAACCTGAATGGCCAGGTTACGCTGATGAACTCGGCCTGGGATGCGGTGAAGACCACCATCGGAGAGGCCTTTGCCCCGGCGGCGCGGTATGCCGCCGAGGTGGCTACCGAGGGCCTCACTGCTATCAATAATCTGTTGAGCGACTTGCTCCAGAGCAGCGCCAGCACCATCCCCGCCGTGGAGGACCTGGCGGCCGCTGCCCGGGGGCTGGACGAGGTCCTGGCGGATGCCGCCGGAAGCTTTGACACCGCCCAGGACAGCATCCAGGCTACCGGCGCTCTGGCGGACGCCTACATCGGCAAGCTGGAGGAGCTGGAGGCGCAGCAGAGCCGGACCGCCGGAACCAGCCAGGAGGCTGACCAGGCGGGCCGGGACTACCACAATACCCTGGAGCTGCTGTGCCGGGCGGTGCCCGAGCTGGCGGCGTACATCGACCTGGAGACCGACTCCATCCGGGGCGGCACGGAGGCCCTGCGGGCCCACACCGAGGCGTGGCAGGAGGAGAGCCGCCGGGCCGCTTACCAGCAGTACATGAACGGCCTGTATGAGCAGTACAACGGCATCATGGCCGAGCAGGCGGAGAACGAGATCCATCTGGCCGAGGCCCAGACCAAGCGGGATCTGGCGCAGCGGTCCATGAATGAGGCCTACGCCCGGATTCAGGCGCAGTTTGGGGACAAGACAGATTTCTGGATTGACCAGTACGCCACCGGCCGTACCTACCGCTTTGACAAGGAGACCGGGACGCTGATCGCCCGCTACCTGGAGCTGAAGGACACCTACCGGGAGCATGCGGTGGAGGCCCGGGCCTATGCCATGGCCATCCAGGAGGGAACCGATGCGCTGGAGGAAGCCCAGGGGGCCATCGACGGCGCAGCGTCTGCCCTGGACGGGATGCAGGAGAGCGTCGGCGTGGACACCCTGCAAACCTATCTGTCGGACACGGGCCTTGCCCTGGCCGAGCTGGGAAATCAGTATGAGGCGGCCTACAACACCGCGTACACCAGCATGAGCGGCCAGTTCGGGCTCTTTGAGACGGTGGCCGCCGCAGCGGAAACCTCGGTGGACCAGATGATCGGGGCGCTGGAGTCCCAGATCTCCTATATGGACGAGTACGCGGAAAACCTCCGGGCGGCCGCAGACCTGGGGCTGGATGAAAGCCTGCTGGCGCAGCTCTCCGACGGCAGCGTGGAGAGCGCGGCCTACCTGAAGGCCATTGCGGAGGACGGCGGGAAGCGGATCGGGGAGCTCAACGCCGCCTTCGCTCGTATCTCCGAGGGCAAGGAGGAGTTTTCCTCTACCGTGGCGGAGCTCCAGACCGGTTTGGACACGGCCATGGAGGAGATGGCGGCGGGCGTGGGGCAGGCCGTGGCGGATATGGACCTGGGTCCGGAGGCCATGACCTCCGCCCGGGCCACGGTTGAGGGCTTCATTGAAGGAGCGGATACCATGTTGCCCCAGGTGTACGCGGCTTACCGCCGGGTGCAGCAGGCGGCGGCGGACGCTCTGGGTCTGGACCTGGGGACCTTCTCCTTCGGCAGCGCCGGGGCCCCGTCCGCACCCTCTTTCGGGGTCCAAAACCTCTACCGAAACGCGTATGCCTCCGGTACCCGGAACGCCGCCCCAGGGACCGCCCTGGTGGGGGAGCAGGGGCCGGAGCTGGTGTATTTCCGCGGCGGGGAGCGGGTGGTCCCGGCTGCGGAGACCGCCGCTATCCTGGCCGGAGGGGGCGGCTTTGCGCCAAATGTCCAGTTTAATATCCATGTGGAGGGGAACGCCTCCCCGGAGACGGTGGAATCCCTGAACCGCTGGGGGGAGGATTTCGCAGAGCACGTCCTGGAGGTCCTGGCGGACGCGCAGCGGAACGCCGCCCGGCAGGGCTACTGACAGCAAAACGCCGCCCGGCCAAGGGCGGCGAAGTTTGACAAAATGCGGCGCTGTGTGGTAGGATAGGTGCGGCGCTGCCAGTAACGGTAGGCGGTTCGGCCACAACCTCCGAAAGGGGGTGAGGCTCATGCGCATCACGCTACATATCGGAGCCTTTACGGTGACGATTATCGTGAAACGCAGAAACCGCCACTCTGCCAAGTGACGGTTTCTCGGGTATTAACGTTGAGAAGCTAGCTCCGGGCTGAACCGCTTACCGGCAGCGCCCTTCTGTTCTCATTATAGCTGCACAGTCCGGGTTTGTCAACCGACAGACCCGGACTGCTTTTTAGCTGAAAGGAGGAGATGCAGGTGAGCAGGACCTACACAACGGTGCAGGGCGATATGTGGGACAGCATCGCATTTGCCCAACTGGGCGGCGTACAGCACACGGACAAGCTGATGCGGGCTAACCCTCGGTATCTGGGATATTACACCTTCCCGGCAGGCGTCGCCCTGACACTGCCCGAGGTGGAGGACCGGGAAGCCGGAACCCCGCCGCCCTGGAAGCAGGTGGTTGGATGAGCAGCCCGGATATAGCCCGACGGGCGCTGGCGGAGGTGGCCTTTGACGGCGCGGATATCACAGCCTCCATCCGGCCCTATCTACTGTCCATGACCTATATTGACTGCGAGGCCGACGAGGCCGACGACCTCCAGATCAGGCTCCAGGACCGGGAGGGACTCTGGCTGGAGCAGTGGCTTGGCGCCATGCTGGACGCCTCCGGGGAGCCCGCCGCGGAGGCTGTGGGCAAGCAGTACAGGGTGACGCCCGCCGTGGGGCTCAACGTCCGGGCCGGACGGGGAACCGGCACGAAAAAACTGGGGGCCCTGACCTGCGGGACCGTGGTGGAGGTATCTGGAATCGAGAGCGGCTGGGCGGCCATCCAGTACGGCGGGCAGACCGCCTATGTCAGCGCCCAGTACCTCCAGGAGATGGAGGAGGGAGCGCCGCCGGCAGCCGCCGGAAAGGGGTTTCGCATTCAGGCGGCCATTGTCCGGGAGAACTGGGCCGGGGACGGGAAGGACGGCGTGCTGGACTGCGGAGAATTTGAACTGGACAGCGTGACCGCGGAGGGCCCGCCCTCCACAGTAACCCTCAGCGCCACCGCCCTGCCCTACAGCGCCCCGGTGCGCCAGACCGAGAAGTCCCGGGTCTGGGAGTCCTACAGCCTCTCCGGCATTGCCCGGGAGATTGCGGCCATCAATGGCATAGCCTGTCTGTATGAGGCGGCTACAGACCCTTTTTACAGCCGGGCAGAGCAGTTCAAAACCAGCGATATCCGGTTTTTGTCCAGTCTCTGCAAGGATGCCGGAGTCTCCCTCAAAACCTCCAACCATATCCTGATCCTCTTTGACCAGGCGGAGTACGAGGCGAAGGACGCCATGTTCACCATCCGGAAGGGCGCGGCGGGCGGCTATTTGAAATACCGGCTCAGCGCCGGGGCGGCGGAAACCCAGTACGCCTCCTGCCGGGTGCGGTACACAGACCCGGCCACCGGGCGGTGCATCGAGGGCATCGCAAAGACGGCGGACTGGCGGGAGAGTGAGAAAAACCAGCAGCTGGAGGCGACGGCCAAGGTGGGCAGTATCGCGGAGGCCCAGGCTCTGGCCGCCAAGCGGCTCCGGCTGCACAACAAATATGCAAGGACTGCGGTGTTCACGTTCCCCGGAAACCCGGCGCTGGCGGCGGGGCTGACCGTCCTGCTGGAGGGCTGGGGAGCCTGGGACGGCAAGTACCTGATCAGCCGGGCCAAGCACACCCTCAAAAGCGGCTACACCACGGAGATCAGCCTGCGGCGCTGTCTGGAGGGCTATTAAATGGACACGGAGAATATTCTGACCCGCATGGTCCAGGTCGGGACGGTGGCCGCCGTGGACCAGGGGCGAAAGGCCGCCCGGGTCAAGTTCCAGGACACGGGGATCATCTCGGACTGGCTGCGGCCGGCGGGCGGCGGCCTGCCCAAGGTAAACGACACGGTGTTGGTACTGTACCTGCCGGTGGACAACGGGGACGGTTTTATCCTGGGGGTGATTGGGGATGCCTGAGATTGGATGTCTGGGGGACGTCGTGTTTGAGGTCTCCGAAAAGACCGTGCGGACCCTCAAAAATATGCAGTGGTCCGGGTCTGCCCGGTATGCCGCCCACCAGAGGGCCTGCGGGAACACCCTCACGGAGTTCACCGGACTGGGGCCGGACGGCTTTACCTTTGAGCTGGACCTGCTGGCACAGCTGGGGACAAACCCCATGGAGGACATCACCCGGCTGTGGGGCTACGAGCGCAGCGGCCAGCCGGTGCCGCTGACCATCGGGACCCACGCCTACGGGCGGTACCGCTGGTCGGTGACCAGCCACAAGACCAAAATACAGGCCACGGACGCGGCAGGAGACATCATCTATGCCACGGTATCCGTGACCTTACAGGAGTATTTGCGGGGGTGAGGATACGAGGACCTATCTGGTATCGGCCAAGGATGTGGACAGCCTACGGCTCGGGGTGACGGCCACGGCGGCGTCGGTGCTGCAAAATGTGGCCGTGATTCTGGCCACACGGAAGGGGAGCGTGCCCCTGTACCGTTCCTTTGGGCTCAACATGGACTTTCTGGACAAGCCTGCTCCGGCGGCCCGGGTCAGAATGATCGCGGAGGTCCGGGAGGCCGTGGAAACCTGGGAGCCCCGAGCCACGGTACGTGGTGTAACCTTTTCCGGGGACCTGGAGCGGCCCGATTTGCTGGCAGTGGAGGTGGAGATTGTAGATGAATGATTATCCGCTTATCCCGACGGACCCGGGGGCTCTGGACGCGGAGATGATTGCGGCCTATGAGGCCCTCACTGGGGCGGTGGTGCGGCCGGGAAGCCCGGAGATGCTGTTCATCAAGTGGGTGGAGGGAATTGTACTGCAAGAGCGGGCGCTGGCCAACTATGCCGTCAGTCAGAACCTTCCCAGCCGGGCGGAGGGGGAGCATCTGGACGCCTTGGGAGAGCTCTTTGGGGTTCAGCCCCGGCCGGAGGCAAAAGCTGCGGCCTGCACCGGGCGGTTCTCCATCTCAGAGGCCCAAAGCACGGCTGTTTTGATTCCCGCCGGGACCCGGGTGACCGACGCGGGCAAGGTTCTGATCTGGGCGACGGAGGCAGACGCTTACGTCCCCATCGGGGAGACCTATGTGGATCTGCCTCTGCGGTGCCAGACGCCGGGAACGGTGGGCAACGGGTATGCCGCCGGGCAGCTCAATACCCTGGTGGACCTCTACGATTACTGTGCCGGGTGCGCCAACATCACAGAGACCGGCGGCGGCTCCGATGCGGCCACGGACGCGGAGTATTACGCGCTGCTGCGGGCCTCTATGGACGCCTATAGCTGCGCCGGCGCCCGGGGCAGCTACATCTACTGGGCCAAGCAGGTTTCCACGGAGATTGCCGATGTGGTAGCCAATGCCCCGTCGGCCGGGTCCGTCAAGCTCTATGTGCTGATGGAGGACGGGACTCCTGCCGGAACGGAAGTAAAAAAGGCCGTGATGGCTGCGTGCAGCGCTGATGAGGTGCGCCCCCTCACCGATTTGGTCTCTGTGGAGGACCCGGAAACCGTGAGCTATAACATTACCTTTACCTATTATCTCCAGGACGGGGACGCCCGGAGTGCGGCGGAACTGGCGGCGGCGGTGGAAGAGGCCGTTGCGGCCTATACGTCCTGGCAGAGCGCCAAACTGGGCAGGGACATCAATCCATCCAGGCTGATTGGAATGCTGATGCAGGCGGGCGTCAAACGGGTGGTGCTGACCGCCCCGGTCTTTACGGCTCTGCGGGACGGCGGGGACGGAACGGTTCCCCAGGTGGCACAGCGCGGCGCGGTTACCATCACCAACGGGGGATATGAGAGTGAATGAGCATGGAATTACGAAAGAAAATCTGCTTGCGGCCCTCCCGCAGGTCTTACAGACGGACGCTTCCACTGCCGCGCTGGCCCAGGCGGCCGCCGGGGTGCTGGCTGAGCGCCGGTCCGAGACGGACCGCCTGCTCCTCTACCCCGCCATCGACACGCTGGAGGAGCCCCTGCTGGACATCCTGGCCCAGGATTTCAAGGTGGACTGGTGGGACCCCAACTACACGCTGGAGGAAAAGCGGCGGACGCTGAAGGACTCCTGGAAGGTCCACCGGCGGCTGGGTACCAAGGCGGCGGTGGAGACCGCCATCTCCGCCATCTATCGGGATACGCAGGTGGCGGAGTGGTTTGAGTACGGCGGGGAAGCGTACCACTTCCGGCTCCGGGTGGACGTGACCTATGAAAACGTGGACCCGGAGAAGCACCGGCGGGTGATGGAGCGGGTGAACATCTACAAAAATCTGCGCTCGGTGCTGGATGAGATCGAATATTACGACTTCGGCGGCACGGCGGAGGTCTGGGCGGCGGCGGGCTGCGCCGGGTGCGCCGTGGTGGACGGGGCCGCAGCGGAGCGCTATTGATGGGGTGAGGGGCCCCACGCCGGGAGTCCGGCGTACAAGCGTTTTGCGCCAAAAGGGGGCCCCGCGCAAGCCCAGCGAAGCGGGTTGCGTGGGGAGAGGAACCGCAAGGGAGCGGGCGCAGTTTTCGCCGCAGGGCGGAAA
>CANSQX010000077.1 GCA_947649225.1 uncultured Flavonifractor sp.
CATCATGCCCCAGAAGAAGAACCCCGACGTGGCCGAGCTGGTCCGGGGCAAGACGGGCCGGGTGTACGGCTCCCTGATCACCCTGCTCACCGTCATGAAGGGCTTACCCCTGGCCTATAATAAGGACATGCAGGAGGACAAAGAGCCGGTGTTCGATGCCATCGACACGGTGGAGCTGTGCCTGCCGGTCTTCGCCGCCATGCTGGACACCCTGACGGTGAAGCCTAGGAATATGGCCCGGGCGGCCTCCGGCGGGTTTATTAACGCCACCGATTGCGCCGACTACCTGGTGAAGAAGGGAATGCCCTTCCGGGAGGCGTACATGATCGTGGGACGGCTGGTCAACATGTGCATCAAGGCGGGCGAGAGTCTGGACACCCTGCCGCTGAAGGACTTCCGGTCGGTCTCCAACTGCTTCGACGCCGACGTGTACCAGGCCCTGGAGCTGAAAACTTGCGTCAACGGACGCAAAGTCTACGGCGGGCCCGCGAAGGAAGCGGTCGAGCAGCAGATCGCCAATATGGAAAGCTTTCTTGCCCAGCGGCAGCAATAAACGGCTTTTTGGCAGAGCTGCACCGGCCCGCGCCGCCCATTTCGCACCCATGTCCGGCAGGGAGAAACCGGCATATGAAACAGGTCGGACGCTATTTTTCATGGAGCGCTTAGGCCTTGCTTGGAAATTGGCGGAATGCCCAACGGCTTGGGTGTTCTGACAGGTTTCAAACAAGGCCTGACACAGCGGCAGCGCATTTCCAACATCTACCCCACCTATTTCTTCAGATATAGAACAGGAAAGGCGGCGAAATGCCATGGATCTGGAACAGCAAAGGCAGCTGATTTTATCGGGCGCAATGTATAACGACCTGACACCTGAGCTAATCGCGGCGCGGGAGCGGACGGTTCTGCTCACCAATGCCTATCAGGAGAGCTTCGGAAAGCCGGCAGAGGAGCGGGAGGCCATACTCCGCCGGCTGCTCAAGCATGTGGGGAAGGGCGCGTACTTTGAGCCCGTTTTCCGCTGTGAATTCGGGTTCAACATCTCCATTGGCGACTATTTTTACGCCAACTTCGACTGCGTGATGCTGGACGGCGGCGGAATTGAGATTGGAGACCACGTGCTCTTCGGGCCGCGGGTGGGTATTTATACCAGCAACCACGCCATCGACCCGGCGGAGCGGGCGGCCGGAGGCTGCTTTGCCCGCCCGGTCAAAATCGGAAACTGCGTGTGGATTGGCGCGGGTGTCCATATCAAGGCGGGCGTCACCATCGGCGACAACGCCATCATCGGCTCCGGGAGCGTGGTGACCCGGGACATTCCCGCCAACGTGGTGGCGGTGGGCGCGCCCTGCCGGGTCATCCGGGCCATTACCGAACAGGATAAAACCGGGTGGCGCCCCGATCTCTAACGTGCTTTCTCGATTTTTACTCCAAAATCAGGACGTGACGGAATATGAGCAAACCCAAGGTTTACATCGACGGCCAGGAGGGCACCACCGGCCTGCAAATTTACGACCGGCTGGAAAAGCGGGACGACATCGAGCTGCTGCGCATTGACGGGGCCAAACGCAAGGACCCGGACGAGCGGAAGAAACTGCTGAATGCCGCCGATCTGGTGTTCCTCTGCCTGCCCGACGCGGCGGCGGTGGAGGCGGTGTCCCTCATCGAGAACGGCCACACCCGGGTGATTGACGCCTCCACCGCCCACCGGACGGCCCGGGACTGGGTATACGGCTTCCCCGAGCTCTACCGCAGGCCGGAGCAGGTGATCGGCACGGCCCGCTTTGTGGCCAACCCAGGATGCCACGCCACCGGTTTTTTGTCCACGGCGGCCCCCCTCACCGCCCTGCGCATCCTGCCCCCCGACTACCCTCTGACCTGTTACTCCCTCACCGGCTACACCGGGGGCGGCAAGAGGATGATCGCCCAGTACGAGGGGCCGGACAAGGGGGCGGAGCTGTGCGGCCCCCGTACCTACGGCACCGCGCAGAACCACAAGCACCTGCCCGAGATGCAGAAGATCGCAGGGCTGGAGGCCCCCCCGGTCTTCTGCCCGGTGGTGGACGACTACGCCCAGGGCATGTCCACCACGGTGATGGTCCACACCCGCTACCTGACCGGCCAGCCCAGGGCGGAGGAGCTGGCCCTCATCCTGGGGGCGTTCTATGCGGGACAGCCCGTGGTCTCGGTGGCCCCCTACACGCCGGACAGCGCGTTTCTGTCCGCCAACGTCCTGGCGGGCACCGACAGGCTGGAGATCACCGTCAGCGGCAACGAGCGCCAGGCCATCCTCACCGCCCGGTTCGATAACCTGGGCAAGGGGGCCAGCGGCGCGGCGGTCCAGAACATGAACCTCATGCTGGGGTTTGAGATGACGGCGGGGCTGGTTCTATAGGCGGGGGGAGGTTGGGCTCTGCCCAAGCCCGCCGCCCCTTGAAAAGGGCGGCCCGAAACTTTTATCACAGCGGCGGCGATTAAGAACGCACAAGGAGTGTTGAATATGAAACAGGTATCGGGCGGTGTGACCGCCCCCAAGGGCTTTAAGGCCTCCGGCGTCCACTGCGGCGTCAAGAAGGGCAAGGGGGACGGCAATCAGCCCCCCATGAGCAAAATGCCCGAGGTGCTGGAGGGCAAGAAGGATCTGGCCCTGATTGTCTCCGAGCAGCCCTGCACGGCGGCCGCCGTCTACACCATGAACCGGGTGAAGGCGGCCCCCCTGTACGTGACCATGGACCATCTGGAGAACGGGGAGGCCCAGGGCATCGTGGCCAACTCGGGCAACGCCAACGCCTGCGCCCCCAACAGCCACGAGCACGCGGAGGCCATGTGCGAGCTGGCCGCCGCCGCCACGGGGCTGAAGGCCTCTGATTTTGTGGTGGCCTCCACCGGGGTCATCGGCCGGGAGCTGAATCTGGCGGCCATTGAAAAGGGGCTCCCGGCGGCCGCCGCCGCTCTGAGCCGGGACGGCTCGGACGCCGCCGCCAACGCCATCATGACCACCGACACAGTGAAGAAGGAGATCGCCGTCACCTGCACGGTGGGCGGGAAGACCGTGGCCATCGGGGCCATCGCCAAGGGCTCGGGCATGATCCACCCCAACATGGGCACCATGCTCTGCTTTGTCACCACCGACTGTGCCATCGCCCAGGAGCTGCTCCAGGACGCCCTCCACGAGATCGTCCCCCGGACCTTCAACCGGGTGACGGTGGACGGGGACACCTCCACCAACGACATGTGCGTGGTGCTGGCCAACGGCATGGCCGAAAACCCCCTCATTGAGTGGAAGGACGACGGCTACACCGTCTTCTACAAGACCCTGCACCACGTCTTCGAGCAGCTGGCCCGGGCCATCGCCGCCGACGGCGAGGGGGCGGGCAAGCTCCTCACCTGCACCGTCGGCAGCGCCCGCAGCGAGGAGAGCGCCGAGCGCCTGGCCAAGGCGGTGGTGGGCTCCTCCCTGGTGAAGGCGGCCATGTTTGGATCGGACGCCAACTGGGGCCGTGTCCTGTGCGCCATGGGGTACTCGAAAGCCCCCTTTCGGCCCGAATTTGTGGACATCGCCTTCGCCTCGGCGGTGGGGGAGATTACGGTCTGCCATCAGGGCTCCGGCGTGGACTTCGACGAGGAGGCCGCCAAGAGCATCCTGTCCCAGGACGAGGTAATCATCCGGGTGAACCTCCACGAGGGGGAGCACGCGGCCACCTGCTGGGGCTGCGACCTGACCTATGACTACGTGAAGATCAACGGCGACTACCGGACCTGAGCGGGGCGGCCGGTTGGGAACACGAAAGGAGCGGAGCGATGCGCCTTATTTTGGAGCTGCTGTTTTATCTGTTTATTTATGGCGCCATTCTGGCGGGACTGCCCGGTATGCTGGCCTTCGGCGTGGCCCGCTGGTGTTCGGGGCGCCTTGGACGGCCCGCCCAGGTGGTACTGACGCTGGCGCTGGCGGCGCTGGGCATTGGGCTCGTCTACGGGCTTCTGCGGCTGAGCGGCGCGGTCCTGCTCCCGGGCGACAATACCTATTCCAGCAACTTTTTCGACGCCGGCTGGCGGGATGACGGGGTTGACCGCATCCTGCTCTGCGGCGGACCTTTCGTGGGCATCGCGGCGGCGCTTTGGGCCGGACAGCGGGCGGAGAGACAACAAAGAGAAGAGGCTACAAGTAATGGGAAGCAGCCAGACGGAGCGGGCTAAGGTATTGGCCGAGGCCCTGCCTTACATTCAGAAATACAACGGCAAGACCCTGGTGGTGAAGTACGGCGGCAACGCCATGATCTCGGAGGAGCTGCGCCGGGCGGTGATCTCCGACATCATTCTGCTCCACCTGGTGGGGGTGCGGGTGGTGGTGGTCCACGGCGGCGGGCCGGAGATCACCGAGATGCTCGGCAAGATCGGCAAGGAGTCCCGCTTTGTGGACGGCCTGCGCTACACGGACGAAGAGACCATGGACATTGTGCAGCAGGTGCTGTGCGGCAAGGTGAACAAGAACCTGGTGGCCACCCTGAACGGCATGGGCGGGCAGGCCATCGGCCTGTGCGGCATGGACGGCGGGCTGTTCCAGGCCCGGCGGCTGGACGAGAAGTACGGCCTGGTGGGGGAGATCACCGCCGTGGAGCCCCGGGCGGTGGTCTGCTGTCTGGAGGACGGCTATATCCCCGTGGTCTCCACGGTGGCCCAGGGGGTGGACGGGGCCACCGCCTACAACATCAACGCCGACACCGCAGCCGCCAAGCTGGCGGTGGCCCTCCGGGCCGAGAAGCTGATCCTCCTCACCGACGTGCGGGGCCTGCTGCGGGACCCGGCGGACGAGGAGACCCTCCTGCCGGTGGTGGAGCTCTCCCAGGTCCCCGGCCTGGTCCGGGACGGGGTCATCAAGGGGGGCATGATCCCCAAGGTGGACTGCGGTGTGGAGGCGGTGCGCTCCGGCGTGAAGGACGCCGTCATCCTGGACGGACGCATTCCCCATTCCATTCTCATTGAGCTTTTATCTGACGCCGGCATCGGTACGATGCTGTGCCTGGGAGGACCGACGGCATGAACCATCAAGCGCTGGTGGAGCTGGACCACCAATATACCATGCAGACCTACGGCCGCTTTGACATCGACATCGACCGCGGCCGGGGGGCGACCCTGTACGACCTGGCCGGGAAGGAGTACATCGACTTCACCTCGGGCATCGGCGTGTGCTCGGTGGGCTACGCCAACCCCAAGTGGGTGGAGGCGGTGTCCGCCCAGGCCGCCCGGCTGGGCCATATCTCCAACCTGTTTTACTCCCGGCCCTACGCGGAGCTGGCCAGAACCCTGTGCCGGCGCTCCGGCCTGGCGGCGGCCTTTTTCGCCAACTCGGGGGCCGAGGCCAACGAGGGCATGATCAAGCTGGCCCGCAAGTACTCCTTTGACAAGTATGGGAAGGGGCGGGGGACGGTCATCACCCTGCGCAATTCCTTCCACGGCCGTACCATCACCACCCTGGCCGCCACCGGCCAGGACGTGTTCCACAACTACTTCTTCCCCTTTACCGACGGCTTCCGCCACGCCGACGCGGGCAGCCTGGACAGCGTACAGGCCGCCGCCGGACACGATGTCTGCGCGGTGATGCTGGAGCTGATCCAGGGGGAGGGGGGCGTGCTCCCCATGGACCGGGACTTTGTCCATGCGCTGGCGGAGCTGTGCGCTGAGCGGGACTGGCTCCTGCTGGTGGACGAGGTCCAGACCGGCGTGGGCCGGACCGGCACCCTGTTCGCCTTCCAGCAGTACGAGGTGGAGCCCGACGTGGTGTCCTTCGCCAAGGGCATCGCAGGGGGACTGCCCTTCGGCGGCATCCTGGCCGGACAGCGCTGCCGGGACGTGCTGACCCCCGGCACCCACGCCACCACCTTCGGCGGCAACCCGGTGTGCGCCGCCGCCGCCCAGGCCGTGCTGGAGATCCTGGACGAGGAGGCTCTGACCCTGGTGGCCGAGAAAGGGGACTATCTCCGCGCCCGCATCGAAGGCATGGGTCTGGACTGCCTGGGAGCCACCCGGGGCCTGGGCCTGATGATCGGCGTGGAGGTGAGAGGCGGCCACACCAACCGGGCGCTGGCCGCAAAGCTCATGGAAAACGGACTGCTGGTGCTGACCGCCGGACAGGCGCTCCGCCTGCTCCCCCCGTTGACCATCACCAAGGAGGAGATGGACAAGGGGCTGGCCATTCTGGAACAGACTCTGCGCGCCGTGTAGCGCGCGGCGAAAGGACAAGGTGAACCGCATGAAAAAAGATCTGCTCAAGCTGCTGGACCTGACCCGGGAGGAGATTGTCAACATCCTCAACGTGGCCGATCAGATGAAGTACAACCAGAAGCACGGCCTGAACCACGCCTATCTGGCCGGCAAGACCCTGGCCATGATCTTCGAGAAGAACTCCACCCGGACCCGGGTGTCCTTTGAGACCGGCATGTACCAGCTGGGGGGCCACGCCCTCTTCCTCTCGGGGAAGGAGAGCCAGATCGGCCGGGGCGAGCCCATTGCGGACACCGCCCGGGTGCTCTCCCGGTACTGCGACGGCATCATGATCCGCACCTACGGCCAGGACGAGGTGGAGGAGCTGGCCCGGTATGCCTCCATCCCGGTGATCAACGGCCTGACCGACTTCTCCCACCCCTGCCAGGTGCTGGCCGACCTGATGACCGTCCGGGAGCACAAGACCCGGCTGGAGGGCCTGAAGCTCTGCTTCACCGGCGACGGCAACAACATGGCAAACTCGCTGATTGTGGGCGGCCTGACGTGCGGCATGGATGTGTCGGTGGCCTGTCCGGAGGGCTACGACCCGGATCCCCAGGTGCTGGACTTCGCCAAGACCGTGACGGACGCCAAATTCCAGCTCTGCCGGAGGCCCGAGGAGGCCGCCGTGGATGCCGACGTGGTGATCACCGACGTGTGGGCCTCCATGGGTCAGGAGGAGGAGAAGGCCCAGCGGGAGAAGGCCTTTGCCGGCTATCAGGTCAACGAGGCCCTGATGGCCCTGGCCCGCCCGGACGCCATGGTACAGCACTGCCTGCCCGCCCATCGGGAGGAGGAGATCACCGCCGCGGTCTTCGAGGCCCACGCAGAGGAGATCTTCGACGAGGCGGAGAACCGCCTCCACGCCCAGAAGGCGGTCATGTACCTGCTGATGGGGGGCGAAAACCGCTGATGCGGAGAAACAGGGGGAGAACAGGCCTGGCGGCGCCAGGTATGTTCTCCCCCTGTGCGTGCCTGCGCGCCGGGTCCGGACAAGCGGCTATTTCTCTGCAACCAGCAAAAACCGGTGGATGGTCCCCTCAATTACGCCGTCCCTGTCCAGGCGCTCCTGCATGGCCAGCAGCCGGTCCAGGCACCTGTCCACGGAAAAACCGGGAAACTCCCACTCGATGACGTGCGCAAACCAGACAAAAGCCCCCACGTCATAAAACCGGATGGGACGGTAGGCCTCGTCCGCCTGCACAATGCGGAACCCGGCCTCCTCAAAGACGCGCCTCTGCCGGGCAAGGGTCAAATGGGGAAACGGCTTCTCCGTTCCGGGCAGCACCAGCTCTACCAGATCCCGGTCGTTGTCCCCGCCCACCTGCTCGGTGAGAAACAGGCCGCCCCGGCGCAGCAGCCGGAAGGCCTCCGCCGCATCGAAGCTGCCGTGCCGGTTGAGCATCCGGTCAAAGGACTCCGATTCGAAGGGGATACGGGAGGGATCGCTGCACGCCCGGAAATCGATCCCCAGGGGCCGCAGGGTCTCCCGGCACAGCGCCACATTGGGCGGATACCCCTCGGTGGCGGCGGTCTTCGCATAGGGATGACCGAGGGACAACAGAAATTCCCCGCCGCCGGTGTCATAGTCCAGGATATCCAGCCCGCTGCTCAGACAGCCCCGGACCAGAGCCTCGTAACTCCACGGCAGGTCGTGCTCCTCCTCGTACCGCCCGCGGATATGGGAGAAGTCCCAGCCGCGGATATGCGCGCATCTCTCCTCCTGCTCCCACAGGGCTCTGAGCCGTTCCTGGTCCATCAGACGATATTCCCTCCTGATTCCAGCCGTTTTCCTTCAATTTACCACAGCGGCGGCCCCCATGCAAGTCCCTTGCGCAAAATAAGCGGGGCTGCCGTTCCGTGCGCCGTTCCCGGCCGCAGGCGCTCCGGCGTCTTGACTTCTGGCGGGGGGGCGTGCTACAATGAACCGAACAAAGCGCACAGGGCGGCCCGGCAGGCAAGCTGCCGGGCTCCGGCAGCAGGGAGGAAGGACCATGGAAGAAAAGCGCCGCCGGCTCCAGGAGTGGATCGACGGGAGCCGCAGCATTGTCTTTTTCGGCGGGGCGGGGGTGTCCACCGAGAGCGGAATCCCCGATTTCCGCAGCACCGATGGGCTGTACAACATGCAGTACAAATACCCCCCCGAGACCATCATCAGCCGCAGCTTTTTCGACCGGGATCCGGAGGAGTTTTACCGTTTCTACCGGGACAAGATGCTCTTCCCGGAGGCAAAGCCCAACGCCGCCCACCGGAAGCTGGCCGAGCTGGAGCAGGCCGGGAAGTTGAACGCGGTAGTCACCCAGAACATCGACGGCCTCCACCAGGCCGCCGGGAGCCGGACGGTGTACGAGCTCCACGGCTCGGTCCACCGCAATTACTGCATGAAGTGCCGCCAGTTCTACGATCTGGACTTTATGATCCGGGGCGAGGGGATGCCCAGGTGCAGTGTCTGTGGCGGGACGGTCAAGCCAGACGTGGTGCTCTACGAGGAGGGGCTGGACGAGGAGACCATGGAGGCCGCTATTCTGGCCATCTCCCGGGCCGACCTGCTGATCATCGGCGGCACATCCCTGGCAGTCTACCCGGCGGCGGGGCTGATCCGCTACTACCAGGGGGACAGGCTGGCGCTCATCAACAAGACCCCCACCCCCTATGACCGGCAGGCCGGTCTGCTCCTGGCCGGGCCCATCGGGGAGATTTTGGGCGGCGTCGCCGTCAGATAGGAGAGGAAGACGATGGAACGGATTACGGTGCAGGACTACCTGGACCGCATCGGATACATGGGGCCCCTGGCTCCCACGGCGGAGAACCTGCGGGCGCTGGCGGCAGCCCATGTGGCCGCCGTGCCCTTCGACAACCTGGACATGCTGGCCCAGAAGCCCCTGAACCTGACCCAGGAGGCTCTGTGGGACAAAATCGTCGTCCGCCGCCGGGGCGGCGTCTGTCATGAGCTGAACAACGCTTTCCGCTATCTGCTCCAGGCGCTGGGGTACGAGGTGGAGCTGCGCTCCGCCCACGTGCACGATCCGAACGACCGGATGGCCCACGTCAATCTGTGGGTGACGGTGGACGGGGCGCTCTGGCTGGTGGATGTGGGCTTCGGCGACCAGTCGATCCCGGTCCTCCCGCTGGACGGGCCGGAGGGCGAGGGCTACGGCGGCCGCTACCGCTTCGAGCCCCGGCCGGACGGCACCACGGCCCTCCTGTTCCGGCGGACCGGGGAGGAGGACTACGCCCCCCTCTATGTCTGCTATCCCGACCCGCGGCAGCCGGAGGACGCCATGGGCTCCTATGCCGCCCAGGCCGCGCCAGGGGCCTCCATCTTCTCCACCTACGATGTGGTGATCCTCACAACCCAGGAGGCACGCTATGCGCTGGTCAAGCACAAGCTGACCACCACCCCTCACGGGGGCGGCGCGCCCACAGTGCGTCCCATCCCTGACGGGGAGACCCGGAAGCAGGTTTTGCGCGACTATTTTGGAATTACCCTGCCATAGACCGAGACAAAAGCCGGGAGACTGTCCGCAAAGGACAGCCTCCCGGCTTTTTGCCGGGGATGCAGGGAACAAGGAACTCAAGTTGGGCTCCGCCCAAGCCCGCCGGGGCCTTGGCCCCAGACCCGCCGCCCTTTGAAAAGGACGGACCGGAACGCTGCGATACTGAGGTTAGAACCCGTATTCATAACCGGAGAATGCCGAATTGCCGGGGGCGTTTAACGCCGTATACCGCTTTCCTTTGGGTCCCCCCGGCCGGTACAGCAGGCCGGGCCTGCGCCTGCGGTCTGAATCAGCCGCCACTTCTCCGCCCGGCTGAGCTTCTTGAGGGCCAGCTCCCGCCGCAGGGCGGCGGATTTGTCCGGCTGGGGCTCCTGATAGAGGACCTCCACCGGGCCCCGGCCCCGGGTGTACTTGGCCCCCCGGCCCCGGTTGTGGGCGGCGGTCCGGCGGGCCACGTCGTCGGTGATGCCGGTGTAGAGGGTGCCGTCGGCGCAGAGAAGGATATAGACCCACCAGGTTCTGGAGTCCGGCGGCATGGGATCACCGCCCCTTGCCCGGCCCGCGTCCGCAGAGCCGGTCGGTACAGGCGGCGCAGGCCAGCGCCCCGTTGGCCCGGTCCCAGAAGCGGGCCGGGTTTCTGGCAAAGGCGATCTCCCACTGGAGGAATACGGCGGCGGACAGCAGGAACAGGCTCCAGGTGAAAAAGCCCCGCACAAAGAGGAAGGGGCTGAACATCATGAGGTGGTCCCAGTTGAAGATGCGGCAGGTGGTACAGCACCGGTTTTTCATGATGAGGTCCCGGAAGGGGCACCAGAACAGCACGCAGATCAGATCGGACAGATAGAAAAAGGCGGTGCAGAGCAGCAGCTCCCGAGGGCCGAGCACGTGCAGGGCGGTCAGGATCCCCAGGGCGGCGGTCAGGGCCCCCCAGAGGAGGAGGACAGCCAGGGCCCGCCGGTTGTTGGCCCGGACCCAGGCCCGCAGATCCTCCGCCGGGGGCGGCGGGGCGGCAGGGCGCTCATAGCGGCGGAACTGCTTCTGGGAGCCCAGGGCGATCCACCGCCCCACCGGCAGCAGCTGAGTCAGCATATCCCCCACCCAGACCAGCCAGAGCAGGTGCAGGGGGGAGGGGCGGCGGAAAAAGTCCCAGCCGGTCAGAATGTCCAGCACGCCGGGCCGGAGGAAGTAGAGCAGGAACACCGCCGCGCAGACCGCGAGGCGGAAGAGAAAGCGGCGCAGGTAGCGCCTTCGCATGACAGAGCCCTTCATGGCCGGCCGGAGCCCTCCCCTTTTGTCTGGATTGAGAGACCCCCTCAGCTCCGGTGGTCCTCTACGATTTCGCCGTTGTTGTAGGCCCAGAGCAGAGCCATCAGGTCATCAATCTGCTCCTGAATCTGGCGGCCCACGTCGGTCCCGGCAATCTTCATGCGGGATTCCAGCCGCTCGAAGACCACGGAGGTGGAGGCGATGTCCTGATTCTCCCGGATGGCGTTGGCCCGGCCCGCAAAGGGCTCGTGGGAGACCAGGCGGAAGCAGTTGGAGTTGTAGATCAGGGTATAGCCCGCGATGCCGGTGGTCTTCTGGTAGGCCTTGCAGAAGCCGCCGTCGATGACCAGCAGCTTGCCGCCCCCCTTGACGGGACTCTCCCCCTTCTTGGACTTGACTGGAATGTGGCCGTTGACGATGTGGCAGTGGGGGCCCTCCAGCCCGAACTCCCGCAGCAGCCGGTCGCAGACCGCCGGGTCCTGGTAGTACTGGTAATAGGGATTTTTGGCCTCAGTCCAGACCGACTCGTCCTCGATAAACCGCCGCTCGAAGGTGGTCATGCGCTCCCGGCCGAAGATGGGGCTGTTGCGCCCCGCCCAGAGGAACCAGAGGAAGTCCATGCCGAACTGCCGCTCCTCGGACCCGGGCCTGCTGTAGTAGGCCCGGCGGGCGGTGAGATCGGCGTAGTCCAGAAAGGCCTTGCCGGAGAGACCGTCGCAGCCGATGGAGAACTTCAGCAGAGAACCGTCCTCCGCCATGGGGATGCACCCGTGGAAGAGCAGGTTGCCGTTGTAGACCTTGTACAGCCCGCCCTTGGAGTAGAGAAAGCGCACATGGCGCTGGAGCTTCTCGCTGTGGCGGAAGGAGCGGGTCATCTGGTGGATGAGCTCCTCCTCCTCCGGGGTGAGGGCGTAGGGGTCGTCCCGGTTCACCGTGGGGAAATCCACATCCTCCATGGGATAGGCGGTCCCGTGGATGGTGATGCTCTTGTTTTCATAGTCGATCTTGTCCAGCAGCAGCCGGTCGTCCATGCCGAAGCAGGGGTTGCGCTGGATCTTCCGACCCTCCAGCTTGAAGAGGATCATGGTGATGGCCTTGTGCATCCGGGCGGCCAGGAGCTTGTCCTTGTCGGTGTAGTGGGCCGCGTCCTCATTGGTGAGCTTGACCTCGAAGCGGCTCACGTCGCAGTTCTGATAGACCTCGCTGGCGAAGACGGCCAGGGGGCGCAGAGAGATGCCGTAGCCGGTCTCGATGACCTCCAGGTTGTTGTAGCGCAGGGAGTTGGCCAGCACGGTGGCCACCAGGGTGCGGGAGCCGGAGGCCGCCCCCATCCAGAGGATGTCGTGGTTGCCCCACTGGATGTCCACGCTGTGATAGCCCATCAGGCAGTCCATGATAATATCGGCCCCGGGGCCCCGGTCGAAGATGTCCCCCACCAGGTGCAGGTGGTCCACGTCCAGCCGCTTGATGAGCCAGCACAGCTGGACCAGGAAGTTGGGGGCCCGGTCGATGTCGATGATGGTGGAGATGATGTTCTCGTAGTAGTCCCGCTTGTCGCTGTCCTCATAGTGGGTGTGGATCAGCTCGTCGATGATATAGGCGTATTCGGCGGGCATGGCCTTGCGGACCTTGGAGCGGGTGTACTTGGAGCTCACCAGCCGGCAGACCTCAATGAGCCGGTGGAAGGTGATGCGGTACCACTCCCGCATGTCGGAGGTATTCTGGACGATCTCCTCCAGCTTCTCCTCCGGGTAGTAGATGAGGGTGGCCAGCTGGTCCAGCTCGGCCCGGGGGACGCTGGCGCCGAAGAGCAGGTCCAGCTTCTCCCGCACCACGCCGGAGGCCGAGTTGACGATGTGGAGAAAGGCCTCGTACTCCCCGTGAACATCGGAGATGAAGTGTTCGGTGCCCTTGGGCAGGTTCAGAATGGCCTGAAGGTTGATGATCTCGGTGCTGGCGGCCTGGACCGTGGGGTACTGCCGGGCCAGCATCTTGAGATAGTGCAGATTTTCCGGGCGGTATGCCTGGGTGGGCTTCATAACGACCTCCCTCTGGCCCGCGGCCGGCGCCCGGGCGGGGCGGGGCGCGGGACGGCCGCTCTTTCCGGCGAGCGGCGGCCGGTGTGGGCGGCGGAGCGGGCCGCCGCAGTGTGGTTGCCTCTATTATCGCACCTTTCGGGGGAAAAGGGAAGAGGATTTTTCCAGCTATGGGACAGGTCCCCTCTGCACCGGTCGGCCCCCGTCAGGCAGGGCGGCGCCCGCCCGGCGAACCGGCACTGTGGAAAAACGGCAGAAAGACCGGGCTGCGCCGGGGACAGCCTGTGCGGTTTGCAACAAAGATGGAAAAGCGCCGCAAAAATACTTGACATCGGCCTGGAAAATCCGTATACTCAAACCATCAGTTGAGGACGAAGGCGTTCCGACCCCCAAGGGCGGAGCGCTTTCCTTTTTTCCGGGCCCAAATATGGTTGAAAGAGGAAAGGGGATCCCCGAAATGGCGAACAATCACTATACCAGAGAAGACATCCTGCGCATGGTCAGGGAGAACGACATTGAGTTTGTCCGGCTCCAGTTCACCGACATCTTCGGCCAGCTGAAAAACGTGGCCATCACCGCCGCCCAGGTCGAGAAGGCGGTGGACAACAAGATCATGTTCGACGGCTCCTCCATCGAGGGCTTCGTCCGCATCGACGAGTCCGACCAGTACCTGTACCCCGACCTGAATTCCTTTGCGATCTTCCCCTGGCGGCCTCAGCACGGCAAGGTGGCCCGGCTGATCTGCGACGTCTACAACCCAGACGGCACCCCCTTTGTAGGAGACCCCCGGGGGGCCCTCCAGCGGGTGCTGAAGCGGGCGGCAGACATGGGCTACGACTCCTTCAACGTGGGCCCCGAGGCCGAGTTCTTCCTCTTCCAGACCGACGAGGAGGGCAAGCCCACCACCAAGACCAACGACGAGGC
>CANSQX010000078.1 GCA_947649225.1 uncultured Flavonifractor sp.
CGTCGCAGTAGCCGCTCTCATGGTGGTAGCCGCAGTAGGCCAGGCCGTTGTGGGTGTGGCGGCCAAGCTCGGTGCAGTCCTCCAGCGTACAGACTGGACGGCAGGAGCCGTCGCAGTAGCCGCTCTCATGGTGGTAGCCGCAGTAGGCCAGGCCGTTGTGGGTATGGCGGCCGGACACGGTACAGCCATAGACCGTGCAGACGGGACAGGAGCTGGGGGACTTGCTGTGGTGCCGCCGCCCGTGTGCAGAGGCGGGTGTGACAGCGATTGCGGCAATCAGAGCACCGGCCGCCCCAAGGGCAAGCAGACGTTTCAGTCTCATGACAGAGTTCCTCCTTTTAGAATGAAGCGGATAGTCTCTCTATCCTGGGTATACTATACTCAGCATACCACAGACTGGGAAAAAAGGCAAGAGGGATCCGGAGTCCGCTTTTTTTCGCAATCGCAGGGACAACTTGCAGCCCTATTTTGTGACAGTGGCAGCAATCCTCGGGAACTGTCGTGTCGTGCGTGCAGTTACTAAGCCTTGTTTGAAACATGTCAAGACGCCCAAACGGCGAATCTTTTTCCGCCATACTGCGTTAAAAATGCTTGAAATACACCAAGTATTCCTGCGAATTTTTGCCTTGTCTGGCGGAAAAATTTCTCGCCGTTGGGCATTCCGCCAATGTTCAAACAAGGCCTAGAGCCTGCTTAAAAACCGTCAGCATGCCCAGTCGGCGGGCCCTTTTCATCCGGACGGTGCGGTTTTTCCTTGAGATCTGCCGGAATTCCTGCATCAAAACTGCTTGCCGGACAAAGAATTTCCTCGCTGCCGGGCACATTGCCGGTTTTCAAACAGACGCTGAGGCTCCGCCGGAACACCGGGAGCCGCGCAGCAGCTACGGCTCACACATACAGTCTTTGACATAATCCAGCGGCACGTCCATACGGACGGCGGTCTGCTCTGGGGTCAAACCGCTGTCCAAAAACCGCTTGCAGACAGTTTTCATTGCCTCGCCGACCTCAATCATATGCCTGTCTGGGTCATAGAACCGCACGGCCCGCTGTCCCCATGCGTGCTCCTGAACGGGGTGTACATACGCGATGTCAAAGGTGCGCAGCCTCTCGGCGAACGCGTCAAAGTTCTCCTCCTCAAAATAGAGCTCGGCCTGATTGCCGCCGAAGGAGACCTCGTCTGTGCCGATGAATTCCCGCCAGGTCTCCAGGGTTTGCAGACAGATCCCGCCGGTCAGCATTTTGTTGGCTCCGAAGTCGGTTATCACCTGTAGGCCCAGCACCTTTTCGTAGAATGCGACCGTCCGGTCAATGTCCGTTACAGCCAGCAGAGGCGTTTTGTACTCCATGTTCCATCATCTCCAAATCTCTGATTGTTGTGTGTTCCGGCGCCACTTACCGGCCAGGCAGGGCGGCCAGCCGGGCGGCCAGAGCGGCGAATTCCGGAATCCCCAGCCGCTCACCCCGGATGCCGTCGGGGAGGCCGCAGTCCTGGATCATTTGCCGCAGGGTAGCCTTGTCCGCCTGGGCGCCGAAGGCGGCGGACAGGCCGTTGAGGAGGGTCTTGCGCCGCTGGGCGAAGGAGGCCCGGACCACCCGGAAGAACAGCGCCGGGTCCTCCACCTCAGGGGGCGGAGCGGGGCGGGGGGTCAGGCGGACCACCGACGAGGTGACCTTGGGCGCGGGGAGAAAGCACTCCGGTCCCACATCAAAGAGTCGCTCGGTCTCCGCGTGATACTGGCAGAATACCGAAAAGGCTCCGTAGTCGGGGGACCCGGGCGGGGCGCAGATCCGGGCGGCCACCTCCCGCTGGATCATCACGGTAATGGCGGAAAAGCGCCCGCAGGACAGCAGGGTAGTGAGGACGGGAGTGGTGATGTTGTAGGGGAGGTTGGCGCAGGCGATGGGAGTGAGCCCGTCCAGCTTGTCCGCCAGCAGGGCAGGGAGGTCCAGCTTCATGATGTCGCCGGGGACCACCTCTGTGTTCCCATAAGGCGCCAGGGTCTCCGACAGAATAGGGAGGAGGGCCCGATCCAGCTCCACCGAGACCACCCTTCCGGCCCGCCGGGCCAGCTCCACAGTCAGCGGGCCGATGCCGGGGCCGATCTCCAGCACCCCGCAGGAGGCGTCCGCCCCAGAGGCGGCTGCAATTTCCCGGGGAATCCGGCCGTCGATGAGGAAATTCTGGCCCATGCTCTTGGAGAAACGGAACCCGTGACGGCCGAGCAGGGTCTTGATGTCGTTAATGTCGCAGAGATCCAAGCCAATTCCCCCTGTGATATCCGAAATCAGAGCCTGCGGATACCGGTTTTACGATTCAGTATACCTGTCCGGGCCTGCGCCGTCAAGCGGGAGGAAGAAAAAGGTGCGGGTTCCGATGGAATCCGCACCGTTCAGGCTGCCGAAAGACGCCATGTCTGTTTGATGGGGGCTGTCAGTTTTCCTGCTGTACGGCGATGTACAGGCGGCAGCTGTCCACGCCGTCCGGCGCATAGGCCGCAGGGGTGCTGACCTCGTAGGCGGTGCTGAACGCCCGCTGGGTGGTCTGGTCACCCCAGGCCTGGACCCACGCCTCCTGGGTGCACTGCTTCAGATCGCCGGTGCCCCGGACCTCATAAGTCCGGTACCGCCCGGCCGCCGCTTCGGCCTCCAGCTCCCGAAGAAAGTCCGCCGTGACAGCCAGAATGGTCAGGTCGTAGCCCCCGGCGGGGCCGCTGTCGTAGCCGCTGTAGCGGGCCACGGGGATTACATCCGGGACGGGCTGGCCGCCGCTGTCTCGGAGCAGGGGGAGCGTGCCCTGGAGCACGTCGTCCCAGAGAGCGCCAATCTGCGCCATGCCGCGGTCGGAGTTGTCCGTGCGGATGGTGACGCCTGTCAGCCGGTAGGCCGTCGTTCTGGTCCTCCTTGTGTCCTCAGAGTCCAGATCCCCAGCTGCGCAGCCCTGCTTCCAGCGCAGAAGCATGGGGAAAAATTTCCGCATCTGGTCCTTGGCCTGCTCCTCGGTCATGCCGGGGTTGCCCTGGGCCATGTGGGGGGCGCAGAAATCGATCATTTCCTCCATCGTCCAGTCCTTGGTAAAGGCGCCATCCTGGTAGCAGTAGATGCAATAGTGGGGACTGGGACCTCCGTCCCGTTCGGTGCCGGGCCGGGCGGCCTCCATCGGCATTCCACAGGACTGGCAGAATTGTCTGGTGTGTTCCATGGTGCTGTATGCCTCCTCTGTCTGAGATGACTCCAGTGTACCATCGGAATCCTGACACCTTATGTCAGCAATCCCGCAGCTGTGGTAAATTTTCCGGGCCAGCAGCCCCAGCTGCCGCCGCAGGCGGGCAGGGGAGAGCACCGTCACGCCCAGGCCGTAGGAGAGGAGATGGCCGTAGAGCCACCCGTCCTCCGGCATGGTGACCGCCACCAGGAGGGAGCCGTCCGCCTCCCGGGTGATGCAGCTCTCGTCGAACTCGTCATACACCCGGTAGGCCAGATAGGGGGAGAAGCACAGCCGGAGTTCGGTGCAGAAGGGGGCGGGAGGGCCCTCGCCCTCGATGGGGGGCGGCGCAAGGAGGCGGTTCACCGGCTCCTCCAGCACCTGGATCTCCGCCATGCGGGTGAGCCTAAAGGTGCGGTAGTCCTCCTTTTCCAGACAAAATCCCTGTAAGTACCAGGCGTGCCCCTTGAACACCAGACGGGCGGGGAAGAGCCTGCGCCGGGAGACCTGGCCGCTGGAGCTGAAATAGGTGAAGACCACCTGGCGGCGGCTGAGGATGGCCTGCCGCAGCAGATCGAACCGGGCGTGGCCGGCGGCCCCGGAGCCCCAGCGGGATAGATCTACCTGAAGCCAGTCTGGCTCCTGCCGCTGGAAGAGGCCGGAGAGCTTTTCCCGCACCTGATCCGCCTCTTCCCCGGTCCCGGCGGGGATGCTCTGGAGGGCGGTGAGCAGCTGCCGCTGCTCCTTCACGGAAAAGGCGGCCCGGTCCAGGACAAAGTGGTCCATCAGATACACGCCGCCCCCCTGGCCCGGGGTGGTGCAGACCGGGATCCCTGCGGCGGAGAGGGCATCCACATCCCGGTAGATGGTGCGCACCGATACCTCCAGCCGCTCCGCCAGGGCCTGGGCGGTCATGCGGCGGTTTTGCAGCAGGAGATAGAGGATCGCAAAGAGTCTGTTCTGGGCCATGGCCGCCCCTCCTTTTCTCTGGGGTGAGTATAGCACAGGGCGGGAAAAACTGCAACGGAGGGCGCATCCTCTCAAAGCGCAGACACTGCCCGCGTATTCTGGGGATTGCGCTGCCCCCCGGCGATCCAGGCTGTCCCAATGATGACCACAGGTTCTTAGAAGCGGTACGGCCCCTGGAAAAAGTGCTGTTTCATCCTTACAGGTCAAAGGACTTGAGGTCTTGAGGGGGAAGATCGTGTAAAAGGGGAGCGAAGCCCCCATTTTCGCATTTTCGAATCCGCCCGCAGGCGGCCGGTTTCGTCAAATTGCCGGAACTGGCCTGAGGCCGGCGATTTTATTGACAGCCTGACAGGTTCTTATTTTTTCCCGAAAATTTCCGATAGAAACAGATAGATAAGAAAAGGGAAGTGCCTGCGGCAAAAGCGGCAGTTTGTTCCACTGCGGCGGTTTTCTCCCGGAGTGCGGCGCAGACAGCGCTGCGCTGTCCCTGGAGACCAGGGTGCAGCGCAGCGCACAAGATGGAGGAGGTATCGGCGGCATTGAAAACGGCGGAGGGCCAGAGCGGCGGACCGGGCGGAGACGCATTTGTCCGCCGCGCCCGGTTTGACAGCTACGAAAAGGGACTTCCGGCGGAGTCCTTCGGCTACTACTCTCTGAAGCCGGACGAAGCGGAGGGGTATCGTGTCGCGTTCCGGCCCTACTCCAATCCGGCGGAGGAGCATGCGGACGCACTGGACGAGCCCCAGGAGGAGAGCGGGATAAGCGTTATGGATACCGGGCAGGTAGATCGGGAGATTGCGAGGCTGGAGAAGGAGCGCTCCGACCTGGATCGGGAGCTGGCCCAGGCCGGGCACGGCGAGGACGGGCAGGCGATTCAAGAGCTCAAGCGGCGAATCGCAGCGGCGGACCAGGAGCTGGCGGCCAAGGACAGCGACGCCTACCGGAAATCCCACGCCACACATACCGAGGGTGCGTAATCAAGAGAGCGGGGACGGGCGGCCGAGGGCTGTCCACCCTGTTTGACAGGAGGGGACGGCATGAGGCGCGGTCACGCCATCCGGCTTTTTGGGGCTTTGCTCCTGATTCTGGTGCTGCTGAGCGGCTGTACCCGCCGGACCTGCTACACCTCCGCCCAGGTCCGGGAAAGACTGGAGGAGAAGTACCACCTGACCCTCGCCGTGGAGGAGCGGGCCGCAGAGGCCGGAGGGCGGGTGTACCAAGTGACAGCGGCGGAGTATCCGGAGCTCGCCTTTCAGGCGTGGGACAACTGGTATGACGGCAGCTGGGACAGCCTGCTGCCTATCTACCATCCCGGCGGCTATCAGCTGCGGGATGACCTCCAGGCCCGGGCATGGGATTGCTGCGCGGTCCCGATTCTGGAGGAGTACGGTCTTGCCGGACTGGCATCCGGAAGCCTGGGGGACTTGGACAGCCCGGTATATGATATCTGCTACGCGGACGATCTGGAGCAGGAGGCCAGACGCTTGTCGGAGCTGCTGGAGCGCCTGCGGGCGCTGCCGGTCTTCGCCGAGATGGGACCTATGGAGGAAGAACGAATCGACCGCTTTTCTGTCCCGGTCCGGCTGATGGTCCACCCCGATGTGGGCTTTATCTATGAGCGGGAGGACTTTTATATCCGCTGTCCCTATACCGAGGCCGGGATCGCGGAGCGGCTGGCCTCCATGCGGGACTACCTCACCGCCGATCTGGACAGAAAGCTCCGGCGGATCGGTATCTCGGAGCAGGTGCTCGCCCCCTTCGACCCGCCCGTGGTGGGGGAGGATTTTCTCGTCACCGGGGACCTGCTCAACGAGCTTGCAGAGGGGGAGGCTGTCCCGGCCGGCCCGCGCTGGCGCGGCCTGACAGAGGGAGAGCTCCTGTACCTCTGCGGCGAGGTGCAGGTGGAGGGGCGGCGGTACCTCAGTGCCGCTACGGCCCCTCTGTCCAGCCGGGAGGCTGTGGCGGGACGACTGTTTCTCGTCGATGGAGAGACTGGCGAGATCTGGCAGTACGGAGACTGGATCAGCGGCCTGGGCCAGAGCCGGGTGGGCTTTCTGGTCCGGACCGGGCGCTCTCTGACGCCCCCCGATCTGGCGGAGCTGGAGCCGGATTGAATCACTGCAATGAAAAAGGACGCGCCTGAACAAGCGCGTCCTTTCTTTGCAGATGTGCAAGTAAGCCTGTAAGCCGGGTTCTGTCCTTTAAGACAGCCATCTATCTAGGCGCACCGTTGCCAATGCGCTCCAGCCGCCTCCCTGGGGCGGTCGGGCCGACCGTATGCCCCTCCACGGCGTTGCTCCGGATAGAGTTTACAGCGACGGACGCTTCCACGCCGTCGGGCGGGCTCTTACCTCCGCCTTTCCACCCTTACCTGGGCGGCAGGCCGCCCAGGCGGTTTATCTCTGTTGCACTTTTCCTAGGGTCGCCCCCGGCGGGTGTTACCCGTTATCCTTGCCCTGCGGAGCCCGGACTTTCCTCACGTGCGGGCCTTTCGCCCCGCCCGCGCGGCTGTCCAGCTTACTTGCAGGAGCTATTGTACCCGATTTTTTCCCGCTTGTCAAACAGAAGTGCGCGGGCCGGTCCGCTTTCGATTGAAATTTTTCCTCCCATGGGCTATAATACAAAGGCGAAACTGAAAACAGGGGAGGAACGTGCATATGAGTTCCGCCATACAAGCCTATCTGAGCGCGCTGCGGGGCAGACGGGCGGCGGTGGTTGGCATCGGCGTGTCCAATACGCCGCTGATCGAGCTGCTGCTGGGGGCCGGGATTGCGGTGACGGCCTGCGACAGGCGGGCCCGGGGAGAATTTGACGGCCTGGACGAGCGGCTGGAGCGCCGGGGGGCCATCCTGCACCTGGGCGCGGACTATCTGGACCATCTGGAGGGCGCGGACGTGATCTTCCGTACCCCCGGCCTGCGGCCCGACGTGCCCCAGCTGGAGGCCGCCCGGGCCCGTGGGAGTGTGATTACCTCCGAGATGGAGGCCTTTTTTGCGGTCTGTCCCTGCCCCATCCTCGGGATCACTGGCAGTGATGGGAAGACCACCACCACCACTATTGCCGCAGAACTGTTGAAGGCGGCGGGCCGGACGGTCCATGTGGGGGGGAACATCGGACGGCCCCTGCTGGCCGACGCGGCGGAGATGAGCCCGGAGGATATCGCAGTGCTGGAGCTCTCCTCCTTCCAGCTGATGACCATGGACCGGAGCCCGGACCGGGCGGTGATCACCAATCTGGCCCCCAACCATCTGGATGTCCATAAATCGATGGAGGAGTACATCGCCGCTAAGACCAACATCTTCACCCACCAGGGCCCGGAGGGGCTGGTCATCCTCAACCGGGACAACGCCGTCACCCGGGAGCTGGCGGCCCGGGCCCGGGGCCGGGTCACGATGTTCAGCCGCCAGGCCCCTCTGGAGCAGGGCGTCTATGTGGAGGAGGGGGCTATCTGGGTCTCCAACGGCCAGGGACGCCGCCGGGTGCTGCCGCTGGGCGGCATTCTTCTGCCCGGGGACCACAACGTGGAGAACTATATGGCGGCCATCGCGGCGGTGGACGGTCTGGTCCCGGACCCGGTGATCCGGGACTTTGCCAAAGCCTTCGGCGGGGTGGCCCACCGCATCGAGCTGGTACGGACTTTAGATGGGGTACGTTACTACAACGACTCCATCGCCTCCAGTCCCACCCGCACCATCGCTGGCCTGCGGTCCTTTCCGGAGAAGGTCATCCTCATCGCCGGGGGCTACGACAAGCACATCCCCTTCGACGTGTTGGGCCCTGAGATTCAAACCCATGTAAAGGCGTTAATCCTGACAGGCGATACCGCCCCAAAAATCCGCGCCGCCGTGGAGGGAGCTCCCGGCTACCGGGGGGATAACCCGCCCGTCTCCGAGACCGGGGACCTGGGAGAGGCAGTGGCGGCGGCCCGAACGATGGCAAAACCCGGCGACATGGTGCTCCTTTCGCCAGCCTGCGCCTCTTTCGACCGCTTCAAGAACTTTGCGGAGCGGGGCGATACCTTCAAGCGGCTGGTCAACGCGCTTTGATTCCAAGAGAAACGCCTGGAGCATCGCCGGGGGACGCCGGATGTCTGGGAAATTCTGCACCAATCGGGCAAGGCCGATTTTTACGGGAATTCTGACCGATTTCAAGGTTTTGTGACGCAGAGCAGCAGAGCTTGATGGCGTGAATATGCGTATAGGGGATTGCATCCGCAATCCCTCAACCATGAGCGGTGGTAAAAGGCCCGCCAGGACGGTGTTTCACGGTTATGAATACAGGTTCTTGAATAGAGGAGGAAGCAATTTGAACACAAGAGACGCGCTGGAGCGGCTGTCAGCCCAGGCCGGGCCCTCCGGCTTTGAAGCCCCGGCGGCCCGGCTGGCGGCCGATCTGCTCCGCCCCCTGGTGGACCAGGTGTGGACAGACCGGCTGGGCAATGTGGTGGGCGTCCGCCGCTGCGGAAGGCCGGGGGCCAAACGCCTGCTGCTGGATGCCCACCTGGACGAGATCGGACTGATTGCCATTGGGGCGGAGGACGGATTTCTCCGCTTCCGCACCATCGGCGGGGTGGATCCCCGAATGCTCCCCGGCCGGGAGCTCACCGTGCTCACCGATCCCCCCATCTTCGGAGTGGTCTCCTGCCAGCCGCCCCACCTGCTGAAGGCGGGGGAGAGCCGGAAGTCTATTCCCATCGCCGACCTGCGGGTGGACGTGGGCCTGAGCCAGGAGGAGGCGGAGCGGGCGGTCCCAGTGGGGACGCCTATGGTCTTCCGAGGAGGCTGCGCCCCACTGGGGGAGGGCCGGCTCTGTGGCAAGGCCATGGACGACCGCTCTTGCTTTGTGATTCTGCTGCGGGCGGCTGAGCTCCTGCGGGACAAGCCCCTGGATGTGGACCTCTATGTGATGGGGAGCACCCGGGAGGAGGTCTCGGGAGCGGGGGCCAAGACCGGGACCTTTGCCCTCGCGCCGGATTTCTGCGTAGCGGTGGACGTGACTCACGGCAAGACCCCCGACGTGGGGAGCAAGGACTACACCTTCGAGCTGGGGGGCGGCCCGGTGATCGGCGTGGGCCCCAATATGACCCGCTGGATGTCCAACCGCATGATCGTCCGGGCGAAAGCGCGGGAGATTCCCCATCAGATCGAGGTCATGGCCGGGCATACGGGCACCAATGGCTGGCATATGCAGGTCAGCCGGGAGGGGGTGGCCACTGCGGTGCTCTCTCTGCCCCTGCGGTATATGCACAGCCCCATTGAGGTACTGGACGAGGCCGACCTGGAGCACACGGCGGCGCTGCTGGCCGCCTTTGCGGAGGATCTGGGAGAGGAGGCGGAGACGCTGTGCTAACGCTGGTCAAGGAGCTGTGCGCCCTGCCCGGGGTGTCCAGCTTTGAGGAGCCGGTCCGGGCGTTTCTCCGGGCGCGGGCGGAGCCCCATGCCGATCAGATCCGGGTGGACGCCCTGGGCAACCTGATTGTCTTCAAGCGGGGAAAGAGGTCCACCGGAAATAAGCTGCTGCTCTGCGCCCACATGGACGAGGTGGGGCTCATCGTCAAGCAGATCACCGAGGACGGATATCTGAAGTTCGACACCGTGGGGGGCGTCGACCGCCGGGTGCTGCTGGGCAAGCGGGTGCTGGTGGGGGAGCGGCGGATCCCCGGTGTGGTGGGGCTGAAGGCTTACCACCTGGTCTCCGAGGAGGAGGAGAAGACCGTCCCCAAGCTGTCGGAGTTCTATCTGGACATCGGCGCCCGGGACAAAGAGGCAGCCGGGGCGCTGGTTGCCCCGGGGGACTGCGCTGTCTTCGACAGCGACGTAGTGGAGTTTGGCTCCGGGCTGATCAAGGCCAAGGCCCTGGACGACCGGGTGGGCTGTGCCGTCCTTTTGAAGCTGCTGGAGGAGGACCTGCCCCTGGACTGTACCTTCGTCTTTGCCGCCCAGGAGGAGGTGGGGAACCGGGGGGCCTTTGGCGCGGCCTTCTCGGTGGAGCCGGAGATCGCCCTGGTGCTGGAGACCACCACCGCCGCCGATCTGGCGGGGGCCCCCGGCCACAAGCAGGTGTGCGCCCTGGGAAAGGGGCCGGTGGTCTCCTATATGGACGGCGGCTCGGTGGCCGACCGGCCGCTCTACGAGCTGCTGCGGGCGCTGGCCGGGACCCACGGCATCCCCTGGCAGACCAAGCACTACCTGTCCGGCGGCAATGACGCCGCCGCCATTCAGCGGACCAAGGCCGGGGTGCGGACTGTGGTTATGAGCGCCCCTGTGCGCTATCTCCACGCCCCGTCCAGCGTGGCCGCCGTCCGGGATCTGGAGCACATGCTGGACCTGGCCCGTCTGTTCCTGGATGCCGTCGCGGCGCAGTAGCGACAGTCTGTGTACAAAGCCCGAAGCCTCAAAATGATAATTGATAGGGAAGGAACGTATGCCCCATGGATTTACTGAAAACCCTCCAGACCCTCAACGACTGCCACGGCCCCTCGGGGGACGAGGCGGGGGTGGCCGCCACCCTCAAAACCCTGGCTGCTCCCTATGCCGACGAATGCGCCATAGACACCCTGGGCAACCTAATCTGCCGCCGGAAGGGGAGCGGTCCCAAGGTGATGTTCGCCGCTCACATGGACAGCATTGGCTTTCTGGCCACCCATATCGACGAAAAGGGCTTTATCCACTTCGGAAAGCTGGGCGGGCTGAACCCCCACAGCGTGCTCTATACCCCTGTCCGGTTCCGGAACGGGGTGAAGGGTCTGGTGGCCCTGGACGAGGGCACTGAGGCCAAGGATGCCAAATTGGAAGACCTCTGTTTGGACGTCGGCGCCCGGGACGAGTCCCACGCGAAGGAGCTGGTTCAGATCGGCGACACCGCCGTGTGGGACCTGCCCGCCTTCGCCGCCGGGGAGCGGATCGTCTCCCCGTATCTGGACAACCGGATCTCCTGTATCGCGCTGCTGATGGCTATGGAGCGGCTGGGGAAGAGTGAGAACGATCTCTACTTTGTCTTTACAGTCCAGGAGGAGCTGGGGCTCCGGGGAGCCAGGACGGCGGCCTACGGCATTGACCCAGACTATGGCATCGCCGTGGATGTGACCGTTGCCGGGGACGCGCCCGGCTCCAGGCATGACGGCAGCAGCATCCTGGGGGGTGGGGCCGCTGTTAAGGTGATGGATACCTCTGTGATTGCCCACCCGGCGGTGGTGGAGCGCCTCTCCGCCCTGGCGGCGGAGCAGGGGATCCCCGCCCAGCGGGACGTGATCCGCCGGGGCGGCACCGATGCGGGGGCCATCCATCAGAGCCGCGCCGGGGTATACACCGGTGGGATCTCGGTGCCCTGCCGCTACACCCACTCGCCGGTGGAGATGGCAGACCGGGGCGATGTAGAGGCCTGCGCCTCCCTCATTGCCGCCTTTGCACAGGCGAAACTGAAACAGGCGCAATAACTGAAAAGCAGTTTCGCTTTACAGATAAGCGGAGCATTCGCTGGACAGGGCAGAGGGCCAAAAATACAGAAAAATGGTGACAAGCAATATGACTTTACAGATAAGTGAGCGCGTCCGAGCGTTAGGCATCCAGGCGCAGCAGGCAGTGTGGGCGCAGTTTGCGGGGATTGACGCCGTTGCGGAGGAGAATACGGCCAAGGTGCTGGCTGCTTTTCAGAAGCACCGGGTGGCCGAGCCCTATTTCGCGGGAACCACCGGCTACGGCTACGACGACATAGGCCGGGACAAGCTGGAGGAGATCTACGCGGATCTCTTCGGCACAGAGGCCGCTCTGGTCCGAATTGGCTTCGTCAATGGTACCCACGCCATCAGCTGTGCGCTCTTCGGGGCGCTGCGGCCGGGGGATATGCTGGTCTCTGCGGTGGGAGCCCCCTATGACACTTTGCTGGGGGTGATCGGCGCAGTCGAAAAAGGGCCGGGATCGCTCAGGGATTACGGCATTTCTTACCGGCAGGTGGATCTCAAGGAGAACAAGCCAGACCTGGAGGGGCTGGCCGTTGCAGTGCGGGATCCTAAGGTCCGGGCGGTGTTGATTCAGCGCTCCCGGGGCTACTCCACCCGGGCCTCTCTGCCGGTGGAGGAGATCGGCGCTATGTGCCGGATTGTGAAGGAGGCCAACCCGGCGGCGGCGGTGCTGGTGGACAACTGCTATGGAGAGTTTGTGGAGACCATGGAGCCCACCCAGGCGGGGGCCGATCTGGTGGTGGGCTCCCTGATCAAAAACCCCGGCGGCGGGCTGGCCCCAACCGGCGGGTACATCGCCGGCCGGCGGGATCTGGTGGAGGCCGCCGCCATACGCCTCACCTGTCCCGGCATCGGCGGAGAGTGCGGGTCCACCCTGGGGAACAGCCGTGCCCTCTACCAGGGACTCTTTCTGGCCCCCCACACAGTGGCTCAGGCGGTGAAAACTGCCGTCTTTGCCGCCAAAATCATGGAGCTGCTGGGGTATGAGGCCGAGCCCCGGGCAGACCAGCTCCGGCACGATATCATCCAGATGATCCACTTCGGCGCACCGGAACCCCTCAGGCGCTTCTGCAAGGGCATTCAATCCGGCGCGCCGGTGGATTCCTATGTGACCCCAGAGCCCTGGGATATGCCAGGTTATGACTGCCCGGTGATCATGGCGGCCGGGGCTTTCATCCAGGGGGCTTCCATCGAGCTCTCCTGCGACGCCCCCATGCGCCCACCCTATACTGCCTATCTCCAGGGTGGCCTGACCTATGAGTCGGGCAAGCTGGGGGTCCTGCTGGCGGTGGAGGAGCTGCTCCGGGCATAGGCCAAGCCGTATCCCGCATAGGGTTTCCCCATGGGGGTGACGGGATGCCGGGCAGATGGTTTCGCCGGAGGGGGCCCCGGCTCCGCCTCCGTATGGGACGGCGGCGGGGGAGCGGTCCGGTCTGGGCCGCTGTGGGACTGGGCGCAGTACTGGTGTTGGTGCTGATTGGGGCTGTGGATGCGGCGGTCCGCCCGGTGCTGGCTGATCTGGCCGCCGCCCGGGCGCAGAACCAGATCACCGGGCTGGTCAGTCAGGCGGTGGAGGAGGCTATGGAGGAGGACCCCTGGGAGTACGGAGACGTGGTGCGCATCCAGACCGGAACCAGCGGCCGGATTACCGCCATGACCACCGACACTGCCGCCCTCAACCGCCTGCGCACCCGCATTCTGGACGCGGTGACTGCCCGGATGGACGCCCTGGATTCCGAGCAGCTGGGAATCCCTCTGGGCAGTCTGACCGGCCTGCCGTCCCTGTCTGGCTGGGGGCCGCGGATGCCCGTGCGGCCGGCCGCCTCCGCCTCCGCCGGGGCGGAGTTTGAGCACGTGTTCACCGCCGCCGGGATCAACCAGACCCTCCATCGGGTCATGCTCAACGTCCACGTGACCGTCCGGCTGCTGCTCCCCGGCGGTACTACGCAGACCCAAGTGGATACCCAGGTCTGCGTGGCTGAGACCATCATTGTGGGCGAAGTGCCAGGGACCTATCTGGAGCTACCCTAGATAGCGTCTACACAAGGCAAGGGGATTGTGATAGAATGGAGGCATCATAAA
>CANSQX010000079.1 GCA_947649225.1 uncultured Flavonifractor sp.
GGTAACGAGCTGTAATTCTGTTTCTTGAAAGAAAAAGAACCCAAAAGAACGTTACTTTCGCTCTTTTCCCCTGTGAGACCAAAATTTCTGCACGGTAACGGACTGCATGTTTCGTTGAGGGACCGTATCGAGCGGATACCCCAGACCGTCCGGACAGACAAAAGCCCCCGCGCCACAGGCGCGGGGGCTTTTGATAGTAAAAACAGTCAAGCTTAGGGTCTCCCGCTTCAAAGGGCGGCGGGGCCGGGGTAACGCCCAGCGGAGCCTCGGGATCTACTGCGCTGGCGGGGAAGGTGGAAGTGGGACGGCCGCCCATTTTGTACAGATGACACAAAAAAGGTGAAAAATATTTGGAGGGATACGGCGGGATCACCCCGCTTGACTGTAGGCCTTGTTTGAACATTGGCGGAATGGCCAACGGTGAGAGATTTTACCCCAAGGGTATGTGATATCCGTAAGGCAGCAAAGCTGCCAACGGCTATCCGATTCCGCCGGACAAGACAAAAATTCTCAGGAATACTTGGTGTATTTCAAGAATTATTCACGCAGTATAACGGAAAAAGAACCGCCGTTTGGTCGTTTTGACATTTTTCAAATAAGGCCTAGACCGGGGCGATAGGCTATTGTGAAAGACAGGGAGAGCTGCCGCTGTGCTGCCCGGGACAGTGCAGGGGCGGCGCTCCCGGAGGAGCGCCGCCCTGGTTGCAGTCTGTTTACCGTTAGGCCTTCCAGAGGGCGACATCGCCGATGTTGATGTCCTTCTCGGTGACGTCGATGGGACCGGCCTTCTGAGACAGATAGCCGTCCTTCGCAAAGGTCAGGGTGTACTTGCCCTGAGCCAGGCCCTTGAACCAGAAGTCGCCGTAGCTGTCGGTCTGAGCCGTGAGGGTCTCGCCGGTCTCGGTGTTGACGGCGGTGACGGTGACGTTCTCGGTGCACTCGTCGGCCTCCTTGTCGTACACGGCCCCGGCGATGAACCGCTTGGGCAGGCCGATGTAGAAGACACGGGGCTTGACGGACAGCTCGGGCTTCAGGGGCTCCGCCTTGGCCAGGAGCTCCTTGATCTTGGGATCGTCCTCGTCGCCGAAGACCATGGCCCCGGTGGGGCAGGCGTCCACGCAGCGGGGCTCGGACCAGCCGTCGTCCAGCAGGTGGGCGCACATGGTGCACTTCTGGGAGATGTTCAGGTCCTGGTTGTAGTAGATGACGTTCTCATAGGGGCAGGCCTCGACACAGAGCTGGTGCCCGCGGCACTTGTCCGGGTCGATGATGACGATGCCGTCGTCCCGCTTGTAGATGGCCTTCTGGGTGCAGGCGTCGATGCAGGGGGCCTCGTCGCAGTGCTGGCAGGTCATGTGCTCATAGGTCACCATCACCTTGGGGACCTGGCCGCGCACGTTGTCGCGGATCTTATGCCAGAAATGGCCGGTGTCGGGCTGGGGCTTGGCGATGGGCGACCAGTCGTTGCCCACGTGCTCGTCCTTACAGGCCACCTGACAGTTATAGCAGCCGTTGCAGAGATCGTAGTTGATGATGAGAACCTTCCCCATTACTTGTCACCTCCCGCTAATACCGCGTCCAGCCCGGGGCCGGCCGTCGCATGGAAGGGCCGGTTAAACGCCTCGGGGTACTTCCGCTTGAGCCCGTCCAGATCCGTCTTCTCCACATCCACCAGGAAGCCGCTGACCGCATGGCCCACCGCGTTCTTGGAGGTGGTGTTCCGGGGCACGATGGTGTTGATGGCGCCGCCCCGGTCGATCTCGCCTGGAACGATGGGATCCCACTTGGCGCCGTGGTCGATGTACACCACGCCGGGCATGATGCGCTCGGTCACATAGGCGCCGGCCAGAACCACGCCGCGCTCGTTGAAGATGGACACGATGTCGCCGTCGGCGATGCCGCGCTCGGCCGCCGTGTCGGGATGCAGCCAGACCGGGTGATACAGGTAGCCGTCGGGCCCCTTGATCTTACAGGTGGGAATCTCACGCAGCCAGGTGATGTCCTCGTGCTGGGAGTGGACGCTCCAGCGCGGGTGGTTGGAGACCACCAGCAGGGGGTAGGTCTTGCTGCGCTCGGTCCCCAGGGTCTCCTCGTGGGAGATACCCTGAGCCACCCACTTGGGCACGGGCGGGCGCTCCAGGTCGTGGGGGAAGTGCTCCTTCAGACCGGTGGCCTCGAACTCCAGCAGGCCGGTGGGCGTGGTGAGGGGGCTCTTCTTGGGGTCCTCATAGAACTCCTGGAAGCCGCGGGGGACCTCCTTCCAGTCGTCGGCGGTGGGCACCACGTAGTAGCCCTTTTCCTTCAGGTCCTCCCAACTGATGAGATCGGCGCAGCGGGAGGTCTCCCAGCCGTACTTGATCAGATCCTGGACGGACTTGCCGCCGGTGTAGGCCTCCAGCAGGCCCAGCCGCTCGGCCAGCATACAGGTGATCTCATAGTCGCTGTAGGACTCGGCCAGGGGCTCGATGCACTTCTCCTCGGGATAGAGCAGGTTGAACTGGCCGCTGAAGTTGTCGATTGCGATGTCGTCCTCCTCCAGCTTGGTGTTGACCGGGAGGATGATGTCGGCCAGCATGGCGTCGTTCTCCAGCCAGGGGTGCTGGGCCCACATGAACTCAATGTCGGGGTGGCGCATGGCGCGGATGTAGTCGTTGCCGGAGTTCCAGCAGGTGATCCAGGAGGGGGAGTCGGTCCAGACGGCGTGGATCTTGGAGCAGCCGTCGGCCGGATACTTCCGGTGGACAAACTGGTCCTCCCGGACGGCGGTCTCGGACTTGCAGCCCCACCAGTCGCAGGAGCCCTCCAGAATGGCCTTGGGCACGTAGGTCTTGGGCAGGGATGGGTCGTGGGAGTCGGAGGGGTTGCCGCCGGTGTAGGCGGCGGTCACGTTGGGCTTGACCAGCGCCTTGGGCTGGGCGTACTGATCGGGATAGTCGAACAGGCCCCACTCGATCATCTTCACCTGGTTGCGGCCCGGCTTGCCCAGGCCCTGCATGGCCAGGCAGATGCCCTGGAGACGGGCGGGCTCGGTGGCGTACGGCCCGCGGATGCCGGGGCCGCCGTTGCCGATGACCACGCTGGTGCGCTTGGAGGCCCACTCGCGGGCCAGGGCCTTGATGGTGCGGGCGGGTACGCCGCAGATCTCGGCGGCCCACTCGGGGGTCTTGGGCACCCCGTCCTCGTCGCCCATGACATAGGCCTCGTAGTTCTCCACACCGACGGCGTGGGACTTGAGGTAATCCTTGTCATAGGTGCCCTCCTTGAACCACACGTAGGTGATGGCCAGGTAGAGGGCGGCGTCGGTGTTGGGCAGCACGGGGATCCAGCGGTCGGCGTGGACGGCGGCCGCGTAGTTCACGTCGGGACAGATGTAGATCTGCTTGATGCCCAGCTCGCTGTACCAGTAGCTCAGGCGGCTGGGGAGCTGGCCCTGCCAGCCCCAGGGGGTGGTCTCCTGGTCGCAGCCCCAGAAGAGCAGCAGCTCGCAGTTCTCGGCCACGTCCAGCAGCAGGTTGCTCTGCTTGCCCTGGCCCACGGGCTCGCAGCCCCAGAAGTGCTTGCTGCCCCACCACCAGCCCTCCCAGCTGTCGGGCTGGCGGATCTGGAGGGTGTAGCCGCCCCACAGGGAGAGGAGCCGGCGGCCGGTGCCGTGGCTGGCGTGGACGATTTTGTTCTCGCCGTGCTGGTCGCACTGGTAGAGCAGGGAGGTGGGCCCGTAGGTGTCCTTCAGGCGCTGCATCTCCTTGGTGATGATGTCCAACGCCTCCTTCCAGGAGATGCGCACGTACTTGCTCTTGCCGCGGTTCTGGGTGTTGCGGCCGCCCGGGCCGGTGGAGCCGGGGGCCCCGTTGGGGTCGAAGTCCACCCGCTTCATGGGGAAGCGGATACGGGCGGGGGAATAGACGCGCTTTTTGTACGCCAGGGAGTAGGGGGGGAGCAGAGTCTTCATGCTGGGCTCGAAGGTGCTGCCCCGCACCTCGAATTTCCACGGGTTCATGTCCTTCTCGGGGTCGTACTTCCAGTCGTAGTGCATGGGCCGGATACGGACGATGCGTCCGTCCTTCACATCGACCATGGAGGCGTTGGAGCCGTTCTCGGGACATCCGCAAAAGCTGATGTCGCGGATCAGGGTCTTTTCGCCGGACTTGCTGTTCTTCGATCTGTCTTCTGCCATCATGCCACCTCCTGCTTTTTATCTATTCCATTGTACGGAATAGATATTTCATAATTATCATACACCTCTTCCGGCCGCAGGTCAATATGTTTATAAAAAATTTTGCGGCGGCGGGGCAAAACCGGCAAAGTGCCGAATGACGGAGGGAAGAGCGGCGGATGGGGCGGAGGAGCGGCAGGTAAACGGAAGCATTTGGAGAGCCGGGTGCGGCCGGGTCAGCCTTCCCCGGAGCATGGAAAAAGCGCCCCCGAAGGGGCGCTCAGACGGGGCCGGGGTGGAGTGCGGCCCGCCGGGTCACTGGGCTGAGGTCAGCTTGCTCAGGTGGCCGGACAGCTCGGCCGCCGCGGCCTGGAGCGCCGCCACATTGCGGCGGCCGTCCTCGGCCTGGAACCGCTCCACCGGGGCCACCACAGTCAGGACCGCCTTCAGCTCCCGGTAGGGCCCGAACACGGGGGCGGAGACGGCGCAGACCCCCAGCTCCTGCTCCTCCCGGTCGAAAGCCAGGCCGGTCTCGGCCACCCTGGCCAGCTCGGCCCGGAGGAGGGCCGGGTCGGTGATGGTGTGAGGGGTCAGGGACGGCTGGTGGGCCTGGAGCAGCCGCTCCCGCTCCTTCTCCGTCTGGTGGGCGGCGAAGACCTTCATGCTGGAGTTGGCCAAATTGCGCAGCGCCCGTCCCAGCGGCAGGTTGGGCTTGAAGGGGTGGGAGGTCTCCACATGGTCCACCACGACGGCCTCCCCCTTGCCCTCCACGGCCAGCTCCACGGTCTCTCCGGTGGCGGCGGCCAGCCGCTCCAGCACGGGGTGGGTCAGGTGGGAGAAGCCCACGTGGGACAGAGTCAGGTAGGACAGGGGGAGCGCCGCCGGGCCGATGCCGTAACGCTCGCTGTCGGGGCTGTAGGTCACAAAGCCTGTCCACTCCAGCGTGCGGAGCATCCGATAGGCTGTGGTCTTGGAGATGCCGGTGCGGCGTGCGATGTCCCCCAGGCTCCACTCCGGATGCTCGATGTCAAAGACCGAGAGTATGGTGAGCCCGTTTGCCAATGCCTGCACATAGAGAGAGCTGTTGTCTTCGCCTCCGGCCGCCGTCCGCGGCCTGCCGCCCATTCTGGCCATAGCTGTTTCACCTTCCAAGTGGCGTGCGCCCATGTAAGCCGCAGAATTTTTTTTATTATAGCATCATTTGTGGGAAAAAGCAAAGGCCTGCCCGCCGGAATGCGCCGCCGGAGGTACGGAATCCCGGCCGCAGCGGCGCGGGGAACGGGCATAGTATACAAACAAGGGCTTGCAAGCGGCATTGCGTTGTGATAAAATGCAAAAAAACTGAGGCAAAACCGGGAGATACCACCTGAAATTCTGCACATACAGCGGGGGGCGGCCGGCGGTTCCCGCGCAGCACGCCGGCCGCCGCTGCGGACTCAGGCGCTTGGAGACGCCTGGGAGCTAAGAGATGGGAGGACTACCATGGAGGAAGTCTATCTGTCCGAATTTCCAGATTTCCGGCTGAACGCCAATCCGGATATCCTGAAGCGCTGGCATGAGATTTTCCGGAGCAAGCAGCATATTACCGTCCCCGCCCATTCGGTGATCGCAGAGCAGGGAAAACGGGCCAGCAACCTGTACTATATTGAGAGCGGGCTGGTGGAGTATACCTACATTGACAGCGAGGGGCGGTGGAATTTTTTGGAGCTCCTGGGCGATCACTGCGTCTTTCCCCTCCAGCCTCTCTTTGGGAACAACGCGATGGTGGGGACCTTTTCCGCGCTGGAGGCCTGTACCCTGCATGTGATTGACGCCCAGGAGGTCTATGCGTATTTGCGGCGGGACAGCGACCTGGCCTTTGAGTTTTTGGCGGAGTTCGGCCGCATCACGGGCGGGCACCTCCGCCAGATTGGGATGAACGCAAACAAGACCAGCAACCGGGTGGAGCAGGTGCTCTGCCTGCTGGCCGAATACCGGCTCAAGTATACCCGCAAGGGAGAGAATCCGGTGATCGGCCTGTCCCAGGTGGATTTGGCCCGCATCACCAAGACCACCCGGGTGACAATGACAAAGGTTTTGAGCGACCTGCGGCAGAAGCAGATCGTAGAGACCACCTACGGCGGACTGATCATCACGGATCTGGAGGCGCTCCGCCATGCCGCCTATGCCGGCGTCTAACAGCACTTGCAGCCTCAACGGGCTCCGCATAAACGCGGAGTCCGTTTTTTTGTTGGTGAAAAAAGCTAAAATATTTGCAGTAAAATGTATTGGGCTTAGCTGAATAAAACAAAAATTCTGGTAGACTGAGGATGTCTGACAGAAGCTGCGGCCGGCCGGGAGGCAGACTGTTCCAGGTGATCCGAACAAAAGAAGACAGCATGTGTATGGGAAGCAAGGGAGCAGAAAATCTTAAGCGGTATACGGAAGGATGGTGCAACCATGGTAGATGCCAATCAGGGCTGGAAGAGCCTTGGCGAGCTGACCAAGCTGTCAGACAAGGAATTACGGCATGAGAAGACCAAGCGCCGCATCGGCCTGGTCCTGGGTCCCCTTCTTTTTTTGTTCCTGGCATTTTTGATTCCCACACCGGCGGGGATGAGCGAAAAGGCGCAGTGGGTGCTGGCGATTACCGTCTGGGTGGTCGTCTGGTGGTTCTTTGAGCCCATTCCCATCCCGGCCACCAGCCTGGTGGTATTTCTGCTGGTCCCCCTGATGGGCATTATGGAGCCGAATGCGGCCCTGGCCTATCTGGGCCAGAGCAACTCCTGGCTGATTCTGGGCATTTTCATTTTCTCCACAGCGCTGATCGAGCAGGGGGTCGCCCGGCGCATGGCGCTGTGGCTTCTGTCCCGGGACTTTGCGGCAAAGAGCCCCAAGCATCTGATCTTCATCTTTACGGTTAGCATGGCGGTGGTCTCCGCCTTTATGTCCCATATCGCGTCGGCCATGCTCTTCCTGGTCATCGCCGAGGGCCTGGTGGAGGCCATGGGCTACGACAAGGGACACCCCTTCATGAAGACCCTGAAGTTTGCCACCGCCTACGGCTCCCAGACCGGCGGCCTGCTGACCCCCATCGGCGCGGCCAACGTGAACTTCATCACCATCGGCTTGTGCGCCTCCCTCATCGGCGTCAACATCCGCTTTGTGGACTTCTGCGCGGCGGGCATCCCGGCGGGCGTTGTGACCACCATCATCGCCGGTTTCTTCGTCCTGCGGGTCTGCCGGGGCGGCGTGGAGGGCGACACCAAAAGCGCCCAGACCTACGCCAAGCAGCAGCTGGCCGAGATGGGCCCCATGAAGCGGGGCGAGGGGATCGCGGTCGCCCTGTTTGTCCTGGCCGTGGCGCTCTGGATTCTCCCCAGTCTGGCCGCCGCGATCTTTGGCAAAAATGCGGCCGTCACCGCCGCGCTGGACCGGGTGCTGAACGCCACCTACGTCTCCATGTTTGTGGCGCTGCTGGCCTTTTTGATCCCCATTGACCGCAAGACGGGCAAGACCCTGACCAACTGGACCCAGGCGGTCAAGAATGTCAACTGGGGCGTCATCTTCCTGGTGGCGGGCGGCCTGCTGCTGGGCGGCGCCATGAACGCCGAGGGGGTCGGCCTCATCGCCTGGTTTGCCAAGCAGCTCGGCGGCGTCATCGGCGGCGCGCCCCAGGTGCTGATTGTGCTGGCCTTTATCCTGCTGGAGATGGTGCTCACCCAGTTTATCTCCAACATCCCGGCCATCAGCATCGTGACCACCATCTCGGTCCCGGTGGCCATGGCCGCCGGGGTCAATCCGGTGGCGCTGGCCTTCGTCATCTGCTTCTCCGGCCAGATGTCCTTCGCCCTTCCGGTGGCCGCCCCCCAGATGGCCATTATCTACGGCTCCGGCGGGATCAAAATCGGCGAGTTTATCCGAAACGGCGTGGCCTTTACCGTCCTGACCATCCCCTGTATGCTGGTGCTGGTCTACTACTGGGTCAATCTGATCTTCCCCTATGTCCCCGTGGGCTGACAACAAAACAAGGAGGCGTGTTCCATGCGAATTGACGTACAGCATCACGCGATGCCCCTGAATGTATACAAGCGGTTCCACGACCCCGCCCTGCCCCCCAAAAAGGCCCGCATGAAGGGCAACGACTTCACCTTCAACCGCGGCCTGTGCGACTTCGACCGCCACATCCGGGATATGGACGAGTGCGGCATGGACGTGGCCCTGCTCTCCATGTCCCAGTTCGGCAACCTGATGGGCGACAAGGAGCTGTGCCGGGCCATCAACGAGGGCTTTGCAGAGGTGATGGCCCAGTACCCCGGGCGCTTCGCCATCGCCGGCTGCTTCCCCCAGGACGACGTGGAGGCCGCCCTGGACGAGATCGACTACCAGATCAAGGTGCTGAAATTCCCCGCCATCACCATGCTGGCCTCCCTGAACCAGGATATCACCGTCAGCACGAAGGAGTACTCCTTCCCCATCTATGAGAAGGCGGCCGAGCTGGATATCCCCATCTTCCTCCACCCCCACCTGCGCCCCTACGGCATGGACGAGCTGGATTGCAGCATCAGCGAGTCCCTGGGCCGGGAGATGGACTGCGCCCGGGCGGCCCTGCGGCTCATCTACGACGTGCTGCCGGTCTTCCCCGGCCTGAAGTTTGTCATGCCCCACTTCGGCGGGGCCACCCTGGCCTGCATGGGCCGGATGCGTGCCTTCTTCGTGCCCAAGAGCATCGAGGGCCTGGACGTCAAGCCCATCGATCCCATGAAGCGGACCCTGGCCAAGACCCCCCTGGAGAACGAGGAGCTGGGCTACGGCAAGGTCTTCGACGAGCTGTTCGGCAAGCTCTACTTCGACGGCGCGGGCTCCGGCGGCTGGCCGGGCATCACCGAGCACGCCTTCCGCGTGGTGAAGCACGACCATCTGCTTTGGGGCACCGACTACCCCTTCGAGATCCACGCCGGGCGGGATTTGAACTACTACATTGACACGCTGAAGGATATCGACGTGCCCGAGGAGAGCAAGCGCGGATTTTTGGGCGATAACGCGGCACGGCTGCTCAAGCTGGTTTAAGGAGCCGCTGAATTCCTCCCGCACGCAGGCTTGCGAGAGCCCTCTGACGTCAATCTGCGTGCGCCGGTGAAAGCGGCGCTTCCTGAATTGGGACGCTCTCCGGCGGGGGCCGGATATGGATACTGCCGAAAGGCGTCGACATGTAGAAGGAGGATGGATCATGAAAAAAGCGATGGCACTCATTCTGGCAGCAGTACTCATGTGCGGCCTGCTCGCAGGCTGCGGAGGCGGCGGTCAAGCCGGGACCTCCAGCACGCCGCCCGCCGGAACCGCGTCCCCGCCGGCCACCCCCGACAGTGCCGCCCCTGACAGCACGACGCCCGGCAGCGGCGCCGTCCCCGGCGATTTCGGCGACCTGGGCGAGCCCGTGTCCCTGACCCTGGGGCATCTGTACACCACCACCGACTACCGCGGGGCCGCTCTGGAGGTCTTCGCCGCACGCTGCGCCGAGCTGTCCGGCGGAAACATCACCATCACCCTCTTCCCCTCCCAGACCCTGACCACCTCGCAGGATGCGATGAAGTCGGTGGCCGCCGGCATCGCCGATATGGCGGTGGGCTCCATGTCCTTCAACGTCTCCGAGGTCCCGGCCCTGCTCCCTCTCGACATCACCGGCATCTACGACCCCGCCTATTTTGACGAGACCATCGAGATCATCATGCCCGTCCTGGATGAGATCCTGGCCACCCAGAACCAGAAGGGCCTGTGGTACCCCGACGAGACCAATATGGTCTTCTACCTCAACGAGAAAAACGCCCGGGAGGTCCACGCGCCCTCCGACGTGGCCGGCCTGCGCCTGCGGGACCACGGCATGTGGATCGGCAAGTCCATCTCCAGCTTCGGGGCCAGCCCCATGACCGTCATGCCCGCCGACCTGACCGTCGCCCTGGAGCGCGGCACGGTGGACGGGGGCTACACCGGCTGGGGCTTCGCCCAGACCTACCGCTGCCACGAGGTGGCGCCCCACATCAGCTATACCGAGCTGGCCAAATCCTGCTTCTCCCCCCTGACCATCAATCTGGATGTGTGGAACGGCTTGACCGAGGGCCAGCAGGCCATCATTCTCCAGGCCGTGGAGGAGATGAAGGTGGTGGAGCGCGAGGAGCTGGAGAAGAGCTGGGAGGCCTTCCAGCAGGAGGTGACCGGCGCGGGCGGCTCCATCTACGTGCTGACCCAGGAGGAGAACCAGGCCTTTGTGGACGCCGCCGCGCCGCTGATTGAGGAGGCCCGCGGGGCCGCCGGGGAGCTGGGCAACAAGCTCATTGACGCACTCCTCTCCGCGCCGTCCAACTACCGCTGAGTCCGCCGGTTCCGTCCGCGTTCGGCAGAAGGGCCGGGGTCAGCCGCCCGGCAGAGGCTCCATGCATGGGGGCTGTGCCGTACCGCACAGCCCCCGTTCTCGTGAGGAGGCAAGTTCCTGATGATCTTAACCAAAATCAACAAGGCGTGTGGATATGTGTCCGGCGGTCTGATCCTGGGCGCTGCCCTTGTGATGATCTACGACGTGATCCGGCGCTACCTCTTCCATTCGCCCTCCCTGTATGCCCCCTATCTGGCGGCGTTCCTGTCGCTGGGCGCCATCTTCCTGGGGACCTCCTACGCGCTCCAGGCAGGCGGCCATGTCCACGTGGAGATCGTGGTGGATAAGCTGCCCCGCATTCCCCGCAACATCTGCTATACCGTGGGCTACCTGCTGTCCATGGTCTTCGTGTTCTGCATGGCCCGCGCCTGCTGCAACTTCGCCGTCAAGGCCGCCCAGAACCACTGGAACGCCCAGGGCAACCTGCCCGTCCCCTCGGTCCTCCTGTATGGCCTGATGACCCTGGGCTCCGTCCTGCTGCTCCTCACGCTGGTGTGGAAGCTGGTGCGGCTTTGGCGCGGAGACCGGGATAAGAAGACAGGGGAGGGGGATGTGTAATGTCCGTCTATGTGGTGCTCCTGTGGGTCTTTGTGGCGCTGCTGGCGGTGCTGTTTATCGGCACACCCATCGCCTTCGGCGTCGGCTTCCTGGGGGTTGCGGGCATCGTCCTGGTGCTGGGCAAGCCCGCCCTGCTGGATCAGATCTGTACCATCACCTATAACCAGTCCACCAGCCCCACCACCATGATGATCCCCCTGTTCATCATCATGGCCGAGTTTTTGGCCAACTCCAACATCGCCGCCGACATGTACGAGGTGATCAGCCGCAGGCTCCGGAAGCTGCCCTGCAACCTGGGCATCGCCAGCGTGATCTCCAGCGCCATCTTCTCCGCCGTGTGCGGCTCCGCCCCGGCGACGGTAGCCACCCTGGGCCGGGTCAGCATCCCCGCCATGCTCAAGAAGGGCTACCGCCCCAGCGTGGCTGCGGGCACCCAGGCGGCAGGCGGAAACCTGGGCATTCTGATCCCTCCGTCCATCAACTTCATCATCTACGGGCTGATCACCGAGACCTCTGTGGTCAAGCTGTTTATCTCAGGCGTCATCCCCGGCATTCTGATCGCCGCGATGATGATCGCCTACCTGCTCATCCGCAACAAGCTGGACAAGACGATGCTCGTGCCCCCCAAGGAGCCGGCGGCCGAGGAGGCGCAGCCCGTCCGGCACTCGCTGGGCTTTGACATCATCACCGTCCTGCCCATCGTCGCGCTGATCCTGGTCATCTTCGGCACCCTCTACAGCGGGGTCTGCACCGCCACCGAGAGCGCGGCCATCGGGGCCATCGGCGCGGGGGTTATCGTCCTCATCCAGCGGCGCATGACCAGGAACTGCATGAAGGCCACCCTGCTCAACAGCGCCAAGACCTCCTGCATGATCTTCTTCCTCATGTTCGGCGGACTGGTATTCGCCCAGTTCCTCACGGTCCAGGGCCTGCCCCAGCAGCTCTCCAACGCCATCGTCACCGCCAGCCCCAACAAGTGGGTGACCTTTCTCATTGTCATGGTTATCTTCCTGATTCTGGGCTGTTTTATGGAGCCGCTGAGCATCATGTACATCGTGCTTCCCTTCGTCTTCCCCTTCATGACGCAGCTGGGCTTTGACCCCATCTGGCTGGGTGTGGTGATCACTATCAACTGCGCCATCGGCATGATCACCCCGCCGGTGGGCATGAACCTCTTCGTGCTCAAGGGCTCCACCGGAATCCCCATGGGCACGGTTATCAAGGGGGTCATCCCCTATATCATCATCTTTACCGCCGCGATTATCCTTTGCTGCATCTTCCCCGGCATCGCCACCTGGCTGCCTACCACCCTGGGCTGACAGACCCGGGATCACCGGCCGGCCCGCAGCTTTCCGGCTCAGAAGAGAGGAGAAAACAACATGATCAAAAAGATCGACCTGGAGAACCACTATTACGACGTCAGCTCCGTGGAGGCGCTGCAGGCCCGGGGGAAGGACGAGTACCCCCACTGGGACAAGGAGACCAACTCCATCCACTGGGTGAAGGGCGTGGCGATGTGTCAGGACAAGTTCGGCTTTGAGCTGCTGGATTTTGCCGAAAAGCGCCTGAAGATCATGGATCAGCTGGGCATTGAGAAGGCGGTCATCTCCCTGGCGCCCGGAGTGGACAGCCTGCCCCCCGGCGAGAGCATCCCCGCCTGCCGGAAGGCCAACGAGGCCCTCTCCCGGGTGACCCGTCAGTTTCCGGATCGCTTCCTGGGCGCGGCCATCCTGCCCATCCTGGATGTGGAGGAGTCGGTGAAGGAGCTGGACTGCTGCGTGCAGGAGTACGGCTTCGTCATGTGGCAGACCCACTCCAACTACGGCCCCGGGATCGACCCGGATCAGCCGCAGTTCCGGCCGGTGTGGCGCAGGGTGGCGGAGCTGGGGATCTTCGGCTACCTGCACCCTACGGTATCCTGGCAGCCCAAGTTCAACGAGTTCGGCTACGCCATGGCGGGCCCCGCCCTGGGCTTTACCATCGACACCATGGCCAGCATCCTCCGGATGATCCTCTCGGGCATCTTTGACGAGATCCCCGACCTGAAGGTGGTCCTGGGCCACTTCGGCGAGGCCCTGCCCTTCCTGCTGGAGCGGATCAACAACCGCACCGGCATGCTGCTCAACCCCCTCCAGAAGAACCGGCAGCCCGTCAGCAGCTACTGGGGCAAAAATATCTTTGTCACCACCTCGGGCAACACCTCCGTCCCCGCCTTCGAGTGTACCCGCGCCGCCATCGGCATCGACAGCATCCTGCTGGGCACCGACTACCCCTTCGAGCACATGGAGGACTGCGTGGGCTACCTGGAGACCTGCCCCATGACGCAGGAGGAGCGGGAGAAGGTCTATTACAAAAACGCGGCCAAGCTGGGACTGACCCTCTCGGACGCGCCTGAACAGCAGAACCGCGCAGGCCGGCCCGGTTTCGGGCCGGCCTGCGCTGCCTGGATGCAATTTTACGGGTTA
>CANSQX010000080.1 GCA_947649225.1 uncultured Flavonifractor sp.
TCTTAAAGAACTCCTGGAGTAAGATCTCGCATAGGGTGGTGGGGAGCTGATAGATCAGCCGCCCGATCCCCAGGTTTTCATAGTTGATGATGGATTTCTCGGTGTCGAAGACCTTGCCCACGTCGATGGCCACCTGGGCCTCCTTATAGGCCCGGGCCAGCTCTCGAATGTGACCGGCCACCGTACCGATGCCGATCACCACCTTCGTCCCCAGCTCCTGGCTGATGGCCTCCTCGATCTGCTTGGCGAGCTTGTAGAGGTCCCGGCCCTCCGCGCCGTCGGACAGCTGCTTGATGAGGGCCACGTCAGTCTCGCTGATGGAGAGGACAAAATCCACCTGCTTATCCGGGAAGAGGCCCTGGACCACATCGATGGCCCCCACCTCGGATATCTCCACCTGCCGGATGAGGAAGACGGCCCGCGGGGCCTCGGAGACAAAATGGAGCTCCTTGGCCCGGACATAGATATCTCCCAGCAGGATGTTGTCAGAGATGATATTTTTGACAAAGGTGGCCTTGTCATGCTTCTCCTCATAGTAGGTCTTGGCCCCGTTCAGGGCCACCGCCGCCATGGTGCAGATCAGGCGGGCCTGCTCGTCCTCTCCCTTGGCAAAGGTGGCATAGTCGAACTGGGCGCCCCAGCCCGCCAGGGCCTTGAAGGTCTTCCCGTCGCAGGCGGCCGTGTCGCTGTCCGATCCATTGATCACGTCCACACAGCCGGGCCAGCGCTCCCCGATGCAGGTCAGATCGTTGCAGGCCACTACCGTACCTTCAGAATCAATCACACCGATGGCTCTGTCCGTGCTGTCCTTCATCTGTAAGACGACGCTCTGGAAAATCCTGCTGGACATGTGATCGCCTCCTCCTTCTCTAAGATGCTTCTCTCTTCCCAAATATCCTTGTATCAAAACGCTCCCCATGCGTCTTGTGTGATCGGCTTGGTTCAACAGCACCTATTATAACGGTTCTTTTCTCCATTTTCAATAGCCTTTCCAAAGTTTTTTGTGGAAATTGCCGAAAGAATGCAAGCTATCCGTTCTTTGCCGCCGCTCGAAGGGCCGTCCGCTCGTCTTCGCTCAGAGGCCGCCACTGCCCGGGCTCCAGGGCCGGATCCAGGGCCAGCGGGCCCATAGACAGCCGCTTCAGATAGACCACCCTCCGGCCCCGGGCGGCCGTCATGCGCTTGATCTGGTGGTACTTTCCCTCCTGGAGAGTCACCAGGGCCCCGTCCCCCTTCAGCAGCTCCAGCCGGGCGGGGAGGCAGCGGAGTCCGTCCTCCAGCACCAGCCCGGCGGCAAAGGCGGCCCGGTCCGCCTCCGACAGAGGGCCGTCTGTCCGGACAAAATAGGTCTTGTCCACATGCCACCGGGGGGAGAGGAGCCGGTGGGCCAAGGGCCCGTCGTTGGTGAGCAGAAGAAGTCCCTCCGTGTCCCGATCCAGCCGCCCGGCGGGAAAGAGCCCTACCCGGCGCAGATGGGGGGGCAGCAGCTCCAAAACGGTGGCCTTTTGGGGGTCCTCGGTGGCCGAGATGAGCCCGGCTGGCTTGTGGAGCATCAGGTAAACCAGCCGCTCCCCCGAGATGGGGACTCCATCCACGGCAAAGGCGGCGGCAGGGTCGCATTTCCCGTCGGCGGCGGCCGCCACGGTTCCGTCCACCGTCACCCGGCCGGCCCGAACCAGCTCCCGTACCTCCCGCCGCGACCAGCGGCCCGTATTGGCCAGAATTTTGTCTAAACGCTCCATCTGATTCGCCACCCTTGTCCCTTTTTTGCTATTCTATCATATCTGTCCCCAAAAAGACATAGGGTATAGCAACCGGAAAGTGAAGGGAGCGCTGCGCTGTGTTTATTTTCACCGCCAAGCTGCATCGAGGCAGAATTCTGGCCGTGGCGGCGGCCGCCGCAGTGGTCTGCGGCGTCCTGGTGGGGACCCACGCCCTGGGCGGGGCAGGAGCCGCCGTCTCCACCTCCGCCAGCCCCAAGGGAGTCAAAGACAACGAGGACAGGGTGGCTTACCTGGAGAGCTACGGCTGGACGGTCTCCCCCGAGCCCGTGTCCGTGGAGGAGCTGATGGTACCCGAGGAATTCGACGAGACCTATGCCCAATATCTAGAGCTCCAGTCGTCCCAAGGCTTTGACCTCACCCAGTACTGCGGGAAGCGGGTGCGGCGGTACACCTATGAGGTGACCAACTACCCCACCGGGGAGACCGGCATCCAGGCCGGGCTGCTCATCTACAAAAATACCGTCATTGGGGGCGACGTGCTCTCGGCCCAGCTGGGAGGCTTCATCCACGGCCTGGAGATGCCGTCCTGAAAGCAAAATGCGGTTCTTGTCTGACGGGCGGCCCGGGAGACCGCCGGACAAGGAGCCGCCCCGTCCGGCGCTCCAGGGCCTGTATACAGGAGCCGCTGAAGTCCGACGAACCGTACCCAGAACCATTCAGGCGGATACGCTCCGCCCCTACCGGGCCGCCCGCATTCTTAAGGATCGCTATCGCGATAAAAAACCGGATTCTCGTCGTGAGAATCCGGTTTTTTTGCCGCTCAGGCCCGACGCAGCTCGTTCATGGTCTCGTCGATCTTCTTCTGGGGGATGTACGCCTGGGCGAAGGAGAGCATCTGCTCCAGGGTGACGGTGCGGGCCGCCCCTACCAGGGGGTGCTTGAGCACCATGGGAAAGCGCTTTTGAAAGACTGCTTTGGATTTGGGATTGTCCAGCAGCTCTCCCACTGTAATGCGGTTGTTTTTCAGGTCCAATACACTTCACCTCCGCTTCTATTCTATGCGGGCCGCCCGCCGGATTTGACCACCGCCGCCCCGCTCTCTAACATCCAAATTTTGGGCTGTATACCGCTGCGCCTCCGGCTCATACTATGCCCGTAACCCAATTAAGGAGGAAATGCGTTATGAACGAGACCAATCCCAGCATCAAATGCTCTGTGAGCAGCTGCTCCTATCACTCCGGCAACCACTGCACCCTCAATGAGATCAAGGTGGGCTGCACCACCAGCAACGTGTGCGACTGCACCTCCACTGAGTGCGCCTCCTTCAAGCTGGGCGACCACGGGACCTGCTGCCGCGGCTGATCCAGCGCTTCCCATCCCCCTCTTCTCTCTTTTCTCTTGCACAATGTCCGGCCAGCGCCGCGGAGTCTGTCCGCGGCGCTTTTTGCAGGCTGGGAACATTTTCGTCCCTCCTGTCGGCATCAGGTGCAGGGATTGCTATGCAGCAGTACAAACCCATCCCTCCCCCGGCGGTAAACCGCTTCCACATCGACATCCATACACTCCAGCATAGGGGTCTCTGCCTCATAAAGGGCGCAGGTGCCGCAGGAGGAGCTCAACCGCCTGGGTACCGGCGCCAACTGGACCTGAACCCCCGCTTCCTCCAGGGCTATGCTGCTGCGCATGGCCGCCAAGTGCGTATAAAAGGTTGCCGTATACTGATCCATCATTTGGTCAGCGTCAGCTTGAAATCGCCCTCGAAGTCCTCAACAGAGACTGTATAGCCCGCATTTTGGGCAAACCGGGTCACATTCTCCACCGAACACCAATTGTCCACAGCCACTTCCAGCATGGCGGGAGCGCCGCTTTTGACCGCCTTCTGTACCAGAATCACCGGGGTAGGACAGGAATATCCGCGTGCGTCTACCATTTGATTAACCCTCCAATTTCTGCATATTTGCGACTGAGACAGCCGCCAGAACCACTAGGCCGCTCCCCACGGCCACAGCCACAGGTCCCGTACCGATTCCTGCGGCGGAGGAGGCCAGACCGAAGTTGTGGGCCACCGCCGCCCCCACAATAAAGCCGGTAACAGTGACGGCAGAGTCGGTGTTGCCCTCCCCAGCCAGAATCAACTGGCGTAGCGGGCAGCCGCCCAGGAGTACCGATCCCCAGCCCACCAGCACCATCCCCAGCAGGTTCCACAGGGCCTCCATATGGGCGATGGGCTGATCGGCAAGGCCCAAGTGAAACTTACCCAAAATCAGATTGCCTGCCAGAACCGCCGCCAAAATGGCCCCGAAAGCGGAAATAAGGTGAAAATCCCGGAAAAGCACTGCGTCGCGGATGCCCCCAACCATGCACAGCCGGGACCGCTGAGCCAGCACTCCCACGACCAAGGCGGCCAGCAGAGCGCTCAGGATGGGGGCGGCCATAGATCCGGGGCCTTTGGCGCTAAACGCCAGGAATCCCGGACGCACCAGCAGGAGGACCAGCAGGACAGCCATCAGCACTGGAAAGGCCAGCCCCTCCGCCATGGACTGCTTGTAGGCCCTCCGGAGACTGAACCCCCGCCTGAGAAACAGGATACCGATCAGAATGCCGATGACAAACCCGGCCAGACCCACCACTGCATTGAGATCGCCGCCGCCGATCCGGATGACCATCCGTAGGGGGCAGCCGAGAAACACCAGCGCACCAATCATCACAAATACCGCAATCACAAAACGCAACATCGGCGAGGAGCCGCCCTTTGGCTTGAACTCCCGGCGGATCAGAGCAATTATGGTAGAGCCCAACACTAGGCCGATAATCTCAGGCCGCACGTACTGAACAATACCTGAACCCACCTGCGCATCAAACCCGGCCCGCTGGAAATTCAGGGCCCCGGCGATGTCCCGCAAGAAACAGGCAATGCAGAACCCCATGTTGGCCGGATTGCCCAGGGCTGTCAGCAACACCGCCGCTGCCCCTACTCCTAGCCCGGTGATGACAAGCAGTCCGTACCGCTTCCAAAAAGTTTTTTTCTTTTGCATCTCTCAAACTCCTCTCTTATGGAAATGTATGCTATCAAAAAAAGGCGCCTGCGGATTTACTGCCCCTTCCGCAAACGCCTTTTTCTTGATTTAGTTGTCTGTGTTTGCTTCTTTTGCCCCGAGGGGCTAGGAATCCCTAATGCGCCCGGTTCTTAACGCGAAGGGCTTCCGATCTTTCAAGAAAAAGAAGGCATTTCCCAGGCGGTGTGGTCGGTGTGGAGGAGCTCCTCGGCCCGGTGGCTGAGAGGCGCGCCCAGGTACTCGTCGTAGAGGGTCTTGACCGCCGGGTTTTCGTGGGAGAAGCGCAGGGCGTTCTGCCGGTCCAGCTGGTAGAGGCGTTCGCCCCGCACGCCATAGCGCTCCTCATCCTCTGCGGAGATGGGCTGGCCGCCGCCGCCCACACAGCCGCCGGGACAGGCCATCACCTCTACAAAGTCGTAGTGAGCCTTGCCCGCCTTCAGGCGCTCGAGGAGCTTCCGGGCGTTGCCCAGGCCGCTGACCACCGCACAGCGCACGGGGATCCCGGCGATCTCATAGGTGGCCTCCCGCAGGCCGGGGCCGGTGCGGACCCCGCCGAAGGATTCAGGGTCCGGATTCTCCCCGGTGAGGGCAAATACGGCAGTGCGCAGGGCGGCCTCCATCACGCCGCCGGTAGCCCCGAAGATCACGCCCGCGCCGGTGTGGATCCCCATGGGGTCGTCGGCGGACTCCTCGGGAATGACGGCAGGATCCAGCTGATCCGCCCGGATCATACGCACCAGCTCCCGGGTGGTCAGGGAGACATCCACGTCCGGCCCGGCCCCGGTGGCCATGGTGGGCAGGTCGCACTCCGCCTTCTTGGCCAGACAGGGCATGATGGACAGGCAGAAGAGCTTCTCCGCCGGTACGCCCAGCTTCTCAGCAAACCAGCTCTTGACTACGCTGCCGAACATCTGCTGGGGGGACTTGGCGGTGGACAGCTGGCCGGTGAGCTCCGGGTACTGTCCCTTGAGGAAGCGCACCCAGCCCGGACAGCAGCTGGTAAACATGGGCCAGCGGGCCAGATCCCCGGCCTTCAGGCGGTTTAGGAACTCGTTGGCCTCCTCCATGATGGTGAGATCCGCAGTGAAATTGGTGTCGAAGATATAGTCAAAGCCCATACGGCGCAGGGTACCCACCATGCGCTCCATGGTGGCCTCCTCCCGGGTGAGGCCCAAGGCCTCGCCCCAGGCGGCCCGTACCGCCGGAGCCACCTGCACCACGGTGATCTTATCCGGGTCAGCCAGGGCGGCCAGAACTCTCTGGGTGTCGTCCCGCTCCCGCAGGCCGCCCACCGGGCAGTGGGTGATGCACTGGCCGCACAGGGAGCAGTCGGAGTTCCGGATCACCCGGTTGCCCGACACGTCCACGGTGGTGCGCCCGCCCGTGCCCGCCAGGTCCCAGATGTTCAGGGTCTGGACCTTGTCGCAGATCTGGATGCAGCGCATACATTTGATGCACTTCTGATAGTCGTGATAGAGGGGGAACATTTTGGTCCACTTTTTCCGTGTTCCTCTGGGCACCTGCTGTTCATAGGGCTGCTCCAGAATGCCCAGATCATTGGCCAGGGTCTGGAGCTGGCAGTTCCCGCTGCGCACACAGGTGGAGCACTGGCCGTCGTGCTGGGAGAGAATCAGCGACACGTTGACCCGCCGGGTATTCCGGGCCCGGGGGGAGTTGGTGCGGACCACCATGCCCTCCTTCACCGGGTTGTTGCAGGCGGTCACCATGGCCTGCTCCCCCTCCACCTCCACGCAGCAGACGCGGCAGGCGGCGATCTCGTTGACGCCCTTTAGATAGCACAGATGGGGGATGTGAATGTGGGCCGCCCGGGCAGCCTCCATGATGGTGGCGCCCTCGGGCGCCTGGACGGTCCGGCCGTCGATGGTCAGCGTTACCATTCGGTGCTCCTCCCTCCCTTAAAGATGCCGTAGCCAAAGTGATCGCAGCGCAGGCAGCGGCTGGACTCCTGCTGGGCCTCCTCCAGGCTCATCCCCTCTGTGACCAGGGAGAAGTCGTCCTTAAACGCCTGGAGGTGCCGGGTCTTCAGATTCACCCGGCCGCAGGGGGGCGTGTGGGTGAAGTGGGCAGGGGGGATCTCCACACCGCAGCGGATCTTATGGTCGAAGCCCAGATAGTTGTCGATGTTGGCGGCAGCCACCTTGCCTGCGGCCACGGCCCGGATCACGTTGGCGGGGCCGGAGACCGCATCGCCGCCGGCGAAGACGTTGTCCACTCCGGGCACTGAGCTGGTGAGGTCGGCCTCAATGGCCCCCCGGTTGGTGGTGATGCCCACCGACTCGAAGTGCTTGGAGACAATGGCCTGCCCAATGGCCACGATTACGTAATCGCAGGGGATGCGGAACTCGGGGGTCTGGGCGTTCACGGGCTTGGGCCGCCCGTCCGCCCCATAGGTCCCGATAATTTGGGGCCGGGTCCACAGGGCGGTCACATTGCCGTTCCCGTCGGTCTCAATGCGGGCCGGGGCCTGGAGGGGCAGCAGCTGGCAGCCGTCGGCCTGGGCCTCTGCGATCTCCTCGGCCAGGGCGGTCATGTCCTCCACCCGGCGGCGGTAGACACAGGTGACGTGCTCCGCCCCCAGGCGCACGGCCGTGCGGGTGGCGTCCATGGATACATTGCCGCCGCCGATGACGCACACCCGCTTGCCGGTAAAATCGGGCTTGTCGCCCTCGCACACGCCCCGCAGCAGCTTGACGGCGCTGATGACGTTGGGGGCGTCCTCCCCCTCCACGCCCAGCTTCTTGTCGGTGTGGGCGCCGATGGCGATATGTACTGCGTCAAAGCTGCGCTGGATCTCCTCCATGATGATGTCCTTGCCCACGCACACGCCGGTATGGACCTGGATGCCGGTGGTCAGGATGTGGTCGATGTCCCGGTCCAGCACCGGCTGGGGCAGGCGGTACTCAGGAATGCCGTAGCGCAGCATCCCGCCCAGCTTGGGCCGCTGCTCGTATACCGTCACCCGGTGGCCCATGAGGGTGAGGTAGTAGGCCGCCGTCAGGCCGCAGGGTCCGCCGCCGATGACGGCTACCGTCTTGCCGGTGGCCGCCGCGGGGGCAGGGGCGGGGACCTGTCCGATGCTGTCCACGGCAAATCGCTTCAGGCCGCAGATATTCACCGCGTCGTCCACCATGCGGCGGCGGCACTGGAACTCACAGGGGTGCTCACACACATAGGCGCAGGCGCTGGGGAAGGGGTTATCCTTGCGGATCAGACGCACCGCGTCGTCGTAGCGCTTCTCCCGGATCAGGGCCACGTAGCCCGGCACATCCACGTGGGCAGGGCAGGCCGACACGCAGGCCACCGGCAGGCTCAGGCCGCACAGGCAGCGGCCGTGGAGCACGTGCTCCTCATAGTCCTCCCGGAAGCCCCGCACCCCCTGGAGCACGATCTGGGCCGCCTCATAACCGATGGCGCAGTCCGCCGAGTCGGCGATCACCTGGGCGGTGTTCTCGATGAGGTCGATGGTCTCCAGCGTCGCCTCGTGCTCCAGCACCTGCTCAATGAGGACGGCCAGCTGGCCCAGTCCTACCCGGCAGGGGACGCACTTGCCGCAGGTCTGCGCATGGCACAGCCGCAGAAAATTCAGAGACAGATCCACCGGGCACAGGCCCGGAGGGCTGGCGTTGATGCGCCGCTCCATATCCCGGCTCAGGCCGCTCAGCACCGTCTGGGCGCGCCCAGGCGTTTCGATTGACAGCCGGCTCATAGTTCATTCCCTCTTTCTTATGTTAGAATTGACGGTGTCCGTCTTTTTGATCAGAGACTGAGGAAAAACAGCTGTTTTTTATTATATATCAAAACTCAGAACGTTGTCAAACGTTCTGCACAGAGGCGGAGCCAGCGGGGGGTCTCGCGCTCCTCCAGGGCCCCGCTCCCAGGCCAGAGGCCCAGCTCCCGGGCTTTCCCCTTCTCCCTGCACCGCTGCAAAGTCCGATTCATTGCCGCCAAAACCTCCTTTTTAATTTTTATTGCTGAAAATTTTTTAGTTTTCAAATCTATCATACCACAGAAAACAGAAAATGCAAGAGAAACCTAAAATTTTTTAGCCATTCTAAAAAATAGTTGATTTCACGTCCAAAACGCCAAAAGGGGGCCGGTACAGGCGTACCAGCCCCCCAACTTGTCGAACAAGTGCCATTTCAACCTTACACGTCAAACGAATTCCAAGTTCAGGAGGGGGAATAGTGTGAAAGGGGGGCGAAGCCCCCGCTTTCGCGTTTAAGAACCCGCCCACAGGCCACCGGTTTCGGCAATTTGCCGAAACCGGCTCCCAAAGCAGCTTATCGCTCTACTGCGGCCCGCTGCGCCAGATAGGCGGCGCGGCCGGTCTCGTAGAGGTTATTGCCCAGGCTGTCAATGACCACAGTGAGGGGGAGGTTCTCCACCTCCAGCCGCCGGACGGCCTCGGCTCCCAAGTCCTCATAGCACACCAATTCGGCAGATTTGACACACCGGGCCAGCAGGGCCCCCGCCCCGCCGATGGCCCCGAAATAGACCGCGCCGGCCTCCTTCATAGCCGCGATCACCTCCGGCCCCCGCTTGCCCTTTCCGATCATGCCCAGCTCCCCCAGCCGCAGGAGCGTGGGGGCGTAGGCGTCCATCCGGTAGCTGGTGGTGGGGCCGGCGGAGCCAATCGCCCGGCCGGGCCGGGCGGGCGTGGGGCCCACATAGTAGATGACCGCCCCCTCCACAGGGAAAGGCAGGGGTTCCCCCCGGGCGGCCAGCTCACACAGGCGCTTGTGGGCGGCATCCCGGGCGGTATAGACCGTGCCGCTGAGGAGCACGCTGTCTCCGGCCCGCAGGGACCGGGCGGCCGCCCGATCCAGAGGGGCGGTGATAGTCTTCGGCATGGTTAAAGCACCTCCGTTGCGTGGCGGGCCACGTGGCAGTTGATATTCACCGCGCAGGGCAGGCCCGCGATGTGAGTGGGCAGGGTCTCAATCCGGACCGCCAGAGCGGTGGTCCGCCCGCCGAAGCCCTGGGGACCGATGCCCAGGGCGTTGATCTTCTCCAAAAGCTCCTCCTCCAGGGCGGCGTAGAAGGGATTTCCGTTGGGAACGTCCAGCTCCCGCAGCAGGGCCCGCTTGGCCAGCAGGGCGCACTTGTCAAAGGTACCGCCGATGCCCACCCCCACCACGATAGGCGGACAGGGGTTGGGCCCCGCCTGCTCCACTGCATCCAGGATAAAAGCTTTTACCCCTTCCAGGCCGTCGGAGGGCTTCAGCATGGCAATGCGGCTCATGTTCTCGCTGCCGAAGCCCTTGGGGGCCACGGTGATCTTGAGCCGCTCCCCGGGGACCAGGTCGGTATAGAGCATAGCCGGGGTGTTGTCCCCGGAGTTCACCCGCTCCAGGGGGTCGGACACCACCGATTTGCGCAGAAATCCCTCCGCGTAGCCCCGGCGGACCCCCTCGTCCACAGCCCGGGTCAGGTCCCCCGCGATGTGGATCTCCTGGCCCACCTCCAGAAAGACACAGGCCATGCCCGTATCCTGGCAGATGGGCACCTCCCCGCCGGCGGCGCCGTTCTCGATAATGCGGTCCAGGATCTCCTGGGCCGCAGGCCAGTCCTCCGCCTGCCGGGCGGCGGCAATGGCCCCCTTCACATCCCCGGGCAGGCGGGTATTGGCCTGGATGCACAGCCGGGCTACCGCCTCCGTGATGGCGGCCGCGTCGATCTCTCTCATCGATTCAGTCCCTCGCTCTCTGATGATTTATCACATCCGCCGCTTGTGGAACACCAGCGTAACGGCAAAAAACAGGGCCAGGTAGAGGGTGATGGATGCCCCGGCGGAGGCCCCGATATAGTAGGAGGTCATCAGCCCGGCCACGCCGCACGCCACCGCCCCCAACAGGGAGAACAGGTGGTACTGCCGCAGATTGCGGGCCAGATTCCGGGCAGCGGCGGCCGGGAGCACCAGCAGAGAGTTGATCACCAGCAGGCCCACCCAGGTCATGGAGACCGTGACCACCACGGCGATGGCGGCGGAGAAGACCGCCTCCTGCCAGAACACCCGGATACCCCGGCTGTCGGCCAGGGCGGGATGAATGCTGGAGAGCATCAGGTGGTTAAAGGCGCAGACCCACAGCACCGCCACCACCCCCAGGATGGCGGCCAGCAGGGCAATTTTCCCCGGCTCCACGCTCAAAATGTCCCCGATCAGCAGGCTGTTGAACTTGGTAAAGCTGCCGCCCCCCAGGGTGGCGATGAAGATGCCCAGGGCCACGGCGGTGGAGGAAAACACTCCGATCACCGTGTCGCTGGCCATATGGGACTTGCACCGGACATAGGTAAAGAGCAGGGAGAAGGCCAGGGCGAACGCCACCGCGCACCACATGGGCTCGGCCAGGCCGCAGAGCACTCCGATGGCAATGCCGGTAAAGGCCGAGTGGCCCAGGGCGTCCGAGAAGAAGGACATGCGGTTGGTGACCACCATCGTGGACAGCAGGCCGAACAGGGGCGAGATCACCAGCACCGCCAGCAGGGCCGTGCGCATGAAGCCGTACCCCGCCCACTCGAAGGGGAGCAGATCCATCAGCAGATTCCAGAGGCCCATCAGCGTGTCCCCCCCTTCCCCAGGTCTAGGTGGAAGACCGCCTGGAATTCGGCGGAGGACAGGACCTCCTCCGGGCTCCCCACCCGCAGGACGGTGTTTTTCAGCAGAATCACCTTGTCCGCAAACTGGCCCAGGGTAGCAAAGTCGTGGGTGGAGAGGAAGATGGACAGGTCATAGGTCCGCCGGATCTCGTCCAGCATGTCCAGCAGCTGCCGCTCCCCGTCGATGTCCACCCCGGAGAGGGGCTCGTCCAGAATGAGGATGTGGGGCAGAGGCTCCAGGGCCAGGGCCAGCAGCACCCGCTGGAGCTCCCCGCCCGACAGCGCCCCCATCCGCTTGTCCATAAGGCCGTCCCCGTGGACCCGCTCCAGACAGGCCCGGACCCGCGCCCGCAGCTTGTTCGGCACAGGCAGGAAGACCGGCCAGTCGGACACGGCGGCCGCAAAGAAGTCGAAGACGCTCACCGGGTCCCCCCGGTCAAAGGCCGGAGACTGGGGGACATAGCCAATGAGGGGCCGGGTTTTATTTCCCCCCGCCCGCTGAAATTCGATGGTCCCCGTGTGGGGGAGCTGGCCCAGCACCGCCTTGAAGAGGGAGGACTTCCCCGCCCCGTTGGGGCCGATGAGGGCGGTGATCTCCCCGCAGTGGAGGTGGAAGGAGACCGTTTGCAGGATCTCCGCGCCCCCCACGTCCACCCCCAGGTTCTCCACCCGCAGGCAGCACAGCCCCGCGCAGCCGGGGCTGGCCGGTTCATGTCTGTGTACACTCATGTTATCAACCCGTGACTCATCAGATGGGTTACCATCTGTATATTCTCCCGCATTTCGTCAAAATAGGCGTCGATTCCGATGCCCTCGCCGCTCATCAGCATGGTGAGCTGGCCGATCTCCACCCCGGTCTCCCGCTGGATGACTCTGGCGGTGGCCTCGGAGCCGTTGACCTCCGTGAAAATGGCGGGGAGGTCATGCGCCCGGATGAGGGCGGTGATCTCCTTGATCTCGGCGGCGCTGGCCGTGGCTCCCTCCTCCTCCTCCACCGCTTTCAGGATCGTGAATCCAAAGGCGTCGGCAAAATACTGGAACCCGTCGTGGAAGGTGATCAGCTCCAGGCAGGGCGCTGGCCCGCCCACCTCCTCCGCATACTGCGTCAGCTCCCGCATCTGAACGCCCAGCCAACCCAGATTGCGTTTGGCATTCAGATAATGGAGCGCATAGCGCTCCTCATTGGCTCTGTCCAGCTCCGACAGCCCGAGATAAATGTTCTCCGCCATCTGGGCCGCCCGGTCCGGGTCCATCCAGATATGGGGGTCGTACTCCGCCTCGTGGTCATGGTCCTGATCGCGGCCGTGATCGTGATCGTGCCCGGCGTGCTCCAGGGTGGGGAGGAGCTCCACGCCCTCGGAGCAGTCGATCACCACCGCGTCGGACCGGGCCAGGGCGTCCGCCATAAAATCCTCCAGCCCCACGCCGTTGATCACAATTACGTCGGCCCGCTCAATGGCCTGCATGTCGGTGACGGTAAGGGTGTAGTCGTGGAGGCAGGAGGTGGGCTGGTTCACCAGCAGGGAGACCTCCACCCCCTCCACGGCCTCTGCGCCCTCCAGGCCCCCGGTGACGGCGGTGGTGAACAGGTAGACCGGGTAGGTGGTGGCCAGAATATGGAGGGTATCCCCCTCTTCCCCGCCGTCCGCCTCCGCCCCGGCACAGCCGGGCAGGACCAGCAGCAGGCAGGCCAGCAGGCCGCACAGCAGCTTCCTTTTCACCCAAACGCCTCCCTCCGGCCGTCTTTCTCTACAAATAAAACAAAAATCCAGAAGGAACCCATACTCGCTCACAGTCAGCAAAACCCCCACACGGACGGGGCGGGCTTTTGATACACTCACACAGCGG
>CANSQX010000081.1 GCA_947649225.1 uncultured Flavonifractor sp.
CGCTGGCGGTCCGCTGGCCCGATCTGGAGCTGCGGGCCCGGGAGCCCCTGGCCCGTAACACCTCCTTCCGGGTGGGGGGGCCGGTCCGCCTGATGGCCCTGCCCAGGAGCGAGGCGCAGGCCGCGATTGCCCTGCGGACGGCGGCAGAGCTGGGTGTCGCCCCCTTTTTCATGGGGAACGGCACCAATCTGCTGGCGGCCGACGGGGGATATGAGGGCTTTGCCGTAAAGAGCTTTGACGGCCTCGCCCGGCTGGAGCCGGACGGGGCGGAGGGCCTGGCGGCGGGGAGCGGGGTACTCCTCTCCCGCCTGGCCAATTATGCCCTGGAGCGGGGACTGTCCGGACTGGAGTTCGCCCACGGTATCCCGGGCAGCCTGGGGGGCGGCGTAGTCATGAACGCCGGGGCCTACGGCGGCGAGCTCTGCCAGGCGGTGACGGCGGTGGCCTGCCTGACCCGAACAGGGGAGCGGGCGGAGATCCCGGCGGCGGACTGCGCCTTTTCCTACCGCCGTAGCGCCTTTTCCGAGGGGGAGCGGCTGATCACCGGGGCCCGCCTGCGCCTGACGCCGGGGGATCCGGCGGAGATCCGGGCCAGGATGGACGATCTGGCCCGCCGCCGCCGGGAGAAGCAGCCCCTGGAGTACCCCAGCGCCGGGAGCACCTTCAAGCGTCCGGCGGGATATTTCGCGGCCGCCCTCATCGAGCAGTGCGGCCTGAAGGGCCGCGCCGTGGGCGGGGCCCAGGTTTCGGAGAAGCACGCGGGCTTTGTGATCAACCGGGGCGGGGCGTCCTGCGGGGACATCCTGCGGCTGATGGCGCTGGTGCGGGATACGGTGCGCCGGGAGACCGGCGTGGCGCTGGAGCCGGAGGTCAGGCTCTTGGGCTGCGCCCTGGATCCGGCATAGGAAGAAAGGATAACATGGAATTTTTGATTATTTCCGGCCTCTCGGGGGCGGGCAAGAGCAAGGCGGCCTCTTTCCTGGAGGACATAGGCTTCTACGTGGTGGACAACATGCCTGCCCCACTGATTCCGCGCTTTGCGGAGCTGTGTATGGCGGGCCAGGGGCGGTATGACCGGGTGGCTCTGGTCACTGATATCCGGGGGGGCCAGACCTTTGACGGGCTCTTTGAGGCCCTGGACGGGCTGTCCCAGATGGGCTGCGCCTATCAGATCCTCTTTGTGGAGGCGGCCACCGAGACCATCATCAACCGCTATAAGGAAACCCGGCGGCTCCACCCTCTGTCCAAGAGCGGTCGTTCGCTGGACGAGGCGGTCCGCCAGGAGCGGGAGGCCCTGATCCCTGTGCGCCGCCGGGCTGCGTACATCATCGACACCACGGCCCTGTCCACGGCCAAGCTGCGGGGGGAGGTGCTGCGCCTCTTCGGCGGCGGAGAGGCCGTCCCCGCCATGACGGTCAACGTCATCTCCTTTGGCTTTAAGCACGGGATTCCCATCGAGGCCGATCTGGTCTTTGACGTGCGGTTCCTGCCCAATCCCTACTATATCGCCGAGCTGTGCAGCCAGACCGGGCTGGATGAGCCGGTCCGGAGCTTTGTCTTCGGCTACCAGCAGACCAAGGACTTTATGGCCCGGCTGGAGGGGCTCATCGGCTTCCTCCTGCCCCAGTATGTGGAGGAGGGCAAGACTGTACTGGTCATCGCTGTCGGCTGTACCGGCGGGCACCACCGCTCGGTGGCCGTCACCCGGGCCCTGGCCGAGTTCATCCGGCAGAAGGGGTATACCGCCGCCGAAAACCACCGGGACATGACGAGGGGGTAGGCGCATGGAAGCGTACAAGCCGTTCGGCGGTCCGCGGATTGCCGCCATCGGCGGCGGGACGGGGCTCTCCACCATGCTGCGGGGTCTGAAGAGCTGCACCCGGGAGCTGACCGCCATCGTCACGGTGGCCGACGACGGCGGGGGCTCCGGGGTGCTCCGCCAGGACCTGGGGATGCCCCCGCCGGGGGATATCCGGCACTGTATGGAGGCCCTGGCCAACGTGGAGCCGGTGATGCAGCAGCTGCTTGCCTACCGCTTCCCAAAGGACTCGGGGAGCCTGACCGGCCAGTCCTTCGGCAATCTGCTGCTGGCCGCTCTCAACGGGATCTCGCCCTCCTTTGACCAGGCGGTGGCCCGCATGAGCGAGGTGCTGGCCATCTCGGGCCGGGTGCTCCCGGTGACCAACGCCAATGTGGCTCTGGAGGCCGTCTTTGAAAATGGCGCCCGGGTGGTGGGGGAGTCCAAGATCTTTCAGTTCAAGAAGGAGCAGGACTGCCGCATCTCCCACGTGCGGCTCCTGCCGGAGCGGCCGCCGGCCCTGCCCGAGACCCTGGAGGCCATCCGGCGGGCGGACCTGATCCTCCTGGGGCCGGGGAGCCTGTATACCAGCGTGATCCCCAATCTGCTGGTGGAGGGGGTGGCCGACGCCATCCGGGCGGCCGGGGGACTGAAGATCTATATCTGCAACATCATGACCCAGGACGGCGAGACGGAGGATATGACGGCCGCCGACCATGTGGCCGCCCTGCTGCGGCACTCGGGGCCCGGGCTGGTGGACCTGTGCCTGGCCAACTCCGCCCCCGTGCGGCCCGGGCTGGTAGAGCGCTACCGGGAGGAGGACGCCGTCCCCATCCAGGTGGACCGGGCGGCGGTGGAGGACCTGGGTGTGGAGCTCATTACCCGGCCGGTGTCCTCCGAGACCTCGGACTACGCCCGCCACTCGGCGGCGCGGCTGGCTGCCTCCATTATGGAGATCTACCGGGAGCGGGCCGACACCAAAATTTTCTGACAGGCGGGAGAGAGCATGTCCTTTTCAAGCGAGACCAAGGCGGAGCTGTGCCGCCAGCCCCCCGGCCGCCGCTGCTGCGCCCAGGCGGAGGCCTACGGCGTACTTTTGTATGGCAACCGCTACGACAGCCGGGAGCTGCGGATCATTACCGAGTCGGAGGAATTCGCGGAGCGGCTGCCCGCCCTCTTCCGCCGGGCCTTCCGGCTGGAGTTCGACCGGAAGCCCGGGCCGGGGGAGGGGGGCAAGCGCAGCTTCGCCATCACGGCGGCGGACAAGCTGGCCGCCATTGCGGAGGTCTACGGGGCGGGGCCCGCCGAGTCCCTGGCCCACCACATCAACTTCGCCGTGCTGGAGGAGGAGCACTGCCGCACGGCCTTTTTCCGGGGGGCCTTTCTGGCGGGGGGCTCGGTGACCGACCCGGGCAAGCGGTATCATCTGGAGCTGGCCACCTCCCACCTGAGCGTCAGCCGGGAGCTGCTGTCCCTGCTGCTGGACGCCGGATTTGCGCCCAAGGAGACCACCCGGAAGGCCAACTATGTGACTTATTTCAAGCAGAGCGAGGCCATTGAGGAGTTTTTGACCGCCCTGGGCGCGCCCCTGGCCGCCATGGCGGTGATGAACGCCAAGGCGGAGAAGGACCTGCGGGGGAGCGTCAACCGCCGGGTAAACTGTGACGCGGCCAACCTGGACAAGGCCGTGGAGGCCGCCCAGGAGCACCTGGAGGCCATCCGTATTCTGGAGGAGCGGGGGATGCTGCTGGAGCTGCCCGACAAGCTCAAGGAGGCGGTGGACCTGCGGGCCGCCCACCCGGAGCTGACCCTGGCCCAGCTGGCGGAGCTGTGCGACCCTCCGGTGACAAAATCGGCCTTTAACCACAGGCTGAGGAAGCTGGTGGAGCTTTCCAGAAAGCCATAAGCGGGCGGAATCCCGCAGGGGACGGGCCTGCCCGGCCGGGGCCCCATTTCTTTCCGGAAAGAAATGGGGGAAAGAAAGCGGGAACGCCTCGCGTGCCCGGGCTTCCGCAGGCCGGGATGGCGCGGTGATGCGGCGGCGAAGCCGCCCGCGCTGATGGGTGACGCACTGCTGCCGGTGCCTGCGTGGTTGGAGGTGCAGACCTGAGATCAGAGCCTGAGCACGCAGGGAGGATGGATGGCCGCTGGGTACGCTGCCCGCCGCAGGCGGAGAATTGGATATTTTGTTGCTACTTTATTTTGAGTAGCAACAGCAGAAGGTGAACCGATGGTTACGAAAAAAGGCCGTCCGGCTTCTAACAATCCGAAGGGCTATATGCTCCGGGTCCGGCTTGACAAAGAGACGCTATTTCAGTTGGATCAATGCTGTAAAACGGGAAATACAAGCCGTTCTGAAGTGGTCAGAAAAGGGATACAGGAACAATATGACAGACTGGAAAATCATCCGCAGGCTCATTCTGCCTGTGCAGAAAGCAGCTCGACTTTTGCACGTATATATGATATTATTTTGTACGGTCAAATAGGAGGTGAGGAAGTGTCTCCGAGGACGGGGCGGCCAACCGGCAACAAGAAGACCGAACGGCTGGAAATTCGCATGACGCCGGACGAGGCCAGACTTTTGCAAGAATGTGCGGAAGAACTGGGCCTTACCAAGACCGAGGTGCTCATGAAAGGGATTCAGCTGGTCAAAATGATGCTGGACGGCAGGGAAGAGGAACTGTCCAACCGGAAGAGTTAAAAATAGAGTGCCGGCCGCCCTGACAAGCTGTACCGACACTCTACCCACCACACCCGAAGGTCCGGTTAAATAAATTATAACCGACCTTCTGGTGAAAATCAACAGGAGGTTTTGGAATATGGCGACCTTTTTGGACTGCCTTTTCTGGGCGGCTTCGAATGAGACTTCAAGCTGTCCGGACGAGCAGATCAGCTCCATGTATCAGGAACTTGAAGAACTGAAAAACAGTGAGGCCATTCTGTGTAAGCTTTTAACGGATGCGGGCCTGACCGGCGAGGCGCAGAACCGGGTGCTTCCCTGCTGGCGGCATTTTCATGGGGAGTATGAGCGGCAGGGATTTGTCAATGGGTTTCGGTTGGGGATGACGCTGGCCGGGGAACTGCGCGAATGGTAAGCCGGGCCCCGTCCCCGCGTCCCGGCGTGCGCCGGGATCGGGCAGACGGCGGACCTCCTGCGTGCTTAGACTTTGATGGCAGGGCTGCATGAGCGGGCCCGTAGGCACAGACAGCCGGGCGCAATCCATCAGCGCGGGCGGCTTGGCCGCCGCATCACCGCGCCATCCAAGATTGCAGAAGCCTGGGCACGCGAGGCGTCCCCCAATTTTCTTTCCCCCCTTTCTTTTTGAAAAGAAAGGGGGCCCCGGCCGGGAGGCCCGTCCCCCGCGGGTGGGAGCCCGGCCTCCCGGGGAGGCCCCGTCCCCGGCAGCCCCGATTGCAAATCGAAAAAAGAGGTGTTTTCGATGTCCTTTGTCCACCTGCATGTGCATACGGAATTTTCGCTTCTGGACGGTGCCTGCCGGATTCCGGGCCTGATGAAGCGGGTGAAGGAGCTGGGCCAGACCGCCGTGGCGATCACCGACCACGGGGTCATGTACGGCGCGGTGGACTTCTACAGGGCGGCCAAGGCCGAGGGCCTTAAGCCCATCATCGGCTGCGAGGTCTATGTGGCCCCCCAGGGCCGGAGCCGCACGGACCGGGTTCACGAGTACGACGCAGAGTCCCGCCACCTGGTGCTCCTGTGTGAGAACGAGACAGGCTACCGCAACCTGTGCCGCTTGGTATCGGCAGGCTTTGTGGAGGGCTTCTACATCAAGCCCCGCATCGACCAGGCGCTCCTGCGGGCGCACACGGAGGGCCTGATTGCCCTGTCGGCCTGTCTGGCCGGGGAGATCCCCCGCCAGATCCTGGCCGGCAATTACGAGGGGGCCAAGGCCTACGCTCTGGAGATGGCGGAGCTCTTCGGCCCCGGCCGCTTCTACCTGGAGATCCAGGACCACGGCATCCCCGCCCAGAAGGAGGCCGCCCGAGGCATCCTGCGCCTCCACCGGGAGACCGGCATTCCCATGGTGGTCACCAACGACGCCCACTACCTCACCCGGGCGGACGCCTCCATGCAGGACACCCTCATGTGTATCCAGATGGGCAAAACAGTGGACGACCCGGGCCGGATGCGCTTTGAGACCGAGGAATTCTATCTCAAATCAGAGGAGGAGATGGCCGCGCTCTTTCCCGAGTACCCGGAGGCGGTCTCCAACACCCAGAAAATCGCGGACCAGTGCCAGGTGGAGTTCCAGTTCGGCGTCCACCACCTGCCTGAGTTCAGGCTGCCCCAGGGTTACACAGACGGGGACGCCTATTTTCAGATGCTCTGCGAGGAGGGCTTCCGGCGCCGCTACCCGGATAACCCCCCGGGCTATCAGGACCGGCTCACCTACGAGATGGGGGTCATCCGGCAGATGGGCTTTGTGGACTACTTCCTGATTGTCTCCGATTTCATCGGCTATGCCAAGGGGCGGGGGATCCCCGTGGGTCCGGGCCGGGGCTCGGCGGCCGGGTCCATGGTGGCCTACTGCCTGTCCATCACCGACGTGGACCCCATGAAATACGGCCTCTATTTCGAGCGCTTCCTGAATCCGGAGCGGGTCACCATGCCCGATATCGACATTGACTTCTGCATCCGCCGCCGCCAGGAGGTCATCGAGTACGTCCAGGACAAGTACGGCGCGGACCACGTGGCCCAGATCGTCACCTTCGGCACCATGGCGGCCCGGGGAGCCATCCGGGACGTGGGCCGGGCCCTGAACATCCCCTATGCCGACGTGGACACGGTGGCCAAGCAGGTCCCCGGCGGTCCCGGCAACCTGCATATCACCCTCAACGACGCGCTGAAACTCTCCAAGCCCCTCCGGGACGCCTATGAGGGGGATGAGCGGATCAAAACCCTCATCGACACCGCCCGGTCCATCGAGGGGATGCCCCGCCACGCCTCCACCCATGCCGCCGGGGTGGTGATCACCCGCCGGCCGGTGGTGGACTACGTGCCCCTGGCCAAAAACGACGAGTCGGTGGTCACCCAGTACGTCATGACCACCCTGGAGGAGCTGGGCCTCCTGAAGATGGACTTTCTGGGCCTGCGCAACCTGACCATCCTGGACGACACCGTGAAGATGGTGCAGGCCGGCCGCCCCGGCTTCACCCTGGTGGACATCCCAGACGACGACCCGGAGGTCTTTCAGATGCTCTCCGACGGCAAGACCTCCGGGGTCTTCCAGATGGAGTCGGCAGGCATGACCGGGGTGGGGGTGGGCCTGCGGCCCAAGAGCATCGAGGACATCTGCGCCATCATTGCCCTGTACCGGCCCGGTCCCATGGACTCCATCCCCAAGTTCCTGGACTGCGCCAAAAACCCGGACCGGGTCTCCTACCGCCACCCCCTGCTGGAGCCCATTCTGTCCATCACCTACGGCTGTATTGTCTACCAGGAGCAGGTGATTGAGATCTTCCGCCGCCTGGCGGGGTATTCCCTGGGCCAGGCCGACATGGTGCGCCGGGCCATGAGCAAGAAAAAGGTCAAGGATATTGAGCGGGAGCGTGAGGCCTTCCTCCACGGGGATCCCGCACGGAGCATCGCCGGGTGCGCCGCCAACGGCATCCCGGAGCAGACCGCCCAGGACATCTACGACGAGATTTACGACTTTGCCAACTACGCCTTCAACAAGGCCCACGCCCTGGCCTACGCCATCGTGGCCTATCAGACCGCCTGGTTCAAGTGCCACTACACCAAGGAGTATATGGCCGCCCTGCTGACCTCGGTATTGGACTCCAGCGAGAAGGTGGCCGAGTATATTGCCGAGTGTAAGGAGTGCGGCATCCCTCTGCTGCCCCCCGATATCAACCAGTCGGGGGCCGACTTCACGGTCTCCGGCGCGGCCATCCGTTTCGGCCTGGTGGCAGTGAAGGGCGTGGGGCGGGGATTTGTCACCGATGTGCTGGCTGAACGGGAGCGGGGGGGCCTCTTTGCCTCCTTCCCCGATTTCTGCCGCCGCATGTTTGACGCCGATCTCAACAAGCGGGTGCTGGAGAACCTGATCAAATGCGGGGCCTTTGACGGCATGGGGGCCCGCCGCTCCCAGCTGATGAACGCCTACGAGCAGGTGGTGGACTCCATCGCCCAGACCCGCAGGAAAAATCTGGAGGGCCAGTACGACCTGTTCGGCGGCGGGGGAGAGGGGCCCCAGAGCGCCCCGGAGCTGGTCCTGGCCGATATCCCCGAGTACTCCAGCCGGGAGCTGATGGCGATGGAGAAGGAGACCACCGGCCTCTACCTTACCGGCCACCCGATGGATGAGTACCGGGCCCTGGCTAAGCGGCACAAGGCGGCCCCCCTGGGGGCTATTTTGGGGGACTTTGCCCGGGAGGGGGGGCCCTCCACCTATCAGGACGGCCAGCGGGTGACGGTGGCCGGGGTGGTGACCGCCTCCAAGACCAAGACCACCCGCAGCAACACCCTGATGGCCTATGTGACCCTGGAGGATGACTCTGGGGCCATGGAGATGCTGGTTTTCTCCCGGACTCTGGGGGAGTGCGGGCCGTGGCTCAAGGAGGGGGTTCCCCTGCTGGCCGAGGGGCGGATCTCGGTGCGGGACGAGAAAGCCCCGCAGCTCATGTGCGACCGGGCCCGCCCCCTGACGGAGCAGGAGGCCGGTCCCGCCGGGGCGGAGGGCGGCAAAAAGCTCTACATCCGCCTGCCCGCCCGGAGCGACCTGCGGTTTGAGACCATCCGCCGCGTGCTCATCATGTTCCCCGGAGAGGATCAGATGGTGGTCAAATTTGAGGACACCGGCAAGCGCCTGGGGACCCCCTGCGTGGTTCACCCGGCCCTGGTCCGGGAGCTGGAGGAGCTGTTAGGCCAAGAAAACGTCGTGGTGAAATAGGGGCTTTTATACATGCCGCCCGGCGGGCGGCTGCGGAATCGGGAAAGGACAGCCTATGAATATCAAGAAAGCCGCCTCACTGCTGTTTCACCGGGTGGTGCTGGTGGCGGTGCTGATTGTGGTGCAGCTCCTGCTGCTGGTGGTGGTGATCGTCAGCTTTTCCAGCTATTTTGCCTATTTTTATCTGATTATGCTGGCGGTCTCGGTGGCGGCGGTGATTGGAATCGTATCCAAGGGGATCGACCCGGGCTATAAGATCGCTTGGATCATCCCAATCATGATCTTCCCGGTCTTTGGCGGGCTGCTTTATCTGATCTTCGGCGGCAACCGCATGACTCGTGGGATGCAGCGGCGGCTTCAGGGGATTGCACAGAAGACTGTCCAGGTGCTGGAGGGGGACTTTAAGGCGGAGACGCTGGCCGGCTGCGGCCGGGACGCGGTGACCCAGGCCGCCTACCTGGAGCGCTTCGCCCACTGCCCGGTCTATCAGAATACCGCCGCAGAGTACTTCGGCCTGGGGGACGACCTGTTTCCCCGGATGCTGGAGGAGCTGCGCCGGGCGGAGCGGTATATCTTCCTGGAGTACTTCATCATCGAAGAGGGGGTGTTCTGGGACGCCATTCTGGCGGTGCTGGAGGAGAAAGCGGCCGCCGGAGTGGATGTACGGGTTATCTACGATGATGTGGGCTGCCTCTTCAAGCTGCCCATGCACTACAACCGGACGCTGGAGGCCAAGGGTATCCGCTGCTGCGTCTTCAACCGCTTTATTCCGGTCCTGTCCATCCGCCTGAACAATCGGGACCACCGTAAGCTGTGCATCATCGACGGGCACACCGGCTTCACGGGGGGCGTCAACCTGGCCGACGAGTATATCAATGTCAAAAGCCGGTTCGGCCACTGGAAGGACAGCGCGATTCTCCTCCAGGGGGACGCGGTCTGGAGCATGACGGTGATGTTTCTGACCCTGTGGGAGTATATCCGGGGGGCGGATGAGGACTACGAGCAGTACCGGCCTGCGGTCCGGCCCGGCGGCTGGGGGCAGGGCGCCGGATCCTGTGTGCAGCCCTATACCGACAATCCCCTGGACAACGAGCCGGTGGGGGAGACGGTGTACCTGAACCTGATCAGCAAGGCGGAGCGGTATGTGTACCTCACCACGCCCTACCTGATTGTTAGCGACAGTGTGAACACGGCCCTGTGCAACGCCGCCAAATCGGGGGTGGATGTGCGGATCCTCACCCCCCACATCCCGGACAAAAAGCTGGTATTTGAGATCACCCGGTCCCACTACGCGGCCCTGCTGGAGGCCGGGGTCCGGATTTTTGAGTATACCCCCGGCTTCCTCCACGCCAAAAACGTCGCCGTGGACGACCGCTATGGTATGGTGGGCTCGGTCAATCTGGACTACCGCAGTATGTTTCTCCATTTTGAAGATGGGGTATGGCTGTGCCGGGACCCTGCGGTTCTGGACATCAAGCGGGATTTTCTGGCCACCCAGGCCAAGAGCATGGAGATCACCCTGAAGCAGTGCCAGGATCAGCCCTGGCCACGCCGCCTGCTGCGGGCGGTGCTCCGGGTCTTCGCGCCGTTGCTGTAGGGGCGGCGGAGTGCAAAATGCGCGTCCCCCGGTGTTGGGGGACGCGCGCTGTTTTATCCGTCCTCGTCCTGGGCCAGCAGGGCCTCCAGAACCTCGTTATAAATCCGCTCTGGCCTGGCCTTGAAACCGGCGCACACCCGGCCGGCCTGCTCTTGGGTGGGGCAGAAAAGGGACAGGGTAAAAAGGCCGCCGTTCTCATCGTCCAGAGCCAGATCGGCCAGAAAACCGCTCCCGCTTGGGTGGGGAGTAATGGACGCCCGGACCTGGGCGTCCCGCCGGAGGGCGCTGTTGACCTTGGCCAGCGCTGCGCCGCACCGGCGCTTGACCGAGTAGGGCAGGCTGCTCTCGCAGGCCGCGCCGTCCCGGCGGCCCTTGCCGGTGATGGCGTAGCGGTCGCCCTCCAGAACCAGGTGCCCGGTCTCCACCATCTCGGAGACGGCCTCCGCAAATTCGAAGTAGTCCACGCCTGCATCGCACATGGCCAGATCAGTGAGCATGGCGAAATCCACCGGGGCGGCCACCCGGGCCATCAGATAGAGGATCAGAAATTTGATGTCCAGCTTGTCGTGGATGAAGCCGTATCGCGCCATAGAGGGCCTCCTTTGCAGGGTGGTGGTGCGGGATATGGATTTCTATTATACAGGATACGGCCCGAATACACAAGGGGGAGTTTGGGGGGAGCTCCTGTCTTGGCTTCCGTTCTGGGAGCCCTGATGGATGGGTAAGCACAAGGCGCCACCCTTGCCAATCATTCCTGTTATAAAATGCGCGCGAGAGGATACCTCCAGTCCGATCCATTGTCTGGACATTTGCCCCCCGGCGTGATAAGATGGGCCGGAGAAAAGGGGGACATGCGGATGAGCACGGCGGTACGGGGGCGGTTCGCCCCCAGTCCCAGCGGACGGATGCACCTGGGGAATCTGTTTTCGGCGCTGCTGGCGTGGCTGTCGGTCCGGGCGGCGGGGGGAACGCTGGCGCTGCGGATGGAGGACCTGGACCCGGACCGCTGCCGGGAGGCATATGCCGCTCAGCTGGCCGGAGATCTGGCTTGGCTGGGTCTGGACTGGGACGAGGGCTATGGCAAAGGCGGGCCTCACGGCCCCTACCGCCAGAGCGAGCGCACCGGGCGCTATGAGTCGGCCTTTGCCGCATTGGAGGCCCGGGAGCTGGTCTACCCCTGCTTCTGTACCCGGGCGGAGCGTCTGGCGGCCTCCGCCCCCCACCGGGGGGAGGGGGAGCATACCGGGGCTTGTCCCTGCCGGGAACTGAGCGCTGCTCAGCGGGCCGCCCGGGCGGAGCGCCGCCGTCCGGCCTGGCGGGCGGCTGTACCTGACAGGAAAGTTGCCTTTACAGATGGCGTGTTGGGCCCCTATGTAGAAAACCTGGCCCGGGACTGCGGGGACTTTCTGGTCCGCCGGTCGGACGGGGTGTACGCCTATCAGCTGGCGGTGGTGGCAGATGACGGGGCCATGGCGGTGAACCAGGTGGTCCGGGGGCAGGACCTGTGCAGCTCCACCCCCCGGCAGCTCTGGCTCTATGAGGTGCTGGGGCTCACGCCGCCGTCCTTTTACCACGTGCCCCTCCTGACGGCCCCGGACGGGCGGCGGCTCTCCAAGCGGGACCGGGATTTGGATATGGGGGCCCTGCGGGCGCGCTGCACCCCGGAGGAGCTGGTGGGCTTTCTGGCCTTCCTGGCCGGACAGCAGAACCGGCCGGAGCCCTGCTCTGCCTGGGAGCTGGCGGCGGTGTTTTCCTGGGAAAAGGTGCCCCGGGGGGAGATTGTGGTACCGTCGTCCTGGCCTGGAAATCTGTAAAGGAGAAATAGTTGACATGGAAAATATCATGGCCTATATCCGGGAGACCTACGATCCGCTTTCGGTGGTGGTCTACGGTTCCTATGCCGACGGCTCCCACGGCGCGGGGAGCGATTTTGACGCGCTGGTGATCACCCGGGAGCACGAAAAGTGCCGCGATGCGGCCCTGGTGGATGGGATCCCGCTGGACCTGTTCATCTATCCGGCCGATTACTTCGGGGCGGACTTTGACTGCGGGGACCTGATCCAGCTCACGGACAGCTATGTGGCGTGGGATACGAACGGGATAGGCACGGCCCTGCGGGAACGGGTGCTGGCCTATGCGGCGGCGCTGCCCGGCAAGGACACAGCGGAGCTCCGGGTTCTGACGGCCTGGTGCCGGAAGATGCTGCTGCGGGCCGGGCGGGGGGACGCGGAGGGGCTGTTTCGCTGGCACTGGCTGCTGACGGACAGTCTGGAGATCTACTGCGACATTGCGGGGGAACGCTACCGGGGGCCCAAGAAGGCGCTGCACTGGATGGAGCAGGCCCGGCCGGAGGCCTATACGCGCTATCTGGCGGCCCTCAGGAGCCAGAATCTGGCGGCGGCGGAGCGCTGGGTGGACTGCCTGGAGGCGGCCTTTCAGACGGAGCGGGAGGCCGGTGGGGCGGACTTTTTTGCGCCGGACAAAAAAGAGGATTGATAATTTTCCGGAAGTGTAGTACAATAACAACCAGTCTTGCTGCGGCGTGCGGCAAGGCCGCACTAGTCGGGGAGTTAGCGGTGCCCTGTACCTGCAACCCGCTAC